>DBFAZJ010000219.1:0-36344 GCA_048244295.1 Collinsella sp.
GATGGCGCGGATGTACTGGGCGCGCGGCGGGACATGAATGCCCTGGGCGCGCTCGACGGCCTCGGCATAGGCCACCGAGTGGGCGCAGCCGCAGATGCCGCAGATGCGGTCGGCGAGGAACGTCACGGCGTCATAGTTCAGACGCGTCTCGGCGACCTTCTCCATGCCGCGGTGCACGTAGAACAGACGGTAGTCGGCGTCGACGATCGTCTCGCCCTCGACGAACAGGCGGAAGTGGCCGGGCTCGTCGGAGGTAATGTGCAGCGGGCCCATGGGGACGAGCGTGGTCTCCTTGCCCTTGGTATCGGCCAAGAACTCGTAGTTTTCCATGTCGCTCGCGGGAGCGGGACGGAAGCGGTAGTCCATGGAGTCCTTACGCAGCGGATACAGGCCGCTGGGCCAATCGTCGGGCAGCACTAGGCGGCGACGATCGGGCAGACCCTCGGGGATCAGGCCGAACATGTCGCGCAGCTCACGCTCGCCCCACACGCAGGCGGGGACGAACGGCGTCACGGACGGGAACGTCATCTTGGCGGGATCAACCTCGGTGCGCACGGTCACCCAGCCGGGATCCTCCCCCTCCATGGAGATGACGTAGTACACGGCGTAACGGCCGCACAGACTGCGCTCATCGTTACCGATGATCACGGGAATCCAGCCGTAGCGCTCGTAGTACAGGTAGTGGACGGCCTCGGGCAGCTTGTCCTGCTTGACGGTAATCGTCAGCTGGTCCTCGCACTGCCACTCGACCTTCTCGATGCAGCCCGGAACGGCGCGGCGCAGGGCCTCGACATGGCTCTCGCAGCGACGGGCATACACCTTGTTCTCAGTTTCAATCATTCGTTACTCCACCTCGCTCTGAGCGGTCTCGGTACCGAACACAGCGCGGTACATCGGCGTCGCGTGAAGTTCCTCGGTGCTCTGCTCGAGCACGATGCCGGTCGCGGTCTCCACACCGTGCACGAGGGGCAGCGGAGTGGCGATGCCAAACCACAAGATCATGACAGCCAGGATGATTTCGGGGATAAGCATGAGCACCGGGGCCTCATGCTTATCCATGCCCTGGGGCGCATGACCGAATACCGACTTGAGTGCGATGCGGGTGAGCGCGGATATGGCCACGGTAAGACCGAGGGCGACCACGACGACCAACCACATGGGACCGGCGGTAACACCGGCGACAAAAGTCAGGAACTCGGAGATAAACATGCCAAAGGGCGGGAAGGCACCAAGACCGAGCAGCGCCAGGACGGCGAGCGCGGCGGTTGCGGGGGCAACCTCGACGACACCCTGGATCTTGGCCAGGCTACGCGTGCCAAAGGCGTGCTGAATGTTGCCGGACACGCAGAAGGCAAGCGTCTTGGTAAAACCGTGGAACACGCAGTGCAGCAGGGCTGCGGCGATACCCAGTGGGCCACCGATACCCAGGCACAGGGCGATAACGCCCACGTTCTCCACAGACGAGTACGCAAAGCGGCGCTTGAGGTCGTCCTGGCGAAACATCGAAAGTGCCGCCACCAAAATGGACAGCGTGCCGACGATCAACAGCAGAAGTTGCGGATACTCGGCGCCCACGGCCTGGATGGTAAAGCCGTAGAAGCGCATGATCACAAGCATGGCGCACTTAAGCAGCACGCCAGAGAGCAGGGCCGAGACAGGGCTCGGGGCCTGGGAGTGGGCATCGGGCAGCCAAGTGTGCATGGGGAACAGGCCGGCCTTGGTGCCAAAGCCGATCACGATAAACGCAAAGGCGAGGCGCATGAGCGTCGGATCGAACTGGTCGGCATACGGCAGCACGCACGACAGGAATGCAGCCTCGTGGGCGTTGGGAATCACGTCGGCGGCGTTGGCGTAGATGAGCAGCGTACCGAATAGGCCAAAGGCCACGCCGGCGGTGCAGACCATCGCATACTTCCAAGAAGCCTCGAGGGCCGTCTTGTTCTTGTAGATACCCACGAGGAACACGGTGGAAAGCGTGGTTGCCTCCACGGCGGCCCACGTGAGGATCATGTTGTTGGACAGGCACGCGAGCAGCATGGTGAACACAAACAGGCTAAACAGCGCAAAATACTGCTTGGCGCGCTCGGCGGGCATGGAGCCCTCCTCGATATCGGCCTTTACATAGGGCAGCGAGAACAGCCCGGTAAGAAAACCGATAAAGCCGATGAGCAGTACAAAGATGGCGCCCAGCGAATCGAGGTGGAACCACAGGCCAAGAGCGCTCGCGGTGTCGCCGCTCATAAGGACGTCGCCGGCCGTCACAATCGACAGCACCAGGACGGCTGCGACGGAGACCAGGTTGAGACCGGCAAACACGTTATAGGACGTGTTCTTGGGCAAAAACGCCATGACCAGCGAGAACACCAAAGGAGTCGCGAGCAGGGCGAGAATCAACGTTTCCATGGACTACCCCCTCAGCTCGGACAGGTCGCGCGCATCGAGCGAGTGGGAGTCGTCCCAAATGCGACGCACGACGATGGACATGATGATGACGGCAAAGATGGCGTCGGTGGCGATACCGATCTCGATGATCTCGGGAGCGGTGGGGGCCAAAAGCGCGAGCGTCACATGGCTGCCGTTTTCCATAAGGCAGTATCCAAAGATCTGCTTCATGATGTTGCGCTGCGAAATGATGCAGGTGAGGCCCACAAAGAAGTGAGCGAAGCTAATGGCGAGCGCAGGCGTTGCGACCTCGGCCGTGGGCAGGCTGATCTGCGTCACGACTGCAAAGCAAATCGCGACCTCGACGGCGATGATGCAAATGGCCCACGCGGGCTTAAGGCCGGCCTTGAGCGATGCGTCGCTCGGCTCACCCATCTTCTTGTATGCGCGGTTGAGGATATAAGGGACCAGGACGACCTTGGTGATAAAGGCAGATCCAGCCCACATAAGCAGCTCCTGCGCACCAGTGGTGACACCGAGCGTGGCGAGAAGCCCCACGAGCACCAGCGACTGCACCGCATACCAGTGGATGGAATGTTTGATGTTCTTGGAGACAACCACCATGGTGGACGTGACGATCAGAAGGCCGCCAAGGATGTTGACGATCGAATAACCCATGTCGTTCTACCTCCTAACCGATCCAGCTGGCCGAAAGCGGGCCGCTGACGATGACCATGATGATGAGCACGATGAACACAAACGCCATCGCGTGGGGAAGCGGGGCTCCCGCAGCGACCTCGTCGCTCGGCTCGCCGGGCAGGCAATAGCCCATCCACTTGAGGAACCAGGCGAAGGTGGCGACGGTCTCGGCGACCATAATGCACACGAGCACCAGGATCGCGACGTTGCCGGCACCCACGGAAAAGCCGCCGGCGATAATCTGGAACTTCGAGAAGAACGTGTTCATGGGCGGCACGCCGGCAATGGCGAGCGCGGCAACACCAAAGCCCACACCCGAAATCGGGTACTTCTTTACGATGCCGCGAAGCTTGGGCAGCATACGCGTGCCAAGGGTAAAGGAGAACGAACCGGCGATCAGGAAGAACAGCGTCTTGGCGAAGGCGTGGTTAAAGATGTGGCACACGGCACCGTCAAAGGCCAGCTGGCTACCAAAGACCGAAAGGCCCAGACCAAAGAACACGTAGGAGAGCTGAGCGATCGTGGAGAAGGCCAGCAGGCGCTTCATGTCCTTTTGCGGCAGGTACATAAGGAAGCCAAAGAGCATGGTGACCATGGCGTCGATAATGGCGACCCAGCCCACGATCTCGGGAATCTCGCCGGCAGAGACGAGTGCACGCGCGAACACGCACACGCCGACCTTGACCATCGAGGCGCCATGCAGGTAGGCCGAAACAGGCGTCGGCGCCTCCATGGCCGAAGGCAGCCACATGTACATGGGAACCTGTGCGGACTTGGCCCAGGCCGCAAACAGCACAAGCAAAAGGACGATAGCCTTGAGCTTGGCGTCGAGGCCGGCAATCGCGGTGATGGCGAAGGTGCCGGTGTGGGCAAACACGATGGCGGCGCCCAGATACAGGCCGAGCGCACCGATATGCGTAATGATCAGGGCCTTCATGCCGGCCTTCTTGGCCGTAGGCGACATGTAGTAGCTGATGAGGCCCCAAGAGCAGGCACCCGTGATCTCAAAGAACACGAGCTGGCCCAAAAGGGTCGAGCTGTACACAAGGCCGGCCATGGCGCCGATGAAGGTCGCGAGGTACGCGTAGAAGCGACGACGCGGTGCGTCGGGATGCTCACGGTTATTCTCGCTCATATAGGGAATCGAATAGATCACGACAAGGAGGCCGATACCCACAAAGGCGGGCGCGAGCAGCGTGCTCATGCGATCGAAGGTGAATCCCATGACGAGGGTCTGCCCAAACGAGATCAGGGGAACCTGCGTGTCGGGCATGCCGGCGCCAGCGAAATTCGCGGCGAGGGCGATGGTGCAGACCGTCGAGACGGCGGCACCCAAAACGCTGAACCACTTGGCGTACGGACGGGGGAACAGGGCGACGAGCACCGAGGCCACCATCGGGGCCGCGATAGCGACCAAGCCGAGAAGGGACAGACTGACTGCAAATGACATTGTTTCTCCCTTCTCCTACACGCCGACGACCACGAAGACAAACGCCAGAACGGCGATGCCCACGACGGCCCAGGTCTGATTGCCAAGAACCTTAAAACGCGAGCGCGAGCAGGAGTTCTCGATCACGCCGCATACGACAAAGTCGATAAGGCACTTCACCAGGAAGATGACTGCGCCCAGAACGGCGGCTGCGCCTACGGTTGCGGGCTCGCCCCAGGGGACGAAGATCGCGCAGAACCAGGCGACGACCAGGACCTGCTTCATAGACATGGCGAGCTTGGCCATCGCAAGCGACGGGCCGGAAAGCTCGGCGAGCGGGCCTTCCTGAAGCTCTTGCTCGGCCTCGGCCTGATCAAACGGCAGCTTGCCGAGCTCCATGTAGCAGGCAATCGCAAAGGCGATGCCGGCGAGGATCACGGCGACCGGCGCGTCGATGGCGCCCGTCATGATGTGCTGACCCATGGTGGCGATGTCGGTGGAACCGCAAACCAGGGCGGCGGCAAACAGCGCCAGCAGCATGGACGGCTCGATGAGCACGCTCATGAGCAGCTCGCGGACGCCGCCGATACCGGCGTAGGCGTTGGACGAATCCACACCGCAGAGGGCGAAGAAGAAGCGGGCGAGCGCCAGGCTGTACATGATGGTGATGGCGTCACCAAAGACCGGGATGGGGCTTTGTGCCGTAAAGAGCGGCAGACCCATCGCGAGCATAAAGGCGACGGCGAAGAACAGCGGCGGCATGATGCGCAGCGCAAAGCTCGCATCCTCGCTCTGGGACTCGGGGCGCGCAAAGAGCTTGGCCAGGTCGCGGTAGTCCTGCATGATGCCGGGGCCACGACGGTTGTGCATCTTGGCGCGGATCACGCGGCCGAGACCGGAGAAGAACGGTGCGACGGCCATGACGACCACGCCCTGCAGAACGGCAAGTACGATGTTGTTCATGCTCTCCCCTCCTTAACCCATTTGCACGGCGAGCACGAGGAACACCACGAGTGCCGCGACGATGTAGCAGATATAGATGCTGTAGTTGCCGCCCTCGAGCTTAGTCGCGAGATCGGCGAGCTTCTCGACACCCTTATGCGGGGCATCGACGAGAACCTTGTCGGGTACGGGCTCCACAGCCTCGGCCACACCGGTGAGCTTCTGGAAGAAGTGCGCGATGGACCAGCAGACGGCCGTGCAGCGGTCACGCAGCGTGTAGAGCGGCTGCATAAACCAGGACACCTCGGAGGCAAAGGTCGTGGCCACGACGGGCATATGCTCGTTGGGAGCATAGCCACATGCCCACGGCTGGGACTTCTGCACCTTGCCGACGGTCTTGAGCTTGCGATAACCGCAGGCAAGGCCGACGAGCACAACGAGCGCAATGGCGATCGCGGGCGTGGAGGTGGCAGCGCCGGAGTACTGGTTCATGAGCTCCATGCCCTCGGCGGCAAACACGCCACCGTACGGATGCAGCACGGACGCGGCGACATCGACCAGCACGGGCGCGATCACGGGAGCGCCAATGCCCAGCACGACGCAGATGGCCGCGAGCAGGCCCTGCGCAAACACCATGGGGGCGGGAACCTCCTTGGCATTAGCCGCGGCCTCGGAGCGGGGCGCGGAGGCAAAGGAGACGCCATAGGCCTTGACGAAGCACGTGACAGCCAGCGCGCCGGTAATGGCAAGTGCGACGGCAGCGAACACGGCCACGATCATGACGGCCTTGTCGCCCTGCATGGCGGCGTTAAACAACGACTGGTAGGTAAACCACTCGGACACAAAGCCGTTGAAGGGCGGGATGGCCGAGATGGCAAGCGCGCCAATAAGGAAGCAGATGGCCGTTGCCGGCATACGACGGAACAGGCCGCCCATCTTCTCCATATTGCGCGTACCCGTGGAGTACAGCAGCGCACCGGCGCCCAAGAACAGCTCGCCCTTAAACATCGCGTGGTTAAACGTGTGGTAGAGGGCGGCCATCAGAGCCAGGACGGCGATGCCGACCGAGTTGAGCGCCATAGCGGCCATGGAGGCGCCGACGCCGAGCAGAATGATGCCGATGTTCTCGACGGAGTGATAGGCCAGCAGGCGCTTGATGTCATGCTCCTGCAGGGCGAAGGCCACGCCGAGGACCGACGAGATCGCACCGAAGACCATGACCATAAGACCCCACCCGACCTGAACGCCAGAGGCGGAGAGCAGGTCGAGGCCCACCTTGAGGATACCGAAGATACCGATCTTGATCATGCCGCCGGACATGAGGGCCGACACGTTGGACGGCGCCTCGGGATGCGCCTTGGGCAGCCAGCCGTGCAGCGGGATGATACCGGCCTTGGCGCCAAAGCCAAAGAAGGCGAGCACGAAGCACACGGATGCGACCGCGGGGCTAAACTGCGTAGCGCGGAAATCCGCAAAGGCAAACGAGCCGCCGGCGAAGTTGGTCATGGTGAGGAAGCTCGCCATGATGAGCACAAAGCCCACGTGCGCGATCACAAAGTAGAGCCAACCGCCATGGATGGAGTTCTCGTTCTCCTCGATCACGACCAGGAAGTACGAGGTCAGCGACATGAGCTCAAAGGCGACCAGGAACCAAAACACGTTGTCGGCGGTGATGACGAGCATCATGGACGCCACGAAGGTGTTAAAGAAGAAGCCGGCGCGGCCCTTTTTGCCCGGGTACTCATCAAAGTAGTTGAGACCGTAGATTGAACCGGCAAACGCGAGCACCGAGATGAGCGCCACGAACAGGCCGGACAGCTGATTGAGCAGCAGCTGGAAATGGGCAAACGGGAAGAACACGATGGTGTCGACCGACGTGACATCGCCCAGCACGGCCTGGATACCGGCCACAAACGAAAGCACCGCGGCGACGGCGCCGATTAGGCAGCCGGCGGTCTTGGCGGCGTTATCGGCCTTGATCAGCAGAACCGAGGCGAGCGCACCGATGCACGAGACGGCAAGCGATGCGATAAACAGCGTCATGTTATCCATTGTTTACGCTCCCTTCTGCTTTCTCGGACAGGCCCTGGGCCACAGCGGTAACGTCGACGACCGGACCGTTTTCGATCGAGCGCAGGCGCTTGGCCTCGTCGAGCTCGCGATCGGCCGCGCCGCCCATGACGGTCAGCGCCTTGGTGGGGCACGCCGCCACACAATGCGGGCCGTCCGGATCGAATGCGCACAGGTCGCACTTGACAGCGCAGGTGTACTGGCCAGGAGCCCACGTAAGCAGGCTGCTCAGGGACTTAGGATACGAAAGCGTCGGGTCGCACATGCCTGCGACACCGGCGATAGACGTGCCATCGGGATGGATGGCTCCGAAGGGGCACGCGATGGCGCACAGCCTGCACCCGATGCACTCCTGCTCCTTGACGTGGATGCGGTCGCCATCGTGCTCGATGGCATTCACCGGGCAGACCTCGGCGCAGGGGGCACCCTCGCAATGGTGACAGGCAAGGGCGGCCGAAATACCGCCGGTCTTCACGAGCGCCAGGCGCGGCGTATCCTGAAGACCCTGCATCCGGTGGGCGTCGGCACAGGCGGACTGGCATGTTCCGCAGCCGATGCACCTCTCCGGGTTGATGTCGATGAAGCGGTTCATCCCCACTTCCTTTCAAAATAACGGGCCGGGCTCCCGAACGTACGGGACGCCCGGCCCAAAAAGCCAACGAGAACGGGACTACACGATTTGGTTCACGTGCGTCTCGTCGTCGAACTTGGCGGCACCGGGCTCAACGTCCTGGGGAGCGGCGGCGTCCACCAGAGCCTGCTTGAGCTCGGTGTACTGACGCTCCACCTCGCCCTCAGCCCAGACCTGGTCGGCGATAGCGTCGACCTGGCAGGCGGAGAACTTGTCCTCGGGCGTATGCGAGACCGGGTCGACCTTGTGAATGGTCAGCTCGTTGCACTTGCCGATCCACCACTGGTAGGTCATGTAGACCGTGCCCTTGTTGATGCGATCGCTCACGTCGGCACGGCTGTATACCTGGCCGCGGCGGCTGTGAATCGAGACGATGTCGCCATTCTTGATGCCGCGCGCCTGGGCGTCCGCGGGATTCATGCGGACAAAACCGGGCTCGTCGGCAAGCAGCGCCAGCGTCTTGCAGTTGCCGGTCATCGAGCGGCAGCTGTAGTGGCCGACCTCGCGGACGGTGCACAGGATGAGCGGGTACTCATCGTCGGGAAGCTCGGAGGGCGCCTCCCAGTCGTGCGCCATCAGGTTGGCACGGCCGTCCTTGGTGGTGAACTTGCCACCAGCGAACATGTCGGGCGTACCGTGGTCGTTCACATCGGTGCTCTTGACCGGCCACTGGGCGTAACCGCCCTCGGGAGCCATCTTCTCGTAGGTCGCGCCCACAAAGTTGGGGCACAGGCTAATGCACTCGTTCCAGATCTGCTCGGTGTTGTCGTAGTGCATGGGATAGCCCATGCGCGTAGACAGGTCCGCGAAGATCTCCCAGTCGTGACGGCACTCGCCCTTGGGCGGAACAGCCGCGTCAAAGTGCTGGAAGCTACGGTCGGATGCGGTAAAGACACCCTCGTGCTCGCCCCAAGAGGTAGCGGGCAGGATGACGTCGGCGAGCATGGTCGTCTGCGTCATAAAGATGTCCTGGCAAATGAACAGATCCAGCTCGGAGAGCGTCTTGCGCATGCCGGCCGAATCGGGCTCGGTCTGCACCGGGTCCTCGCCGTAGTTGTAGAAGCAGTGCACCTTGCCCTCGTCGACCAGGTGGCCCAGGTCGGTGAGCTTGTAGCCCTCCTCGAGCGGGAGCTTTTCCTCGGGCACGCCCCAAGCCTTGGCAAACTTGGCACGCACAGCCGGGTCGGTGACTTTCTGGTAGCCAGGATACAGGTTGGGCAGCATGCCCATATCGCAGGAGCCCTGGACGTTGTTCTGGCCACGCACGGGCGCGAGGCCGGAGTTGGGTTTGCCGATCTGGCCGGCAACGCAGGCGATGGAGGCGATGGTGTGCACCGTCTTCAGGTTCTGCTTCTGCTGGCATACGCCCATGCCCCAGCCAATGATGGCAGAGGGCTTCGCCGTGGCGTACATCTCGGCAGCTTGGTGGATCAACGCAGGCTCGACGCCCGTGATGTCCTGTACGGATTCGGGAGTGTAGTTCTTGATGGTCTCCCACCACTCGTCAAAGCCGTTCGTGTGCTCGGCGACGAATTCCTTATCGTAGAGGCCATCGTTGACCAAGCAGTTGGCAAAGGCGTTGAGGAACGCAACGTTGCAACCGTTCTTGATCGGAAGGTAGAGATCGGCGATACGCGCAGTTTCGATATGGCGCGGATCGGCGACGATGATCTTGCAACCCTTTTCTTTGGCTCGCACGATACGCCTTGCGACGATGGGGTGCGAATCGGCAGGGTTATAGCCGAAGAGGAAAATGCAGCCCGCATCCTCCATACCGGGGATGGAGCATGACATGCAACCTGAACCAACCGTGTCCATCAGACCGAGGACAGTAGGGCCGTGTCAAGTACGGGCGCAGTTGTCCACGCTGTGGGTGCCGATGCACGCACGCGTAAACTTCTGCATGACGTAGTTCGCCTCATTGCCGCCGCCTCGCGAAGAGCCGGTGGTCATGACAGCGTTAGGACCATATTCGTCAATTATGGCCTGCATCTTAGATGCGGTGAAATCCAGTGCCTCGTCCCAGCTTACGCGCTCAAGATCCGCGCCCTTAGTGCGGCGGATCATCGGGTGCAGTACGCGAGGAGTCAAGATCTTGGTGTCGTTGATGAAGTCGTAGCCGCTCATGCCCTTAAGGCACAGCTCGCTCTGGTTGGTGATGCCGTTGAGCGGTTCGGTGCCCACGACCTGGCCGTTTTGGACCAGGAGGTTAAACTGGCAACCGGCGCCGCAGTACGGGCAGATCACTTTATGCTTCTCCATGACACCCTCCTTCCTTTCTCTGCTACCGAATGCTCGGTACTTATTTGACAATCATTGGGCTTGTATGGCCGCCCGCCTACGCCTCGTTTTCGATGGTGGCGCGGGCACGCTCGGCAGTCAGTTCTGCCAAACGTTCCTCGTCTACCAGGGTGAGGCCCTTGGTCGGGCACGCCTCGGCACACGCCGGACCGCCGGGACGGTCCACGCACAGGTCGCACTTGAGCACGAAGCTCTTGGTCTGCGAACCCACGCGAACGTCACCCATCAAGACGGGGACCTGCGTGGTCGCCACGCTCACGGCGCCAAAGGGGCAGGCCATGACGCAGCTCTTGCAGCCGATGCAGTTGTCCTCGTTGACGCCGATACGATGATTCTTTGGATCAAAGAACAAGGCGCCCGTAGGACAGGCCTTCGCGCACGGAGCGTCCTCGCAGTGGTGACATGCCACCGGCGCGGAGATCTCGTAGGTGCGCGTTACGCGCAAGCGAGGTGCGGCGATGTTGCCGGGAATATCGTGTGCCTCGATGCACGCCGCCATACAGGTTTGGCACCCAATGCAACGTGAGGAATCGGCTACGACTCGTTTATTGCCCATGTTGTTCACTCCCTCCTGAATCCCATGCCGGAGAGACCCTGCCGACGTTGCCCCGGACCGCCCGTGGTCCGGCATCGGCGTATCGAGTGCATGCGGCGAAACAGGCACTTCGATAGAATTCCTCCAACGATATACAGGTTAAATATACGCAGTTGCAGGTGGCAAACTTGAGCATACGCCCTGCAATACGGGTGTATTGCAGGGGTTTTGGCAGGTTGGAATTATTCTCTATAAGCTATAAAGTGAGTGTATTACATGCGTACACCTCTGAGATTTTTACGCACTCTCATTTTGGATGTACTACGCTTGTATTCGTGTTAATGGTTATTTACTTGAGCGAAATAAAGTAATAGTTATAAGATGCTCAGGTATCGGCACGTGCCGCATTTGACCGACTATATTGCACGCTCATTAAGGGGGCCAGTGATGTCATCGACTCAAAAAAGAGCCATCCTGCAGGTGCGCATTCGCGAGGAAGACAAGCAGCATGCCGAGCATCTCTACGATGCCATGGGCACATCGCTCGCCGAGGCTGTCCGCTTATTTGTCGCGCAGAGCATTTTGATGCGCAAGCTTCCCTTTCAGCCGGTCGCCGTGCGCTCAAAGGACGGCACCGCCGCCTATGGATCGCTCAAAGCATATGGGGACCCCAATCGCCGCTCCGAGGAGCGCAATGCCTGGATTGAGTACCTTGCTACAGAAAGCGACGATTCGATTTTGGGTCCCGAGGAAGTAGATATCCATGAGTAGCACCATCATCGACGAGACCGTCATCCTGCGCTACCTGCTTGACGACGACGAAGTTCTGTCACCGCGCGCTGCCAAGGTCATCGCCACGCGCACCGCTCGCGTCTACCCCGAAATCATCACACGCGTCGTGGTCACGCTGCGCGACGTCTATAAGGTTCCCCGCGTTGAGATTGCTGCGGCCTTGAAAAGGCTGCTCGATGACGTCATGGTCGACGAGCCCACCGTTGTCGCCCTTGCCGTCAAACTCTTTGGCAAGACCCATATGGACTTTACCGACTGCCTCCTCGCAGCCCGAACCGCCATCTACAACGATGATGTCGTGAGCTTTGGCAAGCCCATCATCCAAGGCATGATCGATTACCGCCGCAAGCGCCAAACCGCCGCCGACGCCCGCGACCGCGCCGCCGAATCCCGCAGCCGCAGCACCGACTCCACCATCGACAAACTCCGCCACCAATCCCGCCACTAGCCGACAGGCAACGGCATCGCCCGCCCCTCAGCCCCATCCCCTCCTAAGTTGCGGTGAAATAGTTCCTGGATTTAGGCTTATTCGAGCTTTTCAGGAACTATTTAACCGCAACTTTCTGTAAGGGTGGTTTTAAGTGCCGCCGAGGGGCACTAATCAACCGTTTGCCGATATGTTTGGCTCTGACTCATGACTCTGACCTGCCCCGTCAAGCTTTTGGTCAGTTTATGGCAAGGTCTGGCGGACCAAATATGGGATAGCGTAGTGTCATTCGCTCTCCCTCGAGACCATGGGGTCGAAAATGAGTCATGATAAACGCTGTTCCAAACCGCAAGCAGAGCTGTTCTTCCGGTTATTCGAGGCCCATCATGGCGGGCACCTGTTTGTAGCTACCAAAAAATGGGATGAACGCTGTGCCTACGCACTCATGCAAAAAGAGATGATTATTCGACTCTACAACCATGTCTACGCTGATCCCGCGTATTGGAATGACCTCGGCGTCGAAGATCGCATCTTTCAATTGGCATCCGCTATTGCGGTCGTTGAACCGGATGCAGTGTTTTGTGGAGCAACGGCGGCACTGCTCTATGGCATCGGTTCTGCATATTCGCTTCTCGACAAGGTGCAAGTGCTGCTGCCGCGTTCCAGCAGACGCGATATGTACGAATTCGTTGAATACCGACGCTGGCGGCCGGCCGACGTATGGCAGCTCGGCCCGTTTACGTTGACGGATCCATATCGCACGGTGGTCGACATCACCCGAACGAGCGCTTTTCGATATGCACTAGGCTATGCCGACGGGTTGGCTCGTGAATACGGTGTCGAGCGTGAAGAATTGCTTGCATATGCACAAGCGAACTGCCGCGGACTGCACGGCATCGCGCGCGCATTTGACGTTTTTGAACACATGGATGGCAGATCGGATAACGGTGGAGAATCCGAAGCACGGGCGGCAATGATTATGGCGGGAGTTGCCGCTCCCGAACTTCAGGTTGAAATCACTCGACCGGGAAACGCCGGCTATTATTTGGCAGATTACGGCTGGCAGATGCCAAACGGCTCTTGGATGCTGGCTGAGCTGCATGGACTAGGCAAGTTTGAGGACGATGCCCAAAATGATCCGGAACATACTGCGGCAAAAACCTATCGAGCTGCCCTCGTGCGCGACGCGAACCTGCGTGCCATGGGCCACAACGTCATTCATTTCAAGCTCTCAGACACCTACGATGTCAAAGCGTTCGGCTCCATGATGCGCGGCTACGGTATACCAACCACAAAACCCTACGCAGGCTCCTGACCGGCTGCCCTCATCTTCTCGACAACAGAACCCATCATCGACCCAACCCGCTCGGCCTCAATAAGTTGCGGTGAAATAGTTCCTGGATGGGGGTGCGGACGATTTCTTGGACCGCGCCTAGGCGTATCCAAGCTTTTGCGGCTAATCCAGGAACTATTTCACCGCAACTTAGGTGGGGATGTGGGGTCCCCGGCATATATATGAAAACGGCCCTGGCACCAAATGGAGCCAAAGCCGTTAAAACTATCCTATGGAGCGGGCGACGGGAATCGAACCCGCGTCATCAGCTTGGAAGGCTGGGGTTCTACCATTGAACTACGCCCGCAAGATATGGTCGGGACGACAGGATTTGAACCTGCGACATCCTGCTCCCAAAGCAGGCGCGCTACCAAACTGCGCCACGTCCCGAAGGTGTTGAGCAGCTAAGGTCTAAACCTTGCGTGTCCCAAAGCGAAGGAAATTATAGGGTAGACTCCCCGCCTGTGCAAGCATTGATGCCTTAGCTCCTCGAATGTGCGACAAAACGACTATGGAGCAGACCGATCACAAACGCCACCACGGCAACCGGTGCCCACGCGGCTCCAATGTCCGCCAGCGGCAGCACATCAAACGGCAGCCATGCGCCCGCAAAGAACGCATCGCGGACCGAGGTGATCACACTCTGCACAGCAACCACGCCGCCGACCCAAACCCACACCTGCGGATGCGCATCGCAAAAACCGTGCACCAGGCCCATAAGCACCAGCACGATGGCGACGGGATACAAGGCATTGAGCATGGGCACCGAGAACATGAGGATCATGTCGAGGCCCACGTTGGAAAGCACGCACGAAAACGCTGCGAACACAAAGGCGAGAACCGCAAAGGGACGGCGCATGGCCTCCTCGTAGGCCTCTGCTCCCCCTTCGACCACATACGTCTCGCAGAAGTAGCGCGAGCAGCAGCTGATAAGGCCAATGCACACGTTCATGCAGGCGAGGAAGAAGATCGCAAAGACCACGACCGTGCCGGCAAGACCAAAGTGCATGGAGGCCGAACGGGCGAGGATGGCGGCGCCGTTGGTAGCGTCAGGCATCACGGTGCCGAGCTGCATACCGGCAAGGCCCAAGCCGCAGTAGATGATGGCCATGAGCACGCCGGCGATCACACCCGAACGCGAAATCTCAAAGGCCACGCGCTTGTCATCAGTCACGCCCAGCTCGTGGATGGTCTCGGCGATGATAATGCCAAAGGCGAGAGACGCGAGCAGATCCATGGTCTGGTAGCCGGTCAAAAAGCCCTGCACGGCAGCACCGGCATTGTAGGGAGCCTGCGGCGCGGCAGCGGGACCCAGCGGCGAGACCACGGCGGCACCCACGACCAGCACGATGAGTGCAATGAGCGCGGGGCCCGTAATACGGCCGAGCACGCGTGTGATGACGCCCGGGCGCAGCGTGAGCACAAACGCGACGGCGAAGAACCCGATGGCAAACACCAGACGTGCTGCGCCGAGCGAAACGCCCTCGGGCAGCAGCGGCACCAGCATTTCGAAGGCCGTGGAGCTCGTGCGCGGAATAGCCAGGCACGGGCCGATGGCCAGATACACCGCCGCGACAAAGAACTCACCGAACTTGGGGTGCACGCGGCCGGCAAGCTCACGCGCCGTTCCGGCGAGCGCGACGGCGATAAAGCCCATAACAGGCAGACCGATAGCGGCAATCAAAAAGCCGATCATGGCAAGCGGCGTGGCTGTGCCGGCCTGAAGTGCCAGCAACGGCGGAATGATGAGGTTACCGGCGCCAAAGAGCATCGAGAACAGCGCAATGCCGACGGTAACGACATGGTCGGAGCGCAGGCCGCGCGGCGCGGATGAGGCCATAGAACCACCTTTCGGGTCGAAACAAAAACGGGACGGGCAAAAGACCCGTCCCGCAAGTATATACGCTCTAGCAGGCTAAATCGCGCAAAGCGTCAATCGCGGTGTCGACTTCCTCGGCCGTGTTGAAATACCCAAACGAGAAGCGAACGATACCCTGGCGCTCGGTCCCGAGCGCGCGGTGCATGAGCGGAGCGCAATGGGCACCGGGGCGCGTCGCAATCCCCCACCCTTGCATAAGCGCGTCCGAGATCTCGGCAGAGTCGATATCGCCCACGTTGAGTGAGACGATCGCCGAGCGCGCAGGCTGATCAAACGCACCGTAGAGCGCAATGCCGGGGATTTCGCGAACACCGGCGAGGAAGCGCTCTGCAAGCGAGCGCTCATGCGCCGCAATCGCCTCAACCCCGCCTTGTGCCTCGATAAAGTCGAGACCGGCAGAAAGGCCCGCGATACCGTGACCGTTGAGCGTGCCCGCCTCAAGTCGCGTGGGCCACTCAAGCGGCTGCAGCGCATTGAAGCTGTGTACGCCCGTGCCGCCCATGGCCCACGGAGCCACGTCAACACCCTCCGCCACGGCCAGGCCGCCGGTGCCTTGAGGTCCCATGAGCCCTTTGTGGCCGGTAAAGCACACGACGTCGAGTCCCATGGCATCCATGTCAATCTTCGCCGTACCGGCAGACTGCGAGGCATCAACGATCACAAGCGCACCTGCCGCATGGGCGATGGCAGCCACACGCGAAACGTCGACCGCGTTGCCGGTCACATTGGAGGCGTGCGTCACCACCACGGCACGCGTGCCCGGCGTGATCAACCGCTCGAGCTCATCATAGTCGAGCACGCCGCTCGCATCGCAACCCGCATGCTCAACCGTCACACCCCGCTCCGTCGCCAGGCGATTGAGCGGACGCAGCACGGAGTTGTGCTCGAGCACCGTTGTGACCACGCGGTCGCCGGGGCGCACCACGCCACAGATGGCGGTGTTGAGCGCCGCCGTAGAGTTGGGCGTAAAGCACACATGGTCCGCCCTCGGGCAACCCAAAAGGCGCGCGAGCTTGGCACGGCAAGCGTGAATCGTACGAGCGGCATCGAGGGCACCCGACGTGGCGCCGCGCCCGGCATTGCCGAGCGAGCACATCGCCTGCGTCACGGCATCGATGACCGCCTGCGGCTTGTACATGGTCGTCGCCGCGTTATCTAGATAGATCATCGCACGACCTCCCACATATCAATCACCGTAAAGCCCTCGGTGGGAATACCCGCTGCGGTAAGCTCGGCGCGCAGCAGCTCCTCATCGGCAGGCAACGCCTTCCACGCCAAACCGCAGCCGGCAGCGACCTCCCCGGGCACGGGAATCGTTCGCCCGGGAAGGCCGCGCTCGATGCACAGGGACTCGCAACCCATGGCGGCCGCCGTGGTGGGAAACGTGATGACAAGCGCCGGGCGCTTCTCCCTCATGGCAACTCCAACCAATACGCTACGGGCGCACAACGCGCACAGCCTGCTCCATCTTCTCCACGATCACGTACATGTTGGTGACCTCGCCCACCGCAAGCTGGTCTTTAATGCCATAGTGGTCGAGGCAGGTACCGCAGGTGAGAATCTCGACACCCTGCTCGGCCAGGCCCTTCAGGTCGTCGAGCACCGGAGAGCCCTCTACGGTGAGCTTGGCACCGCCGTTGTAGAACAGCATAGTCGCGGGCAGCTCCTCCTGCTGCGTCACGGCAAAGATGAAGGCCTTCATGAGCTTGTGGCCCAGCTCGTCGTCGCCACGGCCCATGCAGTCGGTGTAGACGGAAATGACGAGTTTGCCCTTGCCGGCGCTGGTATCGCAGAAGGCAGCGCCATCCTGCTCGGGATCGGCCACGGCAACGGCGCCAGAGGTCGCCACGGTCACGTGCCACTCGGCGTCAGAAACCTTCTCGACCAAGGCCGTGCAGCCCTTCTCCTGCGCCATCTTGGAGATGTTCTTGACGGCGGCCTCGTTATCGACCGAGGTCACGACTGTGCCCTCGCCATCGAGCTGCTTTAGGGCTTTGAGCGTCTTGACGACGGGCAGCGGGCAGGCATCGCCCATGGCATTGACTTCAATTTTGGTAGACATAGCAAAATCCTTTCGAAAGAACCGTTCTAGAGAACGATAAACAGTTACATAAACGTGCGGGCTAGCGAACAACGCGGACGGCAGGACCGCCCGGCTCCGCCTCGCACACGCGCCCGACAACGGCGGCGATGCACCCCTCGGCATCCAGGCGACGCGCAAGCTCATCCACATCCGCCGCGGGCGCCGCGATAAGCAAACCACCCGAGGTCTGCGGATCGTACAGCGCATCCAACATGCCCGACTCCAGGTCCTCGTCGGCAGCCATACGCGGGCCAAAGAAGTCCTGGTTGCGGTAGGAGCCCGCAGGGATAATGCCCAGACGCGCCATGTCGAGCACCTGGTCAAAGAGCGGCACCGCCCCCGACGCGAGCTCGATTTGCACGCCCGAGCCCTCGGCCATCTCGCACGCGTGCCCGATCAGACCAAAGCCCGTAATGTCGGTGCAGCCATGAAGTTCGAGCCCCTCGGACAAACGGATCGGGACCTCGTTGAGGGTGCGCATCGAGTCAAACATGGCTGCGGCCTCGTCCTGCTCGATGAGCTCGCCCTTAATGGCCGTGGTGATGATGCCCGAGCCGATCGCCTTGGTCAGCAGCAGAACATCGCCCACGCGCGCGCCGCTGTTGGCGAGCATGCGGTCGAGTGGCACAAAACCGCTCACGGACAGGCCGTACTTGGGCTCGTCGTCGTTGATGGTGTGACCGCCCGCGATGGAGCAACCCGCCTCGACGCACTTGTCAGCGCCGCCCGCCAGAATCTGACCGGCAACCTCGACGCCCAGGCAGCTCGGGATGCAGAGCAAGTTCATGGCATGGCTCGGCCGCCCGCCCATGGCGTAGATGTCCGACAGCGAGTTGGCCGCGGCGATCTGGCCAAACAGGAACGGGTCGTCGACCATCGGTGGGAAGAAGTCGATGGACTGCACGAGCCCCAGGTTCTCCCCTACGCGGAAGACGCTCGCATCGTCGGAGGTATCAAACCCCACGAGCAAGTTGTCGTTATGCACATTGGGTAAATCGCCCAGGACCTGGGCGAGGGCTCCGGGAGCCAACTTAGCGGCTCAACCGCTCGCGGCCGTCATAGACGTGAGCTTAATCTGATCGTCAGCCATCGATACCTCCTCTCATCGGTCAATCATTTTCTCCCAGTATACGCATGAATGCGAGCCTGCGGCGGATGCATTAATTGAGCGCCTGTGCGCGAATCGCCGCGCCGATGGCACCGGCAAAGCGAGCCTGGGGCGAGGTGGTCACCGGCGACCCCAGCAGCTCGCCCAACCGCTCCACCACGAAGGCGTTCTCGCACAGGCCACCGGTCAGGTAGTACGGGGCGCCCGCAGCCTGCCCGGCCATGGTCGCCACGCGCGAGACCACGCTGTCGATCACGCCACGCGCAATGTTCTCGCGCGGCTCGCCGCGACCGATCAGGCTGATAACCTCGCTTTCGGCAAACACCGTGCACATGCTGCTGATCTTGGTGGGCTCGCCGGAGCGCGCCAGGACGGCCATCTGCTGCTGGGAAATGCCTAGGCGGTCGGCCATGATCTCCAAAAAGCGCCCCGTGCCGGCAGCGCACTTGTCGTTCATGGCAAATTTGGCCACGCGACCGCCCTTGATCTGAATGACCTTGGTGTCCTGACCGCCCACGTCGATCACGGTGCCGTGGTCGCCAAACAGGCGCACAGCACCGGTACCGTGGCAGGTAATCTCGGTCACGACCTTGTGTGCATAGGGCACGGCGACACGGCCGTAGCCAGTCGCGATCACGCGAACGTCGTCGGCAGCCACGTCATAGCCGGCCGCTACCAGTGCCTCGCGCAGCCGCTCGGAAGCATCGACCGAGGAGAACCCGGTTGGTTGCACGCACGTCCACGCCACCGAACCCTCCCCGTCGACCACAGCGGCCTTAGCCGCTGTAGACCCGATATCGATCCCGATCCCTATCATGGCTCTCTCCCAATCTAAACATCATAGACAGTGGCGCGTTCAGGCGCCTTAGCTCTAGGTTTCTCAGGTGCCGGAGATTGCCCCGAAAGAGGAGCGCAGCGTACTTTGGGTACTCAAGCGACGGTTTGAGGGGCAAGGTCGGGTGTCTGGGGAAGCTAGAGGGTTTCGATGAAGGCGGCGATGCGGGTCTCGATCTGGCCCATGTCGCCGTTGCTGTAATCGGTCTCAATCTTCATATACGGAATACCCGCACCCTCAACAGCTTCCTGCATGCGTGCGCTCTCCACGTTAAAGGTATGGCACGCCTGGAGCACGTTCTCCACTACGCCATCGACGTGATACTTCTCGCACATGGCCAGCGTGTTTTCCATACGACCGTCGTTGGGCGTCATGACCGAACAGTTGATATCCAGGTAGCGGTCTGCGATGGCGCGCAGGATGTCGGGAGCCTCCGGATCGATCATCATGGCCGCCGTGCGCTCGCCCGAGCAGTCGTCCATGCACACGACCACACCGCCGTTGGACTCGATGGTGCGACCGATCTTGTTGATCACACCGCCCACCGGGCAACCGGTGATCAGAATGCGCTTGGCATCCGCCGCAACCGGGCGCTCGCCCGTGTCGTAGGCCTCGCGCAGCTTGACGACCTTTTGCTCCAGCTGCTGCGTATAGGCCTCGATATCAAAGCTGAACGTACCAGCAAACATAGTGCTCATCAGGTCGACGCCGCTCATGGCCGCCGGCTGGTTGGCCTGCAGGGCAAACATGTCGAGCTGGGCCGCACGCAAGCGGTTGCGACGACGGACGGCAGCGCGCAGGTCATCGTCAGTGATCGTGATACCGTAGAAGTTCTCGAGTTCCTCCTTGAGCAGACGGCACTCCTCGTACCAGCCCTCGCGCTCGTAGGCGCGGTCGCGGCCCTGCGGAAGATGCAGAATGTGCGTGCGCTTGAGCTCGTTGAGTAGCTCGTACATCTTCTTCTTGCCGTCGCAGGTGGTCTCGCCGATGATCATGTCGCTAAAGTACGTAAACGGGCACTTTTGCGAGTAGGCAAAACCGTACGTCGACTTGATGAGCGGACACAGATTTGCCGGCAGCACCTTCTCGGCCTCGGGAATCACCTCATCGGACGTACCGCACAGAGCCACGCTCGCAGCCCCCGCGGCATCGATAATCTCGAGCGGCGTATAGCTGCACAAAAAGCCGACCAGGCGATTACCCGCCTGCTTGTAATCCTTGACGCGAATAAACGCCGCCTTGCGCTGCTCGTTGAACTCCTCAAACGTGCGCGGTAACGGCTGCTCAATATATTCCGACATATAACTCCTTAACAAACCTTTTAACCAACCAAGGAAACGGCTTTCCCAGGTGCTCGAGGTTGCCGTGAAAGAGGAACGCCGCGTACTTTGGTACGCAAGCGACGGTTAAAACGGCAAGATCGGGTGCCTGGGGAAGCCGCCGAGACGGATAGCCCTAAATGGTTTCCAAGAAAGCCTCAATGCGCGTCTGCAGCTGGCCTGCGTCCTCGCCGGCGTAGTCGGTGGTGATGTGCATAAACGGAATGCCTGCCTCCTCGGCGGCCTTCTCCACGGCAAACGACTCCATCTCGTAGAGCGTGCAGAACTGCAGGGCCACGTCGACGATGCCGTCGGCATGCAGGTCCTTGGCCATCTGGACAATATCCTTCATACGCTGGTCGTTGGGCGTAAAGACGGCGCAGTTGATCTTAAAATAGCGCTCGGCGATGGCGTCGAGCATCTCGTCGACCGTCTCGCCGGACTCGTCGACCAGGTCCTTGTAGTAGCGCGAGCCCGTGCAGGACTCCTCGCCTACCACAACGCCGCCGGCCTTCTCGATGAGATTGAACAGCTTCCAGTTGGGCACAGCCATGGGCGTGCCGGTGTACAGGATACGTTTGGTCCCCTTGGGCGCCACGCCCTCGCCGGCCTCGACACGCTGCTCGCACTCAGCCGCCATATCGTTAATGGCTCCGGTCAGACGCGGCGTGTCGTCCATAAAGGCGGCCTGAACGGTCAGCAGGCTGTCCAGACCGCTGATGGGTGCAGGGTCGGCAGCGCGCGTGGCAGCAAGGCGCTGCAGGGCGCGACGCTTCTCATTGACGGCGTGGATGGCGGCCTTCAGACGCTCAGGCGTAATCGTGACGCCGCATTCTTCCTCAATCTTGGCGGCGAGCTTCTTGACCTCGGCCTTCCAGGTCACGAGCGTCGACTCGTCGTGCACGTTGGGAATATCCATGACGTACATGTTCTTTTGCGTGGCAAAGAACTCGTAGGCCTTCTTCTTGCCATCGCAGGTGTTCTCGCCCACCACCAGGTCGCTCGACTCAATGTAGGGGCAGACCTCGCCCAGCTTAAAGCCGGCAAAGCTCTTGATAAGCGGACAGGTGTTGCGCGGCAGGTGCTCCTCGACCTTATCGGTTGCCCAATCGGCACCCGAGCACAGGCCCACGGGAATACCGTCACAGGCAAGTACGATCTCCTCGGGCACGTACACGCAGAACGAACCGACGATCTTGGTGGCCTCGCCGGCCTCCTTCTTGTCGAGCATCTCCTTAATACGGCCGCTATGGATGTTGGTGGCCACAAAGTCCAGGTAGGACGTGGACTTGGGGCGATTGTTCTGCGTCAGGAACATATCGCCGTACATCTGGCCCACGGCGCCCAACAGCATGTCGTGGTCGGCAAGATTCATGCCGAGGCTCTCCCACATCGGATGGAAATCAAATTCTTCAGCCATGACGGTTCCCCTCTCGAACCAAAAACGGATAACGGCGGTATCGATGCACGACGGACGGCGATTGTCCGGCCGTGCTCAAACCCGGAATTTTAGGGAACCTGCCTTGAGGACGGTTATTTAGTTGTGCGTCGTCTCTCCCGGAGCCGTGAACATACCTGCTCATATGCGGCTCCGAGCCATATATAGGGCACGCGCGGCAACGCGGCGAATGTATGTCGTCTGCGGCATGTGCGCACCCTCCTCTACAAGTTGAGGTCAACTATATCAACGGTCGTCGACCATGCGAACACCGTTGACATTCGTACGACAACCTCGTGTACCGTCGTTTAATAAATAATTATCTTGATTGATAAGAGTTTGTCATCCTTCATTCGGCGAACGGCAAGACAAAGCCGCCGAGGCTTATATCCCCGACGGCATTACCCGGCGCTATCGACAAACCAGGTGAATCCTACTCGCATCGAAGTGCATGCGCAGGTTCTCGCCTGCTTGCGGCAGCTCGTCGACAGGCACGCCCACTTTGTTGACCTTCCACTGCAGACGCGTGGGCGCATCAGTACGCGGCACGTCCAACAGCACCAGGCGCTCAAAGCGCGAATCGCTCACTCGGGCCACGTGCAAATCATAGCTGTTGCGACCCCGCCCCGCGCGATTGTCAACATGGAAGTAGCTTGCGCGAATGCCCAGGTACGCCACATTATCGGGAACCGCGCGACCCACGTTAAAGCTCATGCCCCAGTCGAGGGCCTCAACTTCTTCGTCGCCGATCTTGCGCGCCCGGCTTGTGTTCTTGCAGCCCGTCAGGCGCAGCGCCGCCAGCGTCTGCGGACGGCGGACCACGTCCTCGACGGAGCCGATCTCCTCGACATGTCCGTTATGCATCACGCAAATGCGCTCGCACAGGCGGCATGCCTCGTCAATATCGTGGCTCACGTAGAGCACGGTGCGGTTGCATACATCGAACAGGTCGAGCATGTTCTGTTCGAGGGCGCTCTTAAGATAGGAATCGAGTGCGCTCATGGGCTCGTCGAACATAAAAATGCCCGGATGCGCCGCCACCATGCGCGCAAGCGCCACACGTTGCTGCTGACCGCCCGAGAGTCGCGCGGGATAGCGGTCGGCAAAATCGGCCAGTCCAAAGATACCCAGGTAGCGCTCGGCAAGCTGCTTGCGCGCCGCGGCGTCGCCCGCATCCTTTACGCCGGCACATACGTTATCGGCCACTGTCATATTAGGGAACAGCTGATAGTTTTGGAACAGCAGGGCGCATTTTCGCTCCTGGGGCGACAGGTTGATGCCCGCCCCCGAGTCAAAAAAGGTCACGCCGTTGACGACGATCTTGCCCTCGTCGGGCGTCTCCACACCGGCAATGCAGCGCAGCGTGCAGCTCTTGCCACAACCCGAGGCGCCCAGCAGCGCCACGCGCTCCTCGCCGGCCTCAAGCTGCATGTCGAGCATAAAGCCGGGATAGCGCTTTTTGATATCCAGAACGAGTGACATGACCTATCGACCTCCCTGCGGCGCCGCATCATCGCGCATGAGCTCGGCCAGCGCCTCGCGATCGATACGCAGGGCATCGCCGCCGACTGGGTCGAGCGAATCGCCCTGTCCGGCGAGATCTTTGGCCTGTTTGCGCTCCGCACGGGAAAGGCCCCGCTCGCGATACTTTTGCGAATGAGCGGTGTACATGTTGATGAACAGGATGACCAAAAAGCTAAAGACAATCACGACGACGACCCAAAAGAGGGCCACCGACGTGTTGCCGCCCATCCACTCAAAGTAGATGGCGATGGGAATGGTCTGCGTAATACCGGCGTAGTTGCCCGCAAAGAACAGCGTGCAGCCAAACTCGCCCATCGCGCGGGCAAAGGCGAGCACCGTGCCGGCGGCAATAGAGGGCCACCCAAGCGGCATCATAAGCTTGGTAAAGATGAGACGCTCGGACCATCCCAAGGTTCGCGCGGCGTCGAGCATCTGCGTGTCGAGGCTCTCGAAGGCTCCGAGTGCCGTACGATAGACGAGCGGGAACGACACCACCACGGCAGAGATCACCGCCGCCGGCCACGTAAAGACAATCGAGACGCCGTGCGCGATAAGCCACCGACCGACCCCGGTCGATCGACCAAATAGCATAAGCAGCAAAAAGCCGCACACCGTAGGCGGCAGCACCATAGGAATCGTAAAGACCGAATCGAGCAGGCCCTTGATGCGACTCGAGGTACCCATGGTCTTCCACGCGGCGAACAGGCCCAGCGCAAACGCGATCACCAGGGCAAGACCGCTCGTTTTAATGGACACCCAAAACGGGCGATAGTCGATGTCGCACAAAAAGGAGGTCAGAGAGGTCCAGGGCCCCTGCTCATCCCGCAATACGACAGACGATGCTTCTACCATGTGAGCGCTATCAAGCCAACGCGCGCCGCCCTTGGCATCACCCGAGGCTGATGCAATCACCACATAGCGGTCCCCATCCGCACCGCGCTCGTCAAAGCCATAGGTATACCCGCCGGAATCAAACGTTGTTTCCGCCGTGACATACCAAGGAAGATCCACGTCCCCCAGCTGCGCACCTCCCATGCAGTTTGCGCTGTCGAGCTTACAGACGAGGGCCTTGAGACCCGATACGCACTCGTTGTCCTGCGGATCCAATCCATACTTCTCGACCGCCTTGGGCGATATCCACACCACAACGCGATCGGCAGCAGGCGCCACCACAAGGTCCACGTCCTCGTCAACGGGAAACCGGTAGCCCTCAGGCTGGCCCTCCATGGCACGAGCGGTCCCCTTGGCCAGCCGCTCAAAACCCTCGATCCCATAGGAAAGCCCATGAGCGGTCGCAGCAACCTGGGCCCCGTCCTCAGCGTCCCCAGCAAACGCAAATCCCGGCACCCAGCAAAGCGCGAAGGTCAAAGCACAGGCGACAAGCATGCGGAATCTATTAAGCACGAAAAGCTCCAAGCGAATACAAGAACGGAGTGAAACACAAAACGATGGAATTATCGCGCCAAGCCGCACTACGCGGAAAGCTCAAAGCCGTACTTGGCCCAAATCTTCTGAGCCTTCTTGTTGGTCAGACAGAAGTCGATGAACGCCTTGGCTTCGTCGGCGTGCTCGGAGCTCTCGGCAACGGCACCCGGATACACGATGGGCTTGTGCGAGTCCTCGGGACACACGAAGGCCTCCTCGATGCCGTCGTAGCGGAAGATATCGGAGCTGTAGACAAATCCAGCCACGCAGTCGCCCGTGGACACATAGGCGGCGGCGGTACCAACTTTGTCGGCCAGGGCCACCTTGTCGGCGATCTCGGGCGCATACTCGCCGTCGTCGCCCTCGATGCCGGTGTAGAGGCCCACGGAAGCCAGCGCCTGGTTGGCGTACTTGCCGGCGGGGACGGTCTTGGCGTCGCCGATGGCGATCTTGCCGTCCAGGTTCGCGACGTCGGCGATGGCCTCGATCTTGGTGTCGGAGCCCTCGGCGCGAATAATCACGAGGTCGTTGACGAACATGTCCTCACGCGTGTCGGCGTCGACGAGCTCGGCGGTCTCAGCGTCATCCATGGTACCCTTGGAAGCGGTGATGAGCACGTCGACCGTGGCGCCGGCCTTCATCTGCTCAACGAGGTCGCCGGAGGCCTTAAACTGCGTATCGGCAAAGGTGGTGCCGGTCTGGTCGGTGTAGAGCTCCTGGACCTCGGGAAGGGCCTTCTCGAGGGAGTTGGCGGCAAAGACCTGCAGCTCGACGGTTTCCTTCTTGGAAGAGGCCTTGGCGGAGCCGGCATCGGATCCGGCCGGCTCGGACGTCTTGCTGCCCGAGCAACCGGCAAGACCAAGGCCGGCAGCGGCGACAGCAGAAAGTGAGACGAATCCGCGGCGAGAAACCAAATCGAACATATTCAACCCTTTCGGACCTTGTGCCCGGGTACCCCACCGCGGGCTTTAATCTGCAACCAGATTATACTTCTGCGCGAATAATGTTAGTGAGAAATTATTCTCGCCAGAGAATATAGTTTCGAGTTAGCGTGCACCTCGGCGTCGCTTCGGCGGAAAACAAAGGCGGAGCAGCCGTTTAGGTCGCCCCGCCGCAGGTAAACCGCTTAGTTGGTATGTCCGCCGCCCGCTGTCATCTGAGCTGCGTGCTCCAGCTGATCTGCTATGGCCTCCCAGCTTTCGCGGGCGGCCTTCGTAGAACCGGGAAAGTTTACGACAAGTGTATGACCTCGTTGCATGCAAATAGCGCGCGAGAGCATGGCGCGGCGCGTCTTGGTCATGGAGTACGCACGGATCGCCTCGGCAATACCCGGCACATCGCGGTCGCAGACGGCACGCGTCGCCTCGGGCGTCACATCGCGCATCGAAAGCCCCGTGCCGCCGCAGGTGAGCACGACATTGGCGTGACACTCATCGGCGGCCTCCACGATGGCATCACCAATCTCGCTGACGTCGTCGCGCACGACCACATGTGAGGCGACCGTCCAGCCCTGTGCCTCGATAAGCTCCTCGAGTGCGGCCCCAGCCTCGTCCTGGGCAAGGTCGCGCGTATCCGAGCACGTCACGATCGAAATCTTCAACTCCATAGCGATCCTCCTATAGCACCGTTCCCTCAGGCAGGTCGACACGCACGACATCCACGACGTCGCCCGCCGCAAGGTCGCACGGTCCTTCGTCAATACGCAACAGGCAATTGGCCCGCTGCATCGTGCCGAGCAGCGCCGAATTCTGCGTCTTGGCCTCGGTCACCAACAGCTCACCGGTCTCGGGGTCGCGCAAAACCGTGGCGCGATCGAAGAAGCGGCGATGCTGTCGCTTTTTCACGCCATGTGTGAGCGTCGCCTGCTGCACGGGACGCACGCCCTCGGCAAAGCCGCGCATCTTGCGGATCGCCGGACGGGCAAGCATCTCAAAGCCTACATACGCCGCAGCCGGATTGCCTGAAAGCCCTAGGTAGGGCTTACCCCCGAGCAAGCCAAACGTGATGGCCTTGCCCGGACGCATCGAGATGCGGTCAAACAGCACCTCGCCCTCGCGCCGGACGAGCGCCGTCACATAGTCGTAATCGCCCGCCGAGGCGCCACCGCTCGTAATGACAAAATCGCACTCTCGCGTGGCGCGATGTACCAGCTCGGCAATCGCCTGCTCATCATCGGGCGCGATGCCGTAGAACACGGGCTCGGCGCCGGCATCGAGTGCCTCGGCCATCAGCGCCGAGGAGTTGGAATCGCGAATCTGACCACGCGCCGGTACCTTACTCGGTGCGACCAGTTCCGTGCCCAGCGAGATGATGCCCACACGCGGGGCAGCGTGCACCTTCACGCTCGCGTATCCGGCGCTCGCCAGCAGACCCGCGCCCGCCGGAGCCACGACCTCGCCGGCGTGCATCACAACATCGCCGGCATGGGCCTCCTCGGCAGCAGAGCGAACGTTCTCCCCTACCTTGGCCGGCGCCGAGAACCTCGCTCGCGAGCCCTCGTTGCCGTCACCGTCGAGCACATCGACGATCTCATACTTCACCACGGCATCGGCACCTTCGGGTACCGGCGCGCCCGTCATGATGCGGACCGTCTCGCCCGCGCCGATTGCGCCCTCAAACACATGGCCCGCGGCCTCGTGTCCGATAACGTCAAGCGTCACCGGCGCCTCGTCAGACGCCTGCGTCAAGTCCGCCGAGCGCACGGCATATCCGTCCATAGCGCTGTTGGCAAACGGCGAGATGTCGATATCGGCCACCGCGTCCTCTGCCAAGGGAAGACCGGCAGCCTGCCACGCGGGAATCTCGACAACTTCGGTGCGATTCACGTGCGACAAGACGATCGCCTGTGCGTCCTCCAACGGAATGAGTATCTCTGCCATATACACCTCTAGCATGCAGCGGCGCACATCACGGGCGCCGATTCTTTATGTTTATCTCAGTATAATCCCTCGCCGCCTGCTCAAGACCTGGCCTGCGACCGCGAATACACCTGTCGGTAACGGACGGCGAAACAGAGCCGAAACCAACCTGCCGGTTTGTCTCGTTTGGCACGTTCTATAATGCTCGTGTTGCAACCCAAAAGAGGAACGTATGGCTTTTACCGACAAAACCGAAAGCGCAAACGAAACGCAGGATCATTCCCAGCCGCTCGACGACGGCGGCTTTTTCTCCCTGAACGACGTCATCACGGCAGGCAGGCATCAGCTCACCCGCTCCGAGCAACTCTTGGCTGCCGACACGCGCCGCAACGCCCGCAACCTACTCGCGAGCGCCAAGTTGCTCGTACTCGTCGTCATCGTCTCGGTCGCCATGGGCGTTGCCGCTTGGGCGTTTTTGGCCTCGCTGAATATCGCCACCGACTATCGCGAGCACCATGCGTGGATTTACGCACTGCTTCCCGTTGTGGGCGTTGCCACCGCATGGGTGTACAAAAACCACGGTCTTGCCGCCAAACGCGGTAACAACCTGGTCATCGACTCCGCTCTGGGCACACGCCTCATCCATATGCGCATGGCCGTCCTCACCTTCGTCTGCTCCACGCTCACGCACCTAACGGGTGGATCGGCCGGTCGCGAGGGAGCCGCGGTTCAGATTGGCGGCACCATCGCCAGCAACATCTCGAGCCTCGCCCACCTTAAAAAGCATGACCACCACGACCTCATGCTCGCCGGCATCTCGTCGGCCTTTGGCGCCGTATTCGGTTCGCCCCTTGCCGGAGCTTTCTTTGGCATGGAGATGTGCTTTATCGGCAAGATCGACTACACCGCGGGCATCTACTGCCTGGTCGCCTCGTTTACCGGCTACTTTACATCACTCGCCCTGGGTACCGAGTACGAGGCGAATGTTATCGTCAGCGTTCCCAACATGACACCACGGACGGTTGTCATCGTTGTTATCAGCGCCATTATCTTCGGTCTGACGGCACGCCTCTTTGCCTGGTCAGTTCGAACCGTCAAGAGCCTGTACGGTCGCTTTATCACCAATTATCTCGTTCGCGCACTTATGGGCGCACTCGTGGTTTTGGCCGCCTATGCCCTTCTCGACGTCTGGGACTACGCCGGCCTTTCCACGTGGCTTTCCGGCGCCGGATTTGCCGGCAACACCACCCTGGCAGACGCAGCCATCAAGTTGGTCGTCACAGCGCTTACCCTGGGTGCGGGCTTCCAAGGCGGCGAGGTCACGCCCCTGTTTGGCATCGGTGCGGCGCTCGGCGGCTGGATCGGTTGCCTCGTCGGAATCGACCCCAGTTTTCTGGCGGCTCTCGGCATGCTCGGCGTGTTCTGTGCCGGCCTCAACGTGCCCATCACCACTTGCATGATGGCCATCGACCTGTTCCACGGCACGGCCGCCGGGTTCTTTGTCATCGTGGCCTTTATCAGCTATCTCGCCGGCGGACACCGCGGCGTTTACCCCGCCCAGCGCATCATCTCACCCAAGCGCCGTTCGCTTATTGTGGATGAGGGCGGAACGGTAGCGGATGCTATCGAGCGCCACAACGACCTGATAGAGTAGACGTTAGTATTCGCCGTGCAGCCACAATCGGGGGCAATTCGACCTGAACGCGACCGCACCGTCACGTCATACGCCGGGAGTCGCCCCATGCACGCAACTGATTTTGGCCGCACGCTCATCATCGCCAACCCAGCCGCCCAGTCGGGTGCGGCGCGCGAAGTTGCCGAGCGCCTGCAACGCTTTTTGGATATGACCGCGCGCGCATCCCAGTTTGACCTGGTGCTGACCGAGCGCATGGGACACGCCAAGGAGCTGGCCGCACAGGCTCAGGGCTATCGCACCGTTATCGCCCTTGGCGGCGACGGCGTGATTCACGAGGTCGTCAACGGGCTTATGACGCAAGAGGAGGGCACCCGCCCCGCCCTTGCCGTCCTGCCCGTGGGCTCCGGCAACGATTTTGCCCAAACGCTCGGCATCGACGATTTCTCCGGCAAGGATTTTGGCGCACTGCTCACCTGTGAGCTGCAGCGTCAGGACATCGGGCGCATTCGCTCATGGAACCCCGCAAGCGGCAGCGGCGAGGCTACCGTTGAGTACTACGACCAGACGCTTTCGGTCGGCATCGATGCCGCCATCGGCCTTGGCACCACCGAGCTACGCAAAAAGACCGGCTTGACGGGCGCTCCGCTCTACACTCTCTCGGGACTTGAGCAGTTTGGCCTTCGCTATCGCAACTACCCCATGACAGTCAGCTTTGACGGGACGCCCGCCGAGCGCGTGAGGGCGATCATCATGGCGATTCAGCTGGGTCCTACCTATGGCTCGGGCTATCGCATCTGTCCCGACGCCGACCCCTGTGACGGCATACTCGACGTCTGCTACGCCTGCGGCCCCGTTCCGCGCGCGGTCGCGCTTCCCATGTTCCTTTCGGCCAAAGATGGCCACCATACCAAGCTGCCACCGGTTCGCATGCGCCGTTGTCGCCATGCCGAGCTTACCTTTGAGGAGCCCGACTACCCCATCCAGGCCGACGGCGAGCCCGTTGTCGCCTCGCGCATCGAGGTCGACATCCTCGCCGGCGCCCTCCACGTCTGGCGCCCCACCCGCTAACCCCACCTAAGTTGCGGTGAAATAGGGACTGTTTATGCAGCTAAAGCCGCAAAACAGTCCCTATTTCACCGCAACTTACAAGGAGGCTATTCGTCGCTGCCCGGTTTGCGTCGGTTGGCCTTTTTAATGGCGTTGAAGCGTTTGTCGTTGAGCCTGCGCTGGCGAGAGCGTTGAGGCACCTTGGTCTTTACGCGTCGACGCGGTGGACGCCCGCGACGCTCAAGCTCTGCCCTCAGCTTACGCAAACAGCTCGCACGATTCTGGAACTGACTGCGGCTCTCACGCGCCGTCACGACAATCCCCGAAGGGATATGTTTCATGCGTACCGCCGAGTCCGTCGTGTTCACGCCCTGTCCGCCCGGACCCGTCGCGCGAAACACCTGCACCTCGCAATCGCGCGCCAACTCCTCGGCCGACATCTCGGCATAGCGCGCATACTCGCGCCATCCCATCTTGTCCCCATCCATATCAACACCTCCCCTCATACAAAAAATGTGACAAAGGGACAGTCCCTTTGTCACATCGCATACCAATCGCTTGTGTTGCGCGCTTAGGCGAAGGTGATCTCGCCGTTCTCGCAGTCCATATCGGCGATACGCGCCAGGCTCTCAACGCGGAAGCCGCGCTTACGGAGCTTATCGCCGCCGCCCTGGAAGCCCTTCTCAACGGCGATGCCAATGCCGGCAACTTCGGCGCCCGCAGCCTCGCAGATCTTAATAAGGCCCTCAAGCGCGCAGCCGTTGGCCAGGAAGTCGTCGATAATCAGGACCTTGTCGCCCTCGGACAGGAAGCGCTTACCCACAATGACCGGGTACTCCTTCTGCTTGGTAAAGGAGTAGATGGTCGTGGCATACTGCTCGCCATCGAGGTTGATGGACTGCGCCTTCTTGGCAAAGACCACCGGCACGCCGCCAAAATGCTGAGCCGCGATGCAAGCCATGCCAATGCCCGAAGCCTCAATCGTCAGGATCTTGTTGATCTCGACGCCCTCGAACAGACGGGCCCACTCGGCACCCATGTGGTCGAACAGTTCAACGTCGCACTGGTGGTTGAGGAAGGCATCAACCTTAAGGACGTTACCGGCCTTTACGATGCCGTCATGGCGAATACGATCCTCAAGCTCCTGCATGGCGCAACCCCTTCTCGCGGCAACGATACCGCGCGATTAATAAACGTTGTTCGATAGTCTACCACGGACCGACCCCCGCCCGCCCCACAAGCCACATCGCACCATAAAGCTGCAAGACCAGTAGATAAGCCCGATTCGTGGCAAGCCTGCCACCACAAGCTAATGGCGGGCGCGCATCCTCACCAAACGCACCATGGCGAGCGCAAAGCCCACAGCGGCCACAGCCATGAGCACGTAGAACACCGAGCGAAAGCCAAACAGGAACACATCCGGACGGCCTGCAACAATACTGGTCACAGCCTCGCCCATCGCCACGCTCATCTGCCCATATAGGATATGTGATGCAGCCGTAATGCCCACTGCCATACCCGCATAGCGCGCCAAACTGCCCAAGCTGCCTGCAAAACCGAGCGCCTCGCGCGGGGCCGAACCCATATACAGCGAGTTGTTGGGGCTCTGGAAAATCGACGTGCCGCACGACATAAACGCGGCACAGCACACGATCACAGGGATAGAAGAGTGCTCGTCGAGCGTGCTTACCGCAAAGAGACCGCACACGTACACGCCCAGGCCGACCGCCGTGGGGCCCTCGCAGCCAACACGGTCCGAAACCGTTCCCGAAAGCGGGCCGATAAAGGCATTCACCATCGGCAGTGCCAAAAAGAGCAGTCCGGAAATATCGGAGCTAAAGCCATGGGCGTCCTGAAAATAGAACGGCAGAATAAACTCGGATGCGCCAATGCCAACGAACACGATGAGCATGCAGGCAAGGTTAATAGTGAAGGCTGAATTTGCAAAGCAGCGACGCGCGGCCTCCGCCAGCGACATGGGACGCTCGCTGGCCTCCGGCTTAACATGCGGCAGTGTGTAAAGCCCCACGATAAACGAGATGACGCCAATGGGCAGGTTGATGAGAAAGATGCTCTCCCAGGGAAAGCTTGCCACCAACATGCCACCGAGCACGGGGCCACACATCATGCCGAGGGCCACGAAGGTCGCGAGAATACCCATAGCACGACCGCGTTCGCGCGCCGGAAACGACTCGGTGATGATACCCATGTTGTTGGCCATGGCCGCCGCGCAACCGACGCCCTGAACAATACGTGCCAGAATAAGAACCTCGAGCGAGGCCGAAAGGCCACAAAGCAGCGAGCCAACCGTAAAGACGATGACACCCAGCTGGAACACGCCCACCTTGCCGCGCACATCGCCCAGGCGGCCAAACGGCAGCATAGCCACGCATGTCGCAAGCAGGTACACCGAACTCACCAGCTGAATGCGATCGAGGCCCACGCCCAGTTCCTTTTGCATCACGGGCAACGCCACGGTCACGACGGTCGAATCCAGGCACACCATAAACGTCATGATGAGCACGGTAAACAGAATCGCCCACTTGTTCTTGCCATGGGTGTCGCCCTCAAGGGCAAGGTGCTCGCGGCGCAGCTGCTCTGCGGTTTTCTCCATATCCATCCTTTCGAGTGGCGCAACGCAAAAAACGGGGCCCCAATCGCCTGCAAACAGCCGCGATTGGGGTCCCGCCTACGGAATCGGAACGAAAGGTCGCCGAAGCTTTCTGCCAGCATCGGCGCCTTGCACGAACGCTAGCCTAGCACTGCTCAAGCGCCTGCTCAAGGTCGGCAATCAGATCGGCCGTGTCCTCGAGGCCGCACGACAGACGTACCATGTCGGCGGAGATGCCACAGGCGATGAGCTCCTCATCGTTCATCTGGCGATGCGTGGCATTAGCGGGATGCAGGCAGCAAGTGCGTGCGTCGGCCACGTGCGTGGCGATCTGGGCGAGCTTGAGGCTCTTCATAAAAGTCTCGGCCGCCGCGCGACCACCGTTAAAGCCAAAGCTCACGACGCCGCAGGTACCGTTGGGCATATACTTCTGAGCCAGGTCATAGTACTTATCGCCCTCCAAACCCGGATAGCTCACAAAGCGTACCTTGGGATGGCTCTGCAGGAACTTGGCAACGGCCAGGCCGTTCTCGCAATGACGCGGCATGCGCACATGAAGGCTCTCGAGCGAGCTGTTCAGGAAGAAGGCCGCCTGAGGGTTCTGCATGGGGCCGAGGTCACGCATGAGCTGCGCGGTTGCCTTAGTAATGAAGGCGCCCTCGCGACCGAACTTCTCGGCATAGGTCACGCCGTGGTAGCTCTCGTCGGGCGTGGTGAGACCCGGGAACTTGTCCGCATGAGCCATCCAGTCAAACTGACCGTGGTCGACGATCACGCCGCCCAGGTAGGCAGCATGTCCATCCATGTACTTGGTGGTGGAGTGCGTAACGATGTCGGCGCCCCACTCAAAGGGGCGGCACATCACGGGCGTCGGGAAGGTGTTGTCGACCATCAGCGGTACGCCGTGGTCGTGCGCGGCCTTGGCAAAGCGCTCAATATCGAGCACGGCAAGGGCGGGGTTGGCGATCGTCTCGCCAAAGACGAGCTTGGTGTTGGGCTGGAAGGCTGCCTCGAGCTCCTCGTCGGAGCAGTCGGGAGCAACGAACGTGCAGGTCAGACCCATGCGCTCCATAGTATGGGCGAGCAGGTTGTAGGTACCGCCGTAGATGGCAGAGCTCGCGACCACGTGATCGCCAGCACCGGCAACGTTAAAGATCGCAAGGAAGTTCGCAGCCATGCCCGAGCTCGTGAGCATCGCAGCGGTACCGCCCTCCATCTCACAGATCTTGGCAGCAACCAGATCGCACGTGGGATTCTGCAGACGGCTGTAGAAGTAGCCCGACTCCTCTAGGTCAAACAGCTTGCCCATGTGCTCCGACGTGTCGTACTTCCACGTGGTGGACTGATAGATGGGCACCTGGCGCGGCTCGGCATCTCCCGGGTGATAGCCGCCCTGAACACATGTAGTACCGATGGTCTGCTCGCTCATATCTTGCTCCCTTGCCTGGGTTTTAGTTTTATTCGGTTCACGATACCGCTACCCTGCACCCCTCTCAACCCATCCCCGAGGTAGGTTATGGGACAAATGAATCAGGGGCATTCGTCTCAGCCTTAGGCATTTGCTCGATAGATAAAAATGAAGCATCCATGAAGCTCTCGATGATTACATGCACCGTCACGGGTACCATAGGCGGGTACACCGTGACCAAGGAGACAACGATGAAGCAAATCGATACGGCCCAGCTCGACATCACCGCCTGTCAGGCTCAAGCTGCCGAATACCACGCCCGTGGCTTTAACTGCGCGCAGGCCGTCGCCTGCACGCTCGCGCCTGCCGTCGGACTCGACCCCCAGGTCGCCTTTACCCTCACCGAGGGCTTTGGCGCCGGCATGGGCGGCATGACCGAAACCTGCGGCGCCATCTCGGGCGCCGTGGCCATCATGGGCTTTGTAATGAGCGACGGCATGGAAAACCCCAAGACTAAGGGCCAGACCTACAAGCTGTCGCGCGAAACCGCCAAGCGTTTTGGCGAGAAGAACACGACAACCGTCTGTGGCACGCTCAAGGGCATCGGATCGGACAAGGGTCCGCTCCGCAGCTGCCCCGGCTGCATCGACGATGCCGTCGAAATCGCCTGTGATGTGCTAAAGCGGCTCGCAGAGTAAACGGCAGCAACATAAAACGACGGCCGGCGCGCTTGGGGTCCATCCAAAAGCACGCCGGCCGTCGCCGTTAGAACTCGGCAAATTCGGGAGCGCCGACCTCGATCTCCTCGCGCCCCGCCATAAGCTCGCGCATCTTGGCGCAAAACGACTCCTGCTCCCCTGCCTTAAACACCAAGTGAAGTGTCACGGTATCCGCGTAATCGGAATCCGAAACCTTGGCACCCGAATCCTGGGCCAAGCGAAGCACCTGCTCATACTGCGGATAGGCCACATGCACGTCAACAGGCACAACACTTGTCATCTCGACGATCTGCCCGGACTCCTGAGCCGAGGCCACCGCCGCCTGCGTCGCCGCGGTATAGGCACGCACCAAGCCACCAGGCCCCAACAGCGTGCCGCCAAAATAGCGCGTCACCACGCAGCAAACATTTTTGAGCCCCGCGCCGCGCAGCACCTCGAGCGTCGGCATGCCGCTCGTGCGGCTCGGTTCACCGTCATCGCTCTGTCGCTCACGTCCATCGACCAAAACCCACGCGGGAACATTGTGTCGAGCGTCATAATGACGCTTGCGAACCATCTCGATAAAGGCATTCGCCTCGTCCTCGGACTCAATATGGACCAGCTGGGCAATAAACCGGCTCTTGCGGTCCACAAACTCGCCCGAAGACTCAATATTCGATTGCAGAGTAAAATAGCTGTCCAACAAAGCCCCTCAAACACAAGCAAAGCAACAAACAGCCTCAATAATACGGCAAAGGCCGTACCGATAACCCCAGTAAATAGAACGGCAACGCCAATGACCAGGCAAAAACAGTGAGACGTCAAGGATGACGGCGCCGATGAATCCGTCAACGAAAGCGAGAACCCGTCAGCGCGAGCAAGGTGCCTTGGAAGACGAGATTGCAACAGAAATGAGGCTGCCGATGACCAGGCA
>DBFAZJ010000220.1:0-4362 GCA_048244295.1 Collinsella sp.
GCCGCCAACCACTACATCGAGGACTCCGAGCCTTGGGCACTTGCCAAGGACGAGGCCAAGGCTGACGAGCTGGCGTTTGTGATCTACAACCTGCTCGAGGCCATCCGCATTGCCGCTCACCTGCTGATGCCGCTCATGCCCCAGACTTCTGCCGAGGCTCTGCGCCGCCTGTCCTGCGAGGACGAGGCCGCGAGCGACGATCTCAAGGGCATTTGCACTTGGGGCCTGCTTGCCGGCGGTCAGCCCGTCGAGAAGGGCGATCCGCTGTTCCCGCGTCTGGCGTAGAGACTGCGCGAGCGCCATATCGGCAATTTGCTGTTTAGCTGTAAGGGCATGGCCACCACGGTCCATGCCCTTTTGTTTCAAGACGCCGCCATCATGCTAAGGAGGCAACCATGACAACTTCGCCTTTGGCAAACCCCACGGCCACCAGGGAGCTGCTAGAGGAGTTTGGCCTTGCGACCAAGCATCGCCTGGGCCAGAACTTTCTAATCGACAATCATGTGATCGAGCGTATCTGCGAGCTTGCCGAGCTTGCAGGTGACGAGCGCGTACTCGAGGTGGGTCCGGGTTGCGGTACGTTGACACTTGCGTTGCTGCAGGAAGCGGCGTGCGTTACGTCCATTGAGGCCGATCCTGAGCTCGAACCGGTGCTCGACGCCCACGCCGCCGACTATGCCAACTTCCGCTTTATCATGGGCGACGCGCTTAAGGTGGGCCCGGAGCAGATTGAGCAGGCTGCCGGCGGCGAGCCCACGGTATTTGTCGCGAACTTGCCCTATAACGTGGCGGCGACGATCATTTTGCAATTTTTCCAGACGATGCCGGCGCTCAAGCGTGCCGTCGTCATGGTGCAAAAGGAGGTTGCCGATCGCATTGCCGCAGCGCCGGGCAACAAGACCTATGGCGGCTATACGGCAAAGCTCGGCCTGTATGCGCAGGTGACGGGTCGCTTTGAGGTGCCGCCGCGTTGCTTTATGCCGGCGCCGCACGTGGACTCGGCCGTCGTGCGTATCGACCGTGTTGACGGCGTGGTGCCCGAAGGACTCGATTGCGAATTTGTGGCCCACGTGATTGATGCTGCATTTGCTCAGCGTCGCAAGACCATCCGCAATTCCATGAGCGCCAACGGCTTTGCTAAGGACGTGCTCGATGCCGCCTTTGAGGCTTGCGGTATCGCATCCACCACGCGCGCCGAAACGCTTGATGTTGCCGACTTTGTCCGCCTGGCCCAGGAGCTAATCCATGATGCCTAATGCCGCACGCGTGACGTTTACCAAGAAAAAGAAGACGGTCGCCTGCCCCGTGCCCTTGGCACCGCTTGCCGACACGCATGCGCATCTGCTTTCGTTTTGGGGCAAAGAAGTGCCCGAGACGCTCGTGCGCGCCAAAGCCGCGGGTGTCGACCTGTTGGTGACGATGTTCGACCCCATCGCTGACAAACGCAGCGTGACGGACTATAGCGACTGGCTGACGCGCGAGATTCTGCCGATGCAGGATATCCCGCAGATCAAGTATCTTGCCGGCGTGCATCCGTATGGCGCGCCGGACTATACCGACGACGTTCACGCACAGGTCGTTGTCGCGCTCGATGACCCTTTGTGCGCCGGTATTGGCGAAATCGGCCTGGACTATCACACGGACTATGACGACGATATCGCGCCGGCACCCCATAACGTGCAGATTGACTGCATGGCGCGCCAGCTCGAGCTTGCCGTGTGCCGTAACGTGCCGGTGGAGCTACATCTGCGTCACGAGGACACGGACCAGGAGCGCACCTCGCACGTGGACGCCTACAACGTGCTTCGTGAGGTGGGCGTGCCCCAGGCCGGTTGTGTGCTGCACTGCTTTGGCGAGGACCGCGCCACGATGGAGCGCTTTGTGGAGCTGGGCTGCTATATCGCCTATGGTGGTGCGGCCACCTTTAAGCGCAACGACGACGTGCGCGAGGCATTTGCGGCAACCCCACTCGATCGAATTTTGTTCGAGACGGATTGCCCGTATATGGCTCCGGAGCCCATCCGCGGTCTTGAATGCGAGCCGGCAATGATCTCCATTACGGCAAACACGCTGGTCAACGACCGTGTCGATCGCACCGGCGAGGATGCTGAGGCAATCGCGCGAGCAGCTTGGGAAAATGCCTGCAAACTTTTTCAAAAATAGTTCTTGCGTTCGCGATGGCGCTCCGTTATTCTAATTCCTGCACGCGGGCGTGGCGGAATTGGCAGACGCGTACGGTTCAGGTCCGTATGGGGGCAACCCCATGAAGGTTCAAGTCCTTTCGCCCGCACCATTGAATGAAAGAGCTCCCAGCAATGGGAGCTTTTTTGTTATGGGCCGTTTTTGGCAGATTTGCCATATCGATTTCGCGCGGTAGATGCCCCTGTGGTCAAAAAGTGGCAAATATGAGTACTGACATGAAAATAGAGACATTTCATGAAGCCATTTTTGCTCATTTTACGCAACAGATGTACGCTAATTTGGCTCAACCTTGAGACAAAATGAAGTAATTTCGATAGACCTCGGGTTCAACGAGGCGATTTTGACCCAAATACGCTGTTACTAAACTGGTAACAGTACTCATATTTGGCCTTTTTTGACCACGGGTCCTCTTGTTGGTGTCACATAGCTGCTTCGTGCGGGTATCCTAATGCCAACGTGTGCCTATCAGAGGAGAGACCATGCTGTTGTCCGGTATCATCGCCGCCCTTACCAGCCTTTTGATTCCCATCATCATTCTGTTGCTGCTGCTTCCCAACGCCTGCTATGTCGTTGAACAACAGCATGCCGTGATCATCGAACGTCTGGGCAAGTTTAACCGCATCGTCAACGCGGGCTTCCACATGAAGGTGCCCGTGATCGACCGCAAGGCCGCTACGGTGAGTCTGCGCACCATGAAAAACGGTTTTGGCATCGACGTTAAGACCCAGGACAACGTGACCATCGGCCTTGAGGTCTCTGCTCAGTACCACGTGAGCTATGACATGGGCGCCGGCCCGGCAGATTCGGGCATCTACAAGAGCTACTATATGCTGCAGGAGCCCGTCGACCAGATGCGTGACTTCATCACCGACGCCCTGCGCTCTTCGATTCCTGTCTACACACTCGATGAGGTCTTTGCCAAGAAGGACGACATCGCCAAGGATGTCAACGCTACCGTTTCCGAGCAGATGGCCGCCTACGGCTTCACCCTCGTGTCGACGCTCATCACCAAAATCGCACTGCCGACCGAGGTTGAGAACTCCATGAACGACATCAACGCCGCCCAGCGCAAGCGCGCTGCGGCACAGGAGCTCGCTGAGGCAGACCGCATCAAGCGCGTCACCGAGGCGACCGCCGAGGCTGAGGCTATGGAAAAGGCGGGCGAGGGCATCGCCAACCAGCGCAAGGCCATCGCGCTGGGTATCAAAGATTCGCTCGAGATTATCCAGGAGACAGGTGTTGGCAACGATGAGGCCAACCAGCTGTTCATGTTTACGCAGTGGTCCGAGATGATGACGGAGTTCGCTCGCACGGGTAAAACCTCGACGGTCGTGCTGCCGAGCGATTTCTCGCAGTCGGCCTCGATGTTCGAGCAGATGCTGACAGCCAGCAAAGTTCAAAACGATTCGAAGGAGTAGACACGCGTGAAATACACCGTCGTTTGCGTCGGTAAGCTCAAGGAGCGCTTTTGGAAGGACGCGTGCGCCGAGTACACCAAGCGCCTAGGTGCCTATGCCAAGGTGGATATCCGCGAGGTGGCCGATATCGACCCGGCTAAGGCGGGCGGCGTGGATGCCGCGCGCGACAAGGAGGGAGCGGCGATACTTGCAGCCCTGCCGCCTCGAGCGCATGTGATCCTGCTGGCCATTGAGGGCAAAGAGCGCTCGAGCGAGGAGCTTTCGGCGCGGCTCGATGATCTTATGCTGCGAGGCAATAGCGACATCGCCTTTGTGATTGGCGGATCGGACGGCGTGAGCGATGACGTGCGCGCACGAGCCGACGAGATGCTCAGCTTTGGACGTATTACCTTGCCGCATAACTTGGCGCGCGTGGTGCTGCTGGAGCAAATCTATCGCGCCTGCAAGATCAGCCGAGGCGAGCCGTATCACAAATAGGTTGGCAATACGAAACAATGGCGTGGGACAATACCTTTCGTTTTGAGGAATGTGTCTGAAAGGACTATGCGATATGAAGATTGGATTTGTCGGTTTTGGCAATATGGCGAGCGCTATGGCCGATGGCTGGATCGCTGCCGGTGTAGCTGCGAGCGACATGTGCGCCTGCGCGGGTCGCTACGACGCACTGGTTGAGCGCTGCGAGGCGCGCGGCATGGTCGCCTGCCACGATGCCGCCGAGGTTGTCGCCGCATCCGATATCGTG
>DBFAZJ010000221.1:0-8607 GCA_048244295.1 Collinsella sp.
CGACATGGAGGATCAGACTCTGGTGATCAACGGCGTCAACACCGCGCCGGCACTCTATACCATCCTGATCGCCGCCGACGACGATCCCATGCTCGCCCCGTTCTACCCCGAGCTTTCGCGCGAAGTCCGCGAGTTTGTGAAAGCACAGGCCGAAAAGCGCCGCTATGTGTTTGTCGGCGAACCCCTCGTTCGCTTTATGATCGACCCGCAGCTGCGTGCCGGTAAGTTCTCGGTCTTTGCCGAGAACGTCGATGCCCCCACGCTCGGTCGTCTGTACGAGGAAGAGCGCGCCTACCAGAATGGCCTGGGCCAGAACAACTCGGCCGCAAGCCGCGCCGCCAGCGCTCCCCGCGCCGGCAAGCAGCAATTCGCCGCTCCGCAGCAACAGCACCCCGCCGCCATGCCCCAGCAGCCGACGCCCCGCGCCGTCGCTCCCGACCCGCTCGCCGTGGCCGATCCCTTTGCGCCCAACGTCCCCGACCCCGCCGCCGCGCCCATCCCCGTGCCGCAGACCGTCTCTCGTGACGCCCTCGCCGGTATGGGCGGAGCCGCCGCGACCGGCGCCGCCGTGGGCCTTGGCGCCGCGGCCGGTATTGCCTCCAACATGGCGAGCACCCGCGCCCCGCAGCGCCCGCTCGCCCAGCTCGTCGACGTAGTGAGCGGCGAGAGCCACAGCATCACTTCCGCGCAGGTGACCATCGGTCGCGAGCGTTCGGTTTCGGACATCGCCCTGCGCGACCCCAACGTGTCGCGCCGTCACGCCCAGCTCACCTTTACCGGTTCGGACTGGTCGATCGAGGACCTCAATTCCACCAACGGCACGCTCGTCAACAACCGCCGCATCACGCGCTGCCCGCTGCGCAACGGCGATCTGCTGACGTTTGGCCTGAGCACCTTTGAATTTAGGGGATAGTCGCTTATGAACATCGATATCGTCCTTTTTGCAGGCCGCATCGTCCTGGTCGCCCTGCTCTACATCTTCCTGTTCGCCGTCATGAAAACCGGCGTGGGACTCGTACGCGGCCAGCGCCGCGACTCCGCTATCTGGACGATCGATGTGGACAAGGGTCCGCGCGGCATCCGTGGCATCCATGTAGATATGCTCGGCCCCGTCATCGTGGGCCGCTCGCCGTCCTCGGACATCTGCATCAACGAACCGTTTGTCTCGGCCTCGCACGCACGCTTTTCGCTGCAGGGCCCGGCACTCATCATCGAAGACCTCAACTCGCTGAACGGCACGCTCGTTAACGGCCGTCAGCTGGTGGAGCCCGCAACGCTGCGCGAGGGCGATGAAGTCCAGATTGGCGACGTGGTCATGAAGGTGAACCGTCGATGATCGACGAGGAGAACAAGTCCGCAACCATGCCCGAGACGCCAACTGCCCCCGCAGCTGCGCCGGCTCATGCCGCTCCGGCGCGCCCTGCGACCGTGGAGCCCGAGGACACCGTGTTCTCCCTGCCTCTTTCGCATGTAACTCAAGAATATCCGGCACTCGTCGATGACGAGGACGCCGACACCGAGCAGCTCGACGCCCCCATCGGCGCGCACGCTGCCGAGCAGTCCGCGGAACCGGAGGCAACGCCCGCACCGGCTCACTTTGCCGAGCCCGTCGCCGAGGCGATTAACGAGAGCGCTGCCGTGTTTGCCGCCCCCGAGCCTGCCGCGCCGGTATTCCCCGTCGCCCCGGCAAGCGAGGCGGCACCCGCGCCCGCAACGCCTGCCGAAGTCGAGCAGCCCGTTGCCGCGCCCGCCGCAGCTCCCGAGCCCTCCGCTCAACCCCAGAGCACGCCCGCGCCGTCGCACTTTGCGACGCCCGAGCCGACGGCCGTCGAGCCGCAGCAGGACGGCGATCCCGCCGACCGCGTAACCGAAGATCTCAACCTTCCGGACGTCTCCGACGCCGAGTCGGGCAACGATGCCGACACCGTCTCCCCCGGCGACACCGCCGAAATCGATGTCGCCGCCGTGGAGGCAAAGCTCAAAGATCCCGGCTCGACCATGAGCTTTGAGCCGCTGACCGACGAGCGCATCGAGACCGACTCGACCTACGACGCCGGCACCACCACACAGCTTATGTGGGGCGCCCGCTCCGACGTCGGATGTGTGCGCCCGCACAATGAGGATTCCTATCTGGTGCAGTCGCCGCTCTTTTGCGTGTGCGACGGCATGGGAGGACACGCCGCCGGCGAGGTGGCATCCTCCATCGCCGTCGAAACCATCGCCAAGACGGCGCCGCAGTCCGCCGACGCCGCGCGCCTGGCCGCAGCCGTCGAGGCCGCCAACGCCGCCGTGATCGAGGCCGCCCTCAACGGCCTGGGCAAACCCGGCATGGGATGTACGGCCACCTGCGCCTACATCGAAAACGACACGCTCGCCATCGCCCACGTGGGCGACTCGCGCGCCTACCTGCTCCACGAGGGTACGCTCATCCGCGTGACCCGCGACCATTCCTACGTGGAGGAGCTCGTGGATGCCGGCGAGATTACGGCCGACGAGGCCCGCGTCCACCCCAACCGCTCGGTCATCACCCGCGCGCTGGGCTCGGATCCCGCTATGTATGCCGACCACTTTACCCTGCACATCGAGGAAGGCGACCGCCTGATTCTGTGCTCCGACGGTCTTTCGAGCATGATTCCCGATAGCGATATCGAGAACATCGCTACGCAGTCCTCGAGCGCACAGATCTGTGTCGACAACTTGGTGGACGCGGCGCTCGCCGCCGGCGGCCACGACAATGTGACCGTGGTGGTCGTCGACCTGGTCGACGACGGCGTCATGCGCGAGGCAAAACGCGTCCGACGCCGCAATGTCACCATCGCCACCGTCTTGGCCCTTGTCTTTGTGCTGATAGCAGGCATCTGGGCATACACGGGCGTCACCGGCTCCTATTACTTGGGAACCTACCACGGCAATGTCGCCGTCTGGCGCGGCCTGCCCGGCAAGACGCTCGGGGTCGAGCTCCACTGGCTCGAGAGCGAAACCAGCATCAAGCTGTCCGACCTGCCCGAAGACACGCAAAACCGCCTGAAGGCAGGCATTCCGCAAACGAGTGTCGACGATGCGCAGGACACCATTTCCAAGTACCGCCATCAGATTGACGAGGAGCAGACCCGTCAGGTGATTGACGCGCAAACGATTCGCGACAACACCGATCAGGAATCCACCTCCGAATCAGATTCCGAGAAAACCGCCGAACAGTCAGCCGAGGCCGAAGCCTCCGATAAGAATTAGAAAGGGAGTGCCGCTTATGAGTCGCCGCAACACCGAACTGCTCTTGCTCATCGCCTCGGCGTTCCCCGTCGTCCTGCTCTATGCGCTGTACGTGCTCACCGCGGGTGCCACGATTTCCTTTGAGACGCTCGCCGTGCCGATCGGCCTGTTCGCCGCCTTCGCCGCGGCGCATATCGCCGTACGCATCCTGGCGCCCGGCGCCGATCCCGCCATCCTGCCCATCGTCTTTGTGCTCTCGGGCATCGGCATCACATTCGTGACGCGCCTGGCCCCCGACCTCGCCATCTCGCAGCTCATCATCTTGTTTGTCTCGGTGGCGCTCATGGTGGGAACGCTCGCACTGGTCAAGAACCTCGACGTGGTCATGCGCTACAAGTACACCTTTGGCATTATCGGCATCATCCTGCTGATGCTGCCGATCTTTATCGGCACCACGATCTCGGGCTCCAAGCTGTGGATTCGCATCGCGGGCTTCACCATCCAGCCCGGCGAGTTCGCCAAGGTCTTCATCGTCTTGTTCCTGGCAGGCTATCTGGCCGAGAACCGCGAGCTACTCTCCATCTCCAACCGCAAGATCCTGGGCCTCAAGATTCCGCGCTTCCGCCTGCTGCTGCCGCTGTTTGCCGTGTGGGGCGTGTGCCTGCTCATCGTTGTCTTCGAACGCGACCTGGGCTCGGCCGTCCTGTTCTACACCATCTTTTTGCTGATGCTCTATGTTGCCACGGGACGCTTTTCGTACGTCATCATCGGCCTTGCGCTGCTGGCCGTCGGAGCCGTGGGCGCCTATAAGTTCCTGTCACACGTGCAGGTGCGCTTTCAGGTCTGGGTCGATCCGTTTAAGGATGCCCAAGGCCAGGGCTACCAGATCGTACAGTCACTTTACTCGCTGGCTGACGGCGGCCTGGTTGGCGTCGGCATCGGCAATGGCATGGCAAACAACATCCCCGTCGTCGAGTCCGACTTTATCTTCTCGGCCATCGGCGAGGAAATGGGCCTTTTGGGCGGCGGCGCTGTGCTCATCCTGTTTATGCTTTTTGCCGTGCGCGGCCTCACCACGGCCGCCCGCGCCAAGTCCGACCTTGCCGCCTTTAGCGCGACCGGCCTTACGGCGGCCATCAGCTTCCAGGCATTCTTAATCGTTGGCGGCGTAACCCGCCTAATCCCGCTGACCGGCGTCACCCTACCCTTTATGAGCCAGGGCGGTTCCTCGCTGCTGGCGAGCTTTATCATCGTCGCGCTGCTGCTGCGCGCCGGCGACGAGGCAACCGGACGCGAAGCCGAACTCACCGGCACCGGCACCATGGCCGCCATCACCGATGACCAGGTCGCATCCGCCGCCGCCCCGACCGGCACACGTTTTGCCAGCGCATCTTCCTACGGCCACGGCAACCACTCCGCGGGTTCTCGCATGCGTCGTCGCCTGCTCGACACGCCAGAGTCCGGCGTGCTCGGCCGCGTGGCGCTTGCCAACCGTCTGACTCGTGCCGTGTTTGCTTTCACGGCGCTGTTCGCCATCCTTATCGGCAACCTCACCTATGTCCAGGTCATCAAAGCGAAGGACTATCAGGACATGCCGACCAACAACCACACCATCGCCCGCTCCAAGTACATCCAGCGTGGCTCCATCATCACGTCCGACGGCGTGACGCTAGCCGAGTCGCTGCAGCAGGAGGACGGCACCTACGCCCGTTCCTACCCCAACGGCAACATGGCCGCGCACGTGGTGGGCTACGTGAGCCAGCAATACGGCACCGCCGGCATCGAGAGCGTCATGAACGATACGCTCACCGGCTCCAAGGATTACTCCAGCTGGAACAACGCCATCGCGTCGCTCGCGGGGCAGACCCAGCCGGGCAATACCGCCAAGCTCACCATCGACTCGCGCATCCAGACGGCTGCCGAGCAGGCGCTCAAGGGCTTTAAGGGCGCTGTGGTGGTCATGGATCCGCGCACCGGCGCGGTCCTTGCGTGCGCGAGCTCGCCCACCTACGACAACACCAACATCGATGCGCTGCTCCAGTCGGGCGGCGGCGAGGACGGCTCCATGTATGACCGTGCCATGGACGCGCTGTACACCCCGGGCTCGACCTTTAAGGTCGTCACACTCTCCGCGGCGCTCGAGACCGGCACCGCCAGCCTTACCAGCACGTACCAGGCGCCCGGCTCCATGGATATTGGCAACGCGCCGGTCACCAACGATGCCAACGAGAGCTACGGCACCATCAGCCTGCAGCAGGCCTTCGCCGTGTCGTCCAACGTCGTCTTTGGCCAGGTGGCAAACGAGGTCGGTGCCAGCTCGCTCGTCCAGTTTGCCAACGCCTTTGGCTACGGTCAAAAGCTCGGTCAGGATCTGACCTCCGCGGCTTCCATCATGGCCGACCCGTCGCTTATGACCGAGTGGGAGACCGCTTGGGCAGGCGCAGGCCAGCCCGTCGGCATGGACCACACGCCTGGCCCGCAGACCACCGTTATGCAGAATTGCGTGATCGCTGCCGCTATCGCCAACAGCGGCGTAGTCATGGACCCGTTCTTTGTGTCCCAGATACTCGCCCCGGACGGAACCGTGGTTAAGACCACGCAGTCCCGCTCGCTGGGCCAGGCCGTCAGCTCTGCCACGGCCGACCAAGTCAAGCAGGCCATGCTCGCCGTCGTCCAGTCCGGTACCGGCACCGATGCCCAGATTCCGGGCGTCAAGGTTGCCGGCAAGACCGGTTCGGCCGAGACCGGCGGCACCAACGTCAACTCTATGTTTGTTGGCTTTGCACCTTACGATTCACCCACGGTTGCCATCTCGGTGGCCCTGGAGGATTACGACAAACACGACGTCGAGGCGGCCAAGATTGCCGGCATCGTCCTGACCGCGGCGCTCGCCGCACAGGGAGCGTGATGCCCGTGATCAAAGCGGATACTTGGGGCGCGCCGCGGCCGATGAGCTAGCGGCAACGCGCCACACGGCCCCAGCGGCCACACATTTGGTACTACACACATCGTTGAGCGAATAGTTATGTTAGGAGCAGGAATGGAACAGAGGGTCCTCGGGGGAAGATACCTCCTTAAGGATAAGGTGGGAACGGGCGGTATGGCGACCGTCTTCCGTGCACAGGATCAGGTCCTCGACCGCACGGTTGCCGTCAAGATCATGCTGCCGCAGTATGCCGGCGACGCCACCTTCGCCGCCCGCTTTAAGCAGGAGGCCCAGGCAGCGGCCGGCCTGTCCTCCCCCTATATCGTGGGCGTCTACGACTGGGGCAAGGACGGCGACACCTATTACATCGTCATGGAGTACCTGCGCGGTACCGACCTCAAGAGCGGCATCAAGAGCCACGGCGCCCTCGATCCCAAGAAGGTCGCGCAGATCGGCTCGCAGATCAGCTCCGCGCTTTCGGTCGCACACAAGCACGAGATCATCCACCGCGACATTAAGCCGCAAAACATCATGGTGCTGCCCGACGGCAACATCAAGGTCATGGATTTTGGCATCGCACGCGCCAAGAACAGTCATCTCACGCAGGATAACAACGTGCTGGGCACCGCCCACTATGTAAGCCCCGAGCAGACCCGCGGCCAGGACCTCGGCCCCACCTCGGATATCTACTCGCTGGGTGTCGTCATGTACGAGTGCGCCACCGGTCGCGTACCCTTTGACGGCGACGACGCTATCTCGGTCGCGCTCAAGCAGGTCAACGAGCTCCCCATCCCGCCGAGCCAGATCAACTCCGGCGTCGATGCCGACCTGGAGCGCATCATCCTCAAGTGCATGGAGAAGGACCCGGCAAACCGCTTCCAAACGGCCGACGAGCTGCGCCAGGTGCTCAACAGCTACCTGTCCGGCCGTGCCGTCAACGTCTCGGAGCCCACGCGCATCATCGGAGCCGCCGGCGACCTGGGTGCCACCAAGACCCGCGAGCTTTCCGACTCAACGCGCGCTATGGTTCGTCCCGTCTCGGGCGTGAGCGGTCAGAACACCGCCCGTAGCGCTGTCTCGGGCTCCACGGGCTCCTACGAGGTCGAGAAGCCTAAGTCCAACAAGAACAAGATCATCGCCGCCGTGATTGCCGCCGTCGCCGTGATTGGCGTTGTAGTGGCCTTTGCCACGGGCATGTTCAGTGGCGAACAGGTCACGGTGCCCGACGTGCTGGGCAAGGACCAGGAAACCGCTATTGAGCTGATCAAGGAAGCCGGCCTTGAGGTTGGCACCGTCGACCAGAGCTACAACGACGATGTCGACGAGGGAAAGGTCGCCGAGCAGACCCCCAACGGCAACACCAAGAAGGCCAAGGGCACGAGGGTGAACCTGGTAGTCTCCAAGGGCCCTAAGCCCTCCGAGAAGGTTGAGGTTCCGCAGCTCGTCGGCCTGACCAAGGACCAGGCCGAGGCCGCACTGGCAAGCGTGGGCCTGAAGGGCAGCGCTTCGGAGGAAGCCAATGAGGCCGAAGAAGGCCAGGTCTTTGAGCAGAGCACTGTTGCCGGCAAGGAGGTCGAGAAGGGCACGACCATCTCGTACAAGGTCTCCAGCGGCCCGGACACCACCTCGGTGCCCGATCTGACCGACATGACCGAGGCCCAGGCGCGCAACGCTCTCGACATGGCTGGCTTTGGCGTCGACGTGAGCTACCAGGAAAACGACTCGGTTACCGAGGGTACCGTAATTAGCTGGAACCCCAGCGGCAAGCAGAAGCCCGGTGCCACGATCACCGTCGTCATCGCCAAGAAGTCCGGCAAGGCCAGCGTCCCGGGCAACCTGTACGGTAAGAGCATCTCCGCCGCCGTCACCGCGCTCAACAACGCCGGTTTCTATAACATTGGCTTCTGTGACCAGAACGGCAATCCCGTAAGCGGTAACGAGGATGCCACCGTTACGGGCGTCTCCCCCACCGGCAAGCAGTCCACCGACAGCACGATTACGCTGACGGTCGCACTTTCTGGTTCGGGCTCGGGCTCGGGCACGAGCACGGGCGACGATTCTGGTACGACCAACTAGTCGCCACCCCACCGCTTATCGCGGCTTTCGCCGCAAACATATTCGCTCACAGGCGCCCGCTTGCTCCCCCAGCAAGCGGGCGCTTCGTTTTTGACATGGCATTGAACCAGAAGAGCCCGGCACCGTAGCGGTACCGGGCTCGACAAATCTCTGGTGCTCCGGGCGGATTCGACCCCCCCCCGCGGGGAAATTGCTGACGCGGGTGTCGACGGCTCGAATCCTGCCGGCGGTCCCCACAAACCAGAAACGGCGCCGCTCTCGCGACGCCGTCATAATCTTCTGGTGCCCCCGGGCGGATTCGAACCGTCGACACCCGCTTTAGGAGAGCGGTGCTCTATCCCCTGAGCTACGGAGGCATGTTGTACTAGTGTAGCAGATTTACGCCGTTGTAATAC
>DBFAZJ010000222.1:0-3766 GCA_048244295.1 Collinsella sp.
CCCGTGCTCTCGAATCCCCGCTGCTGTGCCTGGGGACCCGAGTTGTAGAAGTGCTCCATGGAGATGCGCCACACGCGGCGCGGTTCCTCAAAGCGGGGGATGATGCAATCGCGTCCTGTTCCCTGTGAGAGAAAGGCGCCCGTGCGCTCGGGGTCGCCGATGGTGGCAGAAAGGCCGATGCGGCGGGGCTGCACGCCTGCCATGCGCGAGAGGCGCTCGATAAGGCAGAGCGTCTGACCGCCGCGGTCGCCGCGCATGAGCGAATGAACCTCGTCGATAACCACATAGCGCAGGTCGCAAAACATACGAGGGATTGCCATGTGCTTATGGATCAGGAGCGCCTCGAGCGACTCGGGCGTAATCTGCAAGATACCGCTCGGTTTTTTGATGAGCTTAGCCTTGTGCGACTGCGAGACATCGCCATGCCAGTGCCAGACAGGGATATCGGCCTCTTCGCATAGGTCGTTGAGGCGGACGAACTGATCATTGATGAGTGCCTTGAGGGGGCCGATATAGAGGGCGCCAACGCTTGCGGGCGGGTTCTCCCAAAACTCGGTCAGGATGGGAAAGAAGGCTGCCTCGGTTTTGCCGGAAGCCGTGGATGCCGTCAGGAGCACATTGTCCTGCGTATTAAAGATGGCGTCTGCCGCTGCAACCTGGATAGAGCGCAGACTCTCCCAATCGTGGGAGTAGATGAAGTCTTGGATAAACGGGGCGTAGCGGTCAAAGGCGTTCACGGGGCCTCCTTTCAAAAACGAATCTCTCAACGCGGTGGGCAGTGGCTTGCTGCATTACTGCCTCGACGTTTGCCCAGATAAAACCTGCCAAAATAAACCTGTCCCTTTTTGGCAGGTTAGATGGTGAATTCGGCGAAGTTGCGGTCATCGGGTGATGCGGGCGATTCGCTGACCGGTGTGAGGCTATCGCCGCCGACGCTTTGTAGTAGCTCGGCAACGTTGGCATCGGGGTTCTGGCATAGGATGTCGAGCAGCTCGATAAAGTCGCGAATTACCTCGCGAGGCGTCAGGTGCGTATCGGCTCCCACGCGGCCAAACTCAATCTTGAGGAAGTCCACCAAGTCGTTCTCGGTAAGCGTGGGCGTCCAGCCAAAGTAGCCGGCGTGAATTTGCATGAGTTTTTCGATCAGCACCAGTAGCTCCTCGTAGGTGAGCGGCTGCAAGCGGATGATGGGCGCGAGCATGTCCTTAAGGTCCTCGCGTGCAAAGCGACCCTGAGCGAGCCGGCTGCGCAGAGCCTCGTAGGAGAATACGCCGCGACGGCGGTCCTCGATGGAGGTCGGCGTGCCGCCCATGATCATGCCCAAGTACTGCGCCTTGCCCTGGAGCGTGTCGTTGTACATGGTCAGGATCTTCTCGTAGTTATATTGGCGCGTAATCGCGTTGGGAATCTTGTATAGATTCACGAGCTCGTCGATGAGCACCAGCATGCCCTTGTAGCCGCTGCAGACCAAAAAGCGTGCGATGAGTTTGACGTAGTCGTACCAGTCGTCATCGCTGATGATGGTCGAGGAGCCCAGCTCGGCGCGCGCCTCGCTCTTGGTTCGGTACTCGCCTCGGATCCACTTGGTTACGCGGTTCATGGTCTCCTCGTCGCCCTCGGAAACGGCCGCGCGATAGCGACGGAGCATGCGGGCAAAGTCGAAGCCGTGGACCATTTCCTCGAGCGGAGCGAGTTGGGCATTGATAGCCGACTCATCGGCGTCCGCGCACGAGGCGACCCAGCGATCGAGAATCAGGTTGAGCGCGCCGCCCTCGGGGCGCGTCTTGGTCGATATATTGCGGATGAGCTCACGGTAGGTGGCAAGGCCCTGTCCCTGGCCGCCCTGCAGGCGGCGTTCAGGGGATAGGTCGGCATCGGCGACGACGAATCCCTCACCCATGGCGTGCGTGCGGATGGTCTGGAGCAAAAAGCTCTTGCCGGCGCCGTAACGACCGACCAGAAAGCGGAAGCTCGCGCCACCGTCGGAGATGAGACTCAGATCGGTGAGCAGGGCGCGAATCTCGACCTCGCGCCCTACGGTGATGTAAGGAAGGCCGATGCGCGGGACCACGCCGCCCTTGAGCGAGTTTAGGATAACGGCAGCGACGCGTTTGGGTACGCGGGGCGCTGCGGATGTGGTATCACTCATGGTCTAGGTATCCTCTCACGTCTGCTTCGTAATCCTCGATAATTTGCGGTCCTGCCGCGCCGAATTCGATAACGGTGTCTCCCACCAGGTCAAAGAGTGACTCGTTGATGCTGTCGACGAGCATGTCCTCGCTCTGCCCCGATTGCACTACCGCCGATTCCGCCTGTACTGCGTTATGCTCGAGCAGCGCGCGGAGATAGGCGTCTGCGGCAGGCGTGAGTTCGTTCGTGGCGTCAGCGGGCGCAACGGCTGCGAACGCGGGCGTCGGCGCGAGAAGCGGTGCCACGACACCAAACTGTTCGGTGGATATGGTTGGCTCGTCGGCCTCGTCCTGCCGAATGGGTGCCGCGATCGCCTCGACAATCGCGTCGGCTACGGGCTCGGCTTCCGGTTGCCCTGAGTCCGCTGCCTCGGCTTCCACAGGTGCGCCGTCCTCGCGCTCTTCATCGATCAAAAGCGCTTCACGCGTTTGCGCGGCGGCGCTCCGAATGTGCCCCAGCTGACTCAGATCGATATCGATCTTGACGGGCTGGTGTGCGGTATCCCATGAAAGCCATGCCACAATCTCGTCATCGATAATCTTGGCCAGATATTTGGGGACCTTTTCTTCCTTAAGGGGATGGGCGGGGTCCAGCGCCAGGCGCAGGCGTTGGTCGCAGGCGCGCATCATTTCACCGAGCTTGCTGCTCTTTTGCCTACTACCGTGGATACGCATACATTCCCAAAAGCCGTTTTGGCAACGGTAGATATGGATGGGATCCAGGCGGTATTCGCAGTCCTCGTGGCGCTCGGGCGCAAAGAATACGGCCGAGGCAAACATGGTGTAGGGCATGGCCGTCTCCTCCCCAAATAAGCTCGCCACGATGCCGGTCTTTCGGTGCGTGTCATAGTAGCGCGCCATATGGACATACACGGCGCTCGCCACGTGGCGCAGATCGCGGTGGTGGTTGCGGTCGAGCCGCGAGTTACTTAGGTTGTACGTGGAGAGGGCGTTGATGGCGGCCATGAGTCGCTCCTCGCGCACCTCATCGGGCGGAAGGGGGAGCGTGGGCTCGGAGGTTTTGCGACGCTTAGGGGTCTGGCCGGACGGTGCCGGCGCTGGCACAAGGTCTCGTGCCGCGTGCCGCAGCTCGATAAGGGCATTATCGAACATGACGGTTTTAGAGTCACGAAGCAGCTTGGGGTCGAGCGCGTGGAACACGGCGTAATCCTGCAGCCACACGCGCGCAAACCGGTCGATGCCGGGCTCAAAGGCGCGGTAGGCATCCCAAAAGGCCTTGATCTTGTTAAAACCCTCGAGCGGATTATCTACGCCAATGCCACAAATCAGCTCATAGAGATACAGAAAGGCAAAGGATGTAGACGTTTCCTCGACGGTTCCGCGGCGCACTTGGGTGCGCCAGGTAAAATAGCCGCGCAGCTGCCGATCGCTCATGGCGTTATAGGTGGGAAAGTACGACTTGAATGTGCCGTTGTAGGGACAGTCGTCCTCAAAGTCGGCCATCAGCAGGCCTTGGCGGTAGAAAAGCTCGGCTTCCGAAAGCCAACGTCCCGCGCCACCCTTGGGGTCTTCTTGCCAACGCGATATCTCACGCATTTTGCGGTACTGGTCGGGAA
>DBFAZJ010000223.1:0-4536 GCA_048244295.1 Collinsella sp.
CTCCCCAACTGCGCCATCATGATCTTCGATTTTGACGAGGAAAAGCCACAAGCAGAAGGTGAGCCAATGCAATGTAAGTTCACCCTCCAACAAATAGTGGACCCCCAACAAAGTCATTAGCTGAGTGAGCAGAGTTAAGCAGACATCAACGTGTCGTCTCCCGAGCTTGGCAGAGGGGCGGCGAAATATATTAAGTTGGTCGCGAGTTCCGCACGCAAAGGAAAGCACTTAATGTGCTTTCCGTCTTGCGCAGGACTGTAGAGCAGCAAACTTAACCCGCGCCCGCCCGGCGAGCAAGCGGACGACAAACACATCTGTCCAATAATTCGTCTGAAACATAATGAAAAACCGTTTGATGTGAGTTAATATAAACAACGTCGTGAATCTGACTCCTGCCACATGCATGACAGGGGTTAAACACAAAAAGGAGTCAATTATGGTTTCTGAGAAGGCTACCCTCGTTAATCCTCAGGGTCTGCACATGCGTCCGGCTGGTCTGTTCGCCTCCACCATGGGCAAGTACGCCTGTGACGTGACGGTCGTCACCCCCGAGAAGGAGGTCAACGGCAAGTCCCCGATGGCCCTCATGGCTGCTGGTATCCCCTGCGGTACCGAGGTCGAGGTCAAGTGCGACGGCGCCGACGAGGCCGAGGCTCTGGCTGCTGCCATCGAGCTCATCAAGAGCGGTCTTGGCGAGTAGAACTCAAACGGGTCGCATGTTGAACAACTAAGTTCATATTTGGGGGCGCAGTGACCTGTTGTAAGGTAACTGCGCTCTTTTGTCATGGATATGGCAAAACGCTTTATCACATGACACGGAGAGAGGAATGGGAATGTATCAGGGAGTCAACGCTTCCGAGGGCATCGGTATCGGCACCGTCATGGTCGCCGTCGATCCCGACTTGACGTTTGAGCCGCACGAGGTTGCTGATTCGGCAGCAGAGAAGGAGCGGTATCAGTCCGCTCTTTCGGTCTTCTGCGAGAAGACCCAGGCTCAGGCCGACCACATGAAGGAGACGGTGGGCGAGGCCGAGGCCGAGATCATGAGCGGACACATTGTTCTGGCTCAGGACCCGGGCATGACTGACGCCATCAACGCCGCCATCGACGGCGGCACCTGCGCCGAGCAGGCGCTCATGGACACCTCGACCATGTTCGAGAACATGTTCCTGTCCATGGACGACGAGATGTTCCGTCTGCGCGCGGCCGACATCGCCGACATCCGCACCGGTATTCTGGCCGAGCTGCTGGGCAAGGAGGTCGTCGACCTCTCCGTCCTGCCCGAGAACACCGTTGTTGTCGTGCACGACCTTACGCCGTCCATGACCGCCACGATTGATAAGGCCCACGTTGCCGGTATCGTCACCGAGACCGGTGGCCGTACGTCGCACTCCGCGATCATCGCGCGCGCCCTCGAGATCCCGGCTGTCCTTTCGGTTTCCAACAGCTGCACCGCGCTGCGCAACGGCATGACCGTTGTCGTCGACGGTGGCAAGGGCATCGTCGAGGCCGATCCCGACGAGGAGACGCTCGCCGCCTACACCGCCAAGGCCGAGGCCTTCGCTGCCGAGAAGGCAGCCCTCGAGGCCTTCCGTGGCAAGCCGTCCGTGACTGCCGATGGCATCAAGAAGATCATCGCCTGCAACATCGGTAACCCCGATGACGTGCCCAACGCGCTCGATCACGACGCCGAGGCTATCGGTCTGTTCCGCTCCGAGTTCCTGTTCATGGACTCTGCTGAGCTTCCTTCCGAGGAGGAGCAGTTCAACGCCTACCGCAAGGTCGCCAGCGCGCTCAAGGGCGCTCCGGTCATCATCCGCACGCTCGATGTGGGTGGCGACAAGGAGATTCCGTATCTGCACATGGTCAAGGAAGATAACCCCTTCATGGGCTTCCGCGCCGTGCGTTACTGCCTGGCCAATCCCGACCAGTACAAGGTTCAGCTTCGCGCTCTGCTGCGCGCTAGCGCCTTCGGTGACGTCAAGATCATGATCCCGCTCGTCACCTGCGTCGAGGAGGTCTTGGCTGTCAAGGAGCTCGTCGAGCAGTGCAAGGCCGAGCTGACCGAAGAGGGCCGCAAGTTCAACGAGAACATCGAGGTCGGCATCATGGTCGAGACGCCCGCCGCTTCGCTGCTCGCAGACCGTCTTGCCGAGGTTGCCGACTTCTTCTCCATCGGCACCAACGACCTGATCGGCTACACCATGTGCGCCGACCGTGGTAACGACACCATCTCCAACCTGTACCAGGTGTACTATCCCGCCGTGCTCCGCTCGCTCAAGAACATCATCGAGAGCGGCGTGAAGGCCGGCATCATGGTCGGTATGTGCGGCGAGGCCGCTGCCGATCCGCTGCTCGAGCCGCTGCTGATCAGCTGGGGCCTGGAGGAGTTCTCGATGAGCGCTCCGTCGATCCTGCGCGCCCGCAAGACCATCAGCCAGTGGACCAAGGCCGAGTGCGACGAGCTCGCCGAGAAGGCACTCGCCTGCAACACCGCCGCCGAGGTCAAGGCACTGCTCGAGTCCGCAGCTCGCTAATTTGGTATCAGAGGTAACCGCGTGGTTGGAATGGGCCGGCCACGCGGCCCTCACATATACAGGGGGTACTGTAAATGTTCTACACGCTAACCGCTAACCCGGCTGTCGACATGACGGTTTCGAGCTCTCCGCTCGAGCCCGATGAGAACGTCCGCACCGGCTCGGCCAGCTACACGGCTAACGGCAAGGGCCTCGACGTGTCCTTCGCCTTTAAGAAGATGGGCGTTGACACCGTCGCACTCGGCTTCTTTGCTGGCTTCACGGGCAAGTTCATCGTCGAGGAGGTCATGAACCTGGGTTGTCTCTGCCGCCCGGTCTGGACCGACGGTATCACGCGCATTAACACCTACGTCAACGATGGCCAGCACGAGTACGGCATCCTGAACCCGGGTGCTCCGATCACGCCGCAGCACCAGGAGGAGCTCTACAACATCCTGGACACCGCGGGCGATCTCGAGTGCCTGATCGTTTCCGGCTCCGTGCCTCCCAAAGCTACGCCCGACTTCCTGGCTCAGGTCATGGAGCACGCTCAGGCTCGTGGCGCCGACGTCGTCCTGGACCTGTCCTCCGACAAGCTCAAGGAGCTCGCTCACAAGAAGCCACTGCTCATCAAGCCGAACCATCACGAGATGAAGGCCATCTTCGGCGTGCCGGTCGACACCGACGACGAGGTCCGCGTTGCCATGAAGATGGCTCACGACGCTGGCGTTCAGAACGTGCTGCTCACCCGTGGTAGCCGCGGCGACGCTTACTTCTCCAACGGCGAGGATATTTGGTACGCCAAGCGTGAGTTCAACATCAAGCTGGTTTCTTCTGTCTGCGCCGGCGACTGCACCCTCGCTGCGTTCCTGCACAAGTGGTACAGGGATCGCGACAACGTCGAGGAGGCCATGAAGCTCGCTATGGCCACCGGCGCCAACGTTGCCGAGTCCGTCGGCATCGGCGACTTCGGTCACGTCGACGAGTACAGCAAGCGCGTTGCTGTCCGTAAGCTCGATCGTCAGTAATCGAACCGCGACAAATTCGTGCGCATGTGGCGCCCCGGTTTCGGCTGGGGCGCCTTTTTGTTCCGCCACGGGGGAGAGGTGTCCCGCCGTACTTCATCGCTTCCACACCGTTCACCGAGTTGTCCTAGCCTTTTACCGATGCGTGGAATATACTTTCATTAACACGTTGCTTTGTGAAAGGAACATTCATGATTTACACGCTCACTGCAAATCCCGCCATTGACTACAACATCGCCTGCGACGGCCTTGCTGCCAACACCGTCACGCGTACCCGCAACGCCGTCTACACGCCCAACGGCAAGGGCCTCAACGTCTCGTTTACGCTTGACCACTACGGTGTCGACACCACGATCCTGGGCTTTTTCGCCGGCTTCTCGGGCGAGTTTATCGTTAAGGGCGCCGAGGCCCTGGGCGTGCCCGTCAAGCCCGTGTGGACCGACGGCATCACGCGCGTCAACGTGTTCCTCAACGCCGGCCCCGACACCGAGTACAACATGGTCAACGCCGGTGCCGCCATCAACGAGGCCAACGAGCAGGAGATGTTTGAGCTCATCGATTCGCTCGATGATATGACCTGCCTGGTCATCAGCGGCTCGCTGCCTCCCAACACTTCCGAGGGCTTCCTGGCCGAGGTCCTGCGCCGCGTCAAGGCCAAGGGAGCCGAGTTCGTCCTCGACATCTCGAGCCATCAGCTGGCAGACCTCATTTCCATGGAGCCGCTGCTGATCAAGCCCAATGACGACGAGCTGCTCGACATCTTTGGCATTAAGGTGAGCGGTGGCGACGATGAGTCCGTCAAGGGCGCTATGGCCGAGCTGCACGCCAAGGGCGCCAAGAACGTGCTGCTGACCCTCGGTGGCGCCGGTGCGTACTTCTCCAACGGCGAGCACATCTGGTTTGCCAATCGCACCTTCGACGTCAAGCTGCTGTCGACGGTGTGCGCCGGCGATTCCTCGCTCGCTGCCTTCCTGTCCGTATGGCACGACGCTCCC
>DBFAZJ010000224.1:0-23825 GCA_048244295.1 Collinsella sp.
TCCTCGGCGCTAAAGCCGACTTCGGCCATGGCGTCCTCGATGGGCAGGCGGCGCACGATATAGCAGTGGTGCACCTTCTGGTTGCGTGCGAAATCCTCGGGGATGGTCTGCGCCGTAATGTCCTCCAGCACGACGCCCGCGCGCGCGAGCTTGCGCGTTTCGGGGCGGAAGCCGCGCAGGTTGCAGCTAAAGATGGCATGTCCGCCCTGTGCGAGCAGGCGCGACACGCCGGCCAAAAGCTCAACATGGTCGCGCTGGACATCCCAGGTACGGCGGCCCATCTTTGACGAGTTCGAGAACGTGGGCGGGTCGACAAAGATCAGGTCCCAGCGGTTGCGCGTCTGGCGCTGGTCGCGAATCCAGGCGAGCACGTCGTCGCGCACAAAATGATGCTGCGGACCAACAAAGCCGTTCTGGCGCATATTGCGCTCGGCCCAGTCCAGGTAGGTGTTGGAAAGGTCGACTGTCACGGTTTCCTCGACGCCGCCGTCGGCCGCATAGCAGGTGGCGGTGCCGGTGTAGGCGAACAGGTTGAGGAAGCGGCGCGCCTGTTTGGCGTGCTCGCGCACCAGGTTGCGGGTGACGCGATGATCCAGGAAGATGCCCACATCCAAATAGTCGTCAAAGTTGACGGCAAAGGTAAGGCCGCCCTCTTCGATGAGCGGCAGACGACGGCGCGCGATGTTGGCGCGCTCGCCCGAGCCACCCTTGCCGGCGCCCTGTTTGCCGTACTGCGAGCCGCCGCGCGAACGCATGCGGGCCTTGGCGTGCACGTGCTCGGCCGGAACATCAAGAATGCGCGGCGCGATGGCCAAGATGTCGAGCATGCGGGCCTGGGCAAGCGCGGGGTCGATGGTCTTGGGTGCGGCGTATTCGGCAATGACGAGCCAGCGGCCCGGCGTCTGCGGGCAGCCCTCGTACAGGTCGATGGCGGCGGAGTAGTCGGGCAGGTCGGCATCGTAGACGCGGTAGCAGCTCACGCCCTCGCGCTTGGCCCACTTGCGGCGCAGGCGGGCATTCTTGCGCAGGCGGTTGGCGAACTGCTCAGACTCGGGAATGAGCACGGGCAGCGGCTTGCCGTCGCCCAGGTCGAGCGTGGCGGCAGGTTCGGGCGTGGGAGTATCGGCGGCTTCGTCATGAGCGTCTGCGGTCTGTTCCTCGGCATCTGCGCTGATCGCTGCTTCAAATGCCGCGGCGGCGTGGTCGAGCGAGGGCCAAATCTCAATAGCCGCCTCCTCGTTGTTGGGCATGACGGCGATCGAGCGCTTGGGCTCGGCGTGGAGCGCGCGGGCCAGCAATCCGTCGCGGGTGAGCGCGGCGACCGGCGCCGAAGCGAGCTCGGGGGCGCGGCGCAGCTCGCCGACCAGCGTCATGGCATCGTGCATGAGTGAAAGCGGTGTCTCGGTCGTATCCGCGACGAGGGCGGCACCGGCGACAGTGCCCGCGTGGTCCAGCACGGTGGCGGACTTAGCGGCGCAAAAATCGACAAAGCGCTTGTAGCCGGCACACTTGACCATGCGCTCGGCGGTCTTGCGGGCGGTGGGGTCAATGTCCATGGCCACGATGCGCGCCTGGCGCTCGCGCGCTGCCGCCTCGCGCTCGCGCGCCTCGGCAAGCAGCTGCTCCCACAGAGCGGCGTCGTGTAGCTGCCAGCCCTCAAAGCCCCAGCGCTCGCGTGCGGCGCCCGGGGCGCGGTCGGTCAGAGTGTTCACGGCTTCCAGCAACAGGCCGCCGCCGGCGCACGAGGCATCGATTAGCGTGGGAAGGGCTTCATTCTCGTAATCGTCGGCCGTCAACTCGCGCTCGCACAGTGCGGTCCAGCCGACCTGCGCCAGCACCAGGGCGGCGTAGTCGGGGCGCAACACGTGCGCACCCTCGCCGGCACGGGTCGCCGCGGGCGGCAGGCGCTTGAACAGTGGGTCGCCCGAAAGGTCCAGGCTGATGCTCGCGCGGCGCTGGCGCAGCGAAAGCAACAGGTGAACGTCGGGATCGGCAGCGTCGACATCGGCGCGACGGCCCGTGGTCTCGGCCAGACGGTCGCACAGCGCGTCCTTGGCGCGCAGGGCCGAGAAGCGCGTGTTGCGCAGCTGCTCGGTCACGCCGCGGGCGGTGATGGCGATGGTGGCGCCGGGGCGGATGACGGTCTCCCAGGCGATGTCGTAAACGCTGTCGTACAGTTCATCGGCATCCTGCGCCTCAAAGCGCCCGAGTACCACGAACACACGGCTCGCCAGGCGCGACCACAGGCACGCTCGATAGCCCTGCTCAAGCTCGCCCTCAAATGTAGCGCGGCCCTTCAGCCGGCGAACATGCGAAAGCCCGAGGCGTTTAAGCTCATCGGCGAGTGCGGACTCAAAGCCTTCGGGGCAGCTTGCGTAAAATTCCATGGGTGACCTCTCTGGTTGCGTCGCTCCATTATATGATGGATGCTTCGTTTGCCCTTATCCTCGAAAGGAACCCATATGATTGATGCGTGTCCCGAACCCGCTGTGCTCTTTTTTGACGTGGACGGCACGCTGACGTCGTTCGATCCCGACAACATGACCGACAAGGACTTTTCGGCGGTTCGCCCCTCGCAGGCGGTCGTCGAGGCGTTTCATCGTCTGCGCGACGCGGGACACAAGGCGTTTATCTGCACGGGTCGCCCCCTGTGGCTCATCGCCGATAGCTTGCGTGCGCTCGACCCCGCGGGCGTCGTTGCCATGGCGGGCGCCACGCTCGAGGTCGAGGGCCGCGTGGTGTATGAGGACTGCTTTGACGAAGACATTGTTGAGGAGCTTGCACGCCGTATGGCCGCGGCAGGGATTGAAGCCTTTTTCGAGACCAACGTGGCTACTTTTGCCCTGGAACCCGCGGGTGTTGAGCAGTCGTCTCTGATCGGCACTTCTGTGGTGCACAGCACCGAGGAAATGCGCGTCGACGGCCGTCTGCGCGTGGGCAAGGTAGGCATCGTCGCGAGCGACCTGGCTCGCGTAGCCAACGATGATGGCTTTATCGATCGCGAGTTTGAGCTGTGCAACACCGGTGGCCAGAATCGCGAGCTGAGTCCCAAGGGCATCGACAAGGGCGTGGGCGTGGCGCGAGCGCTGGCGTATCTGGGCCGTGAGGGAAATGCGCGCACCTTTGGCTTTGGCGATTCGGGTAACGACCTGGGCATGCTCGCTGCGGTCGAGACGGCTGTCGCCATGGGCAACGCCATGCCCGAGGTCAAGGCGCTCGCCGACTACGTGACTGATGATGTCGCACACGACGGCACCGTCACAGCGATGCAGCATTTCGGCCTCATCTAATGAATCCCGCGTTCTGACGTTTGCTTAAACTGCGACTCTTTGCTTTTGCATGCTCAATCGATTTATCAATCCAAACACTGAGGTGTTTATACCGTTCGCCGAGAAGATAAAAAACCGCAGTTAACGCCTTGATAAACGTAGGTAAAGTGTTTATCAGTTTATCGGCCGTATGCTAACGAAAGGAATCAGGCAGATGGCAATCAAGGTGTTCGCTGACGGTGCAAACCTCGAGGGCATGCTCGACATGTACGAGAACGGCAACGTTCAGGGTTTCACGACCAACCCGTCCCTTATGAAGAAGGGCGGCGTGACGGATTACCGCGCGTTTGCCAAGGAGGTCCTGACCCATATCACCGATGTGTCCGTCTCGTTTGAGGTCTTTGCCGACGACGTCGAGACCATGGAGGTCGAGGCGCGCGAGATCGCTACCTGGGCCGAGAACGTCTACGTCAAGATTCCGTGCGTGACCACCAAGGGCGAGTCCACCGCCGAGCTGGTCCGCAAGCTTTCCGCTGACGGCGTCAAGGTCAACGTCACTACCATCTTTACGCCTAAGCAGGTCGATGAGATGGTCGAGGCCGTTGACACCGAGACGCCGTCCATTATCTCGCTCTTTGCCGGCCGTATTGCCGATACCGGCGTCGATCCCATTCCGTTTATGACGGAGTCGGTCAAGAAGGCCGCCGCCAAGCCCAACTGTGAGGTCCTGTGGGCGTCCACGCGCGAGCTCATTAACATTTACCAGGCAGAAGCCTGCGGTTGCCAGATCATCACGGTGCCCAACAGCATCCTGGCCAAGCGCAAGAACATCGGTCGCGACCCGTACGAGGTCTCGCTCGACACCGTGCGCGGCTTTGCCAAGGATATCGCCTCGCTCGGCTTTCATATTCTGCCGTAAGCAAGGGTACCCCCTGTAGCGACGTGCAAAATCGCGAGTATTCAGCAAGGTAAAGGTCTTTATCAGTTAACCGAAGCATGGAACGGCCCCCGTTCTGGCTCTAATGTCGCTAAAACGGGGGCTGTTTTTGACGTTATTGTCTCTGTGGGGCGTTCGGAACGGCGGAAATTGCAGAATACTCGCGATTTTGCACGTCGCTGCAGGGGGTACCTTTGCTTTGGCGGTTTACTTGCCCTGCACCATGGTGAGGGAGATCTTCTTGCGGTCGCGATCGACCTTTTCAATCCACACCTTGACCGTGTCACCGACGCGCACCACGTCGCTCGGGTGCTTGACAAAGCGGTTGGCCAGTTTGGAGATGTGCACGAGGCCGTCCTGGTGCACGCCCACGTCGACGAACGCGCCAAAGTCGACGACGTTGCGCACCGTGCCCTTGAGTTCCATGCCGGGCTCCAGGTCATCGATGGAAAGTGCTGAGCGGCTAAAGACCACCTCGGGCGCGTCGTCGCGCGGGTCGCGACCGGGCTTCTTGAGCTCGTTGACAATGTCGATGAGCGTCAGGGTACCGCAGTCCAGGTCGCTTGCCAGCGCCGAGATGCTGCCCAGACGGCGCTCGATGTCGGGCACGCCGCCGCGGCTGAGCTCGCTTGCCGCAACGCCGGCGCGCTCCAGGACGGCCGTTGCCACCTCGTAGCTCTCGGGGTGGACGCTTGTCGCGTCGAGCGGGTTCTTGCCACCGCTGATGCGCAGGAAGCCCGCGGCGTTGAGATATGCCTTGGGTCCCAGTTTGGGGACCTTCTTAAGCTGGCGGCGATCGGTAAAGGCACCGTTTTCCTCGCGGTAGGCCACGATATTCTTGGCCACGCTCGGCGTGATGCCCGATACGTATCCCAGCAGGCTCGCGCTTGCGGTGTTGACGTCGACGCCCACGCGGTTGACGACGTCCTCTACCACGTGGCCCAGGGTGCGCGAAAGCTCGGCCTGGTCAAGGTCGTGCTGGTACTGGCCAACGCCGATGGACTGGGGCGGAATCTTGACGAGCTCTGCCAGCGGGTCTTGCAGGCGGCGGCCCAGGCTCATGGCGCCGCGCACGGTGACGTCCAGGTCGGGGTATTCCTGACTGGCGAGCTCGGAGGCGGAGTATACCGATGCGCCGGCCTCGTTGACGATGGTGTATCGCAGTCCAGGCGCCTGCTCGGCGATGAACTCCGAGACGACTTCCTCGGTCTCGCGGCTGGCGGTGCCGTTGCCGATGACGATGGTGTTGACGCCGTCCTTCTTGACGAGGCGAGCGAGCTCGCGCTTGGTGCCGGCGACGTCGTGGCGCGGCTTGGTGGGGTAGACCACGCCGTGGTCGAGCAGCTTGCCGGTCTCGTCCATGACGGCGACCTTGCAGCCGGTGCGGTAGCCCGGATCGAGCGCGAGCACGCGGGCACCGCGCACGGGGCGTGCAGAGAGCAGGCCCTCGAGATTCTTGGCAAAGACGTTGATAGCCTCGGTCTGGGCGCGAACGGTGAGTTTGGCGCGGGCCTCGCGCTCCAGCGAGGGGGCCATCAGGCGCTTGTAGCCGTCGGCGATGGCGGCGTCAAAGACGGGCGCGAAGACGCCCTGGCGACGGGGCCAACGGCTGCCGAGGCGTGCCGTGGCAGCGGCGCCGTCGACGTTCACGCGCACGCGGAGCTTGCCCTCGCGCTCACCGCGGTCGATAGCCAGCACACGGTGGTTGGGGATGCGGCGCAGCGGCTCATCATAGCTGTAGTACGGCTCGTAGGGGGTCTTCTCGGCGGGGTCTGTGGCTTCGACGACGATATCGGCGGTGTTCTGCGTAAAGGCGCGCAGGTCGGCGACGTTCTCGGGGTCCTCGGCCACCGTCTCGGCCACGATGTCCGCCGCCCCGGCGAGCGCCTTTTCGGGCGTGTTGAAGCCGGCGTCCTCGTTGACGTAGGCCGCGGCGGCATCGAGCGCGCTGCCCTTGGCCGAGGCCTGCATGATAATCATGTTGGCAAGCGGCTCCAGGCCTGCCTCGCGGGCCTTCTGCGCGCGAGTCATGCGCTTTTTGCGGTAGGGCTTGTAGAGGTCCTCGACACGCTGGAGCTGCGTGGCCTCGCGAATTTGCTGCTCAAGCTCTGGCGTGAGTTTGCCCTGGGCGTCGATGAGCAGAATGACGTCCTCTTTGCGCTGTTCAAGATTGCGCAGGTAAGACAGGCGCTCGTCGAGGGCGCGCAGGGCGACGTCGTCCATGCCGCCCGTGGCTTCCTTGCGGTAGCGCGAGATAAAGGGAATGGTGTTGCCCTCGTCGATGAGCTTGACGGCTGCCTCGATGTTGGCGGCCTTAAGGTTGAGCTCGCGGGCGAGCTGGGCGATAAGATCCATGGGACTCCTTGCGTTTAAGGTGCGTTTGCAGCACAGGGCTACCAAGGATACCATCCGTCCCAAAAGACTGTTTTGGAGCCGCGCCACGAAAACGGCCTATCTACTACGTTTTACCCGTAGGGGCTGACCATACCTGGGTTTTTCGAAAGTCGGCAAGCCGTTTACCTGCGGTTTTTATCTCGCGAAATTCGGCATGCTTGAGGGTGATCGGTTAAACGTAGTAGATAGGCCCATTTCGTGGCGAACGAACCAAGCTGAGGCGCAAAATAGCCTCGCTCCAGAATAATCGTCGGCAAGGTAGCAAAATGCCCCGCGGGCAGGAGGCTGCTCGCGGGGCAAAGAAGAGGGGCTTGTTGGCGGCGGGCCAAGGCGCTCGGCGGGGAGTTTGCCGCGACCCGCTCTTAAGGCATTACAGCTCGACGAGCTGGCCGGTCTCGGCGGCCTCCTTGATGGCGTTGAGAAGCGTGAGCGTCTTGACGTTATCGGCGGGGGTCACGACGGGCTCGACCTCGCGGCGGACGACCTTCACAAAGTGCTTGAGCTGCATCTTGTGCGGCAGCGCCGGGTCCACGGCCGGAATCTCCATCTGCAGCGGCTTGTGCCAGTTGGAGGCGCCGTCGTAGGAGAACTGGTGCAGGCGGGGCAGCGACAGGGCGCCCTTGGTGCCACCGATAAAGTAGGCGTCGGCGTCGAAGGGACGGTACTGCGGGTCCTCGCGGGCGGTGGCCTCCCAGTTCCAGGGGCTGGCGGTGGCGTCGGAGATGGTCATGCTTGCGAGCGCGCCATCGGCAAAACGGACGTTGACCACGGCGGAGTCCTCGGTCTCAAAACCGCGGGCGGCGCTGGACTGCATACCCTGGACGGCAACGGGCTCGCCCAGCAGGTAGCGGAGCAGGTCGACGTCGTGCACCAGGTTGACCAGGATCGGGCCGGCACCCTTCTTGCGGCGCCACTCGACATCGAAATACTCGTCATTCTTATAGATCATGTAGTGGAAGCTCGACACGGTGAGCTTGCCCAGCTCGCCGGACTCGATGATCTCCTTGGCCTTGTTGACGAAGGGATTGTGGCGACGATGCTGGCCCACGAGCACGGGCACGCCGGCGGTCTCGGCCTCGGCGGCGAAAGCCTGGGCATCCTCGAGATCGTTGGAGATCGGCTTTTCGACCAGCGGCACGATGTTGCGCTTCACAGCCTCGCGGGCAACGCCCAGGTGCAGGTCGTTGGGGGTGGCGATGATGACGGCCTCGGGCTTGACCTCGTCCATCATCTGGGCGGGATCGGTATAAAACGGCACGCCGGCGGCCTCGGCCGTGGCGCGGGCGCCCTCAAAGGCGTCGGCGATGGCGACGAGCTCGGCCTCGGGCTCCTCGGTGACAAAGCGGATGTGGTTGCGGCCCATGGCGCCGGCGCCGATAACGGCAATGCGGACGGGGTTGAGCTCAGACATTTCGACTCCTTAATACTGGTGACCGGTGGAATGCGACAAAGGGGCTGTCCCTTTGTCGCATCGGTAAAACTAGGCGGACTTCTTCTTGCTGTCGGAGACCATCATGTAGACGGTGAGCACGACGGCGATGGCGGCGATCACAATGGCGCCGTAGAAGGACTGCTGGTAGGCGGCGCTGCCGGCCTCGGCGTGATACAGCACGGCAGTGATGGGCTGGCTGATCCAGGTGGAAGCGGCATAGCCCAAAAACATGATGCCGTAGTTGACGCCGATGTTGCTGGTACCAAAGGCGCCACCGGTGAGCGGCGGGTAGATGACGAGCAGGGCGCCAAAGCTAAAGCCGAGCAAGGCGAGCGCCACAAAGAACATGGCCTGTGTAAAGCTCATCGACATGATGACGAGTGCGACGATGGTGACGACAAGGCTGATGAGCAGCGACTTATAGGCGCCGAGCTTGTCGATGATCTGGCCAAAGGACAGACGGCCGACCAGGTTGGCGCAGGTGTTGACGGAGACGACCACGCCGCCGAGGGCGACGGCCGCGGCGCTCGTGGGGTCGGCGAAGAGCTGGACGGCGGCGATGGAGGCAACCTTGCCCACGAGCAGGGTGCCCGCGGTGGCGGCAAAGGCGAAGGTGACGATGAGGACCCAGAAGCGCGGGGTCTTGACCATCTCGCCCGGGGTGAGGTCGCCGAAGGTGCCGGCATGTGCGCCACCCTTGGGGGCCTCGAAGCCCTCGGGCAGCCAGCCGGCCTCGGGGGCCTTCAGGAACAGGGCGGAGGTGGCGATTGTCACAAAGAAAATGACGCCGAGCGCCTTAAGGGCGCCAAAGATGCCCAGGCTCGGGATGAGCAGCGAGGCGAGCACCGGGGACAGCACGGCGGGACCGGCGGTCGAAGCGGCCAGGGTGATGCCGGAGGCGAGACCCTTCTTGTCGATGAACCACTTTTGGCCGGTGGTGAGCGCGGGGTTGTAGCCCAGGCCGTTGCCGATGGCGGCGACGAGCGAGAACCACAGGTAGAACTGCCACGGCTCGGTGACGGTGCCGGACATGAACCAGCCCAGGCCGTAGCACGCGGCGGCGGCGATCACGACGTTGCGCGGGCCGATCTTATCGGAGATGCGGCCGGCGAAGATGCCCGTCACGGCCATGATGGTCTGAAAGACGGGGAAAGCCCAGGTAAGAGCGCTGGACCACCCGGGATAGACGGCGAGCAGGTTCTTGCTCACGACGGAATACAGCGCGATGGAGCTGATGAAGAACATGGTGACGCACGCGGCGGAAAGCACGACGGCGCGACCCTTATTGGAGTTGGTGGAAGCCATTGGATTCTTTCTAATCGATACGGGGGAGGAGCGGGCGTGTCCGCGGGGCCTCCCTGTCAGGTTGGTTTACTGGTCGGTCGGCTTGGCGACGCCGGACTCATCGGACCAGAGCTCGACACCCTTGTTCTTAAGGTAGTTGTCGGCATAGGCGCGACGGCCGCCGGGCTTGGCGGTGAGGTCGCCCATCATATTGGAGAAGCCGCCATCGACCTTGATGGCGTCGCCGGTGGTAAAGTCCGAGCGCTTGGACGCCAGGAACATGACGGCGTTGGCGATATCGCTGACCTCGCCGATGCGACGCGTGGCGATCAGACGGCTGCGGCTCTTTTCGACCTCGGGATCGGCGTAGAAGTTGGCTGACATCGGGGTCTTAACGAAGCAAGGCTCGACGCAGTTGGAGCGCACGCCGTAGGGGCCCCACTCGGCAGCCAGCATCTTGGACATCATGTTGACGCCCGCCTTGGTGGAGCTGTACACGCCCGAGAACGTCTCGGGGGAGTGGCTGGCGACGGTCGAGATGTGCACCAGGCGGCCCTGGCCGGCCTTGATCATCTCGCGACCAAAGCGCTGCGAGGTGATGAAGTAGCCGGTGAGGTTGACGTTGATGACCTCATTCCAGTCGGAGAGCGGCAGGTCCTCCATGGCGGCGAAGCGCAGGATACCGGCGGTGTTGACGAGGACGTCGACGCGACCGAAGTCGGCGATGGTGGCGTCGACGGCGGCCTGAACCTCGGCCTCGTCGGTGGCGTTCATCTTGTAACCCTCGGCGTGGATGCCAAACTCGGCAGCGAGGTCGGCGGCAGCAGCCTTGACCTTCTCCTCGTCCAGGTCGAGCAGGACGACGTTGGCGCCGTTGCGGGCGAACTCGCGGCAAATCTCGACGCCCATACCGCCGAGCGCGCCAGTCACGGCGCAGACATCGCCCTCGAGCTTAAGCCAATTGCTCATAGGAACTTCCCTTCTTGTGCCTCCCGGTGGGTCGCTCCCATTAATCGACCCACGTAGTTTTCGCTGGTTATCGTATGCTTTGCATTTGCGCAGGTGAATTGCATATTTGTTAGAATGGTGTTAACCGTAGGTTTATACTGTGCGATGCAGTTTTTTCTCAATTGAGCGCGTGACCTGCCAAAACGACCCCCTTCGGCAGTTCATTGCCATGCGTCTGGAAACGGGAGATTGACGTGTACGATCGACGACTCGAGGCCATATCGGCCGCCGCGGAGCTGGGAAGCTTCTCGCGTGCGGCGGCAAAATTGCGCGTGTCGACCCCGGCGCTCGTCAAGCAGGTGTCGGGCTTCGAGGCCGAGTTTGGCATCACGTTGTTCGAGCGCTCGCATTCGGGTGTTAAGGTGACGCCGGCGGGCGCTCTGCTGGTGGACGACGCGCGCTCGATCATGCGGCAGTCCGAGGATGCGCTGCGTCGCGCCCGACGCGCGGCGGGCGATGGCGGTGCCGTGCGTCTGGGCGTGTCGATGATGTGCCCGGGGCGCCAAACGCTGTCGATGTGGACGGACATCCACGATCTGGAACCATCGCTGCGATTTGAGATCGTGCCGGTAAGCGACCTCTATGACGAGCGCGAATCCGTCATGCGCAGCTTGGGCCGCGAGGTGGATGTAGTGCAGTCGAGTTTTTCTACTCCACGCTGGGGCGACGCCTGCCAAAAGCTTCGCATCGTTAACGTGCCGTTTTATATCGACCTGCCGCGCACGAGCCCGCTGGCGCGCAAGACGCGCATCACAGTTGTCGACTTAGAGGGCATGCGCCTGCGCGTGCTCCGTCACGCCAACGACGCTATGGACAGTCTGCGTATCGATCTGTTGGCCGACGGCGGCGTAGACGTGATCGACGTGGACAGCTTTGACTTTGCGCTCTTTAACGAGGCAGAGGAAAAGGGCGACGCGGTGCTCACCTGCGGCGCATGGTCGGGGGTGCACCCGGCCTTTGTGGGCGTGCCGTTCCTGTGCGGGCGAGAGGTGCCGGTCTTTTTGCACTATCCGCTCGAGCCCACCCTCCAAGTACAAAAATTCGTCAACGCCATGGCCCAACTCCTCAAGTAGCCAAAAGAGTCCCGTCCCAAATTAGCTACCCTTTGCTACGGGTTTAGCGGTCCTCGCGTTGCGGCCCGGCTGCCTCGGCTGTCTTTACGCGGTTCTTATCGACGTACATGTTCTTGTCGGCCTGGGAAAAGAGTTCGCGCATGGTAGGCGGCTCGTCAAAATCGCTGGAAAGCGCATAGCCCACCGCGTAGCTGATGGGCATATCGGGGTGGACTTCGGAATACTCGTTCACGTTCGCGCGAATCCGAGTGAGACAAGATTCCACAGCGGCTCGGTCGGCATCCCGCAGCACCGCGATAAACTCATCGCCGCCGTCGCGACCCACAAAGCACGTCTCCGACGCCACACTTCCCAGTTGTTGGGCAAAAGAGCGAATGTATTCATCGCCCTTCTCATGGCCGAAGTTGTTATTGACCATATGCAGATTGTTAAGGTCGAAGACGCACACCGCAACGGGCTCCTCCGCGGAGACAGGCTGCTCCTGCCCCAAGATCTCCTCGCACTTGTTCTTGTTGGGCAGCCCCGTGGCTTCGTCGAGATAGACTTTGCTCTGCAGTTCGCGATTGAGCGCGGCGGTGCGCACCGCGCGAACGAGTTCGACCGCAAAGGTCGCCACCAAGCCCACGATGTCGATGATCACCAAGCCCTCGAGATAGTTGAGCGCCGACGCCTTCTCCTGAGAGTAGTCCTCTGCGAGTCGCGTAGCATCGTCGCAAATGCCAAAGAATTCCTCGCTCATGGAGATGATGTCGGTGTTCTCGTAGCCGACTTCGCGCACACGGATGATCTCGGTGCAAAGCTCATCAAAATAATTTGCAAGCTCGGTCATTTTTGCCTGATACTCATCGTCGTCGAGACGGACGAGGTTGAGGTCGTCACTTCCGTAACGCAAACCGTTGATGTATGAATCCACGGCTTTGAGCAGGTCATCTTGAGGCTGGCCCGCATCCTCGAGCTTAACGATTCGCTGCGTGGTACCGCGCACCAGACCGGCGTAGTTGACCACATGCGCCGTGCCCTGGATATCGGAGACGAGCAGCATAACATTGATGAAGAAGAAAATGAGAACTGCCGTGAGCACCATCATGAGCAGGCGCACCGCCTGGCCGGCCTTCTTGGCGACAGAAGTATTCACAAGTTCACTCCCCTAAATGACAAAAGAACAGGTAGCACGCAGTGTGCTGAAATTCATGGGTGGTTAACTCTACCATATGGGCCAGCAGCCTCAAACTGCAGCAGACGCTCGTCCAAATTGGCGTGACGCTTGTCTTGTTGTTCTTGACTTGGCCGCGCTATCGAACATGTTTCTGGTCTTGGATCACCATGGGAAAGCTCATCCCGTTTTGTGCGTCCAGAGTGGGATGCGGCTTCCCAAAGGTGCCGTTAGGGGAAACCACATCCCGGTTTATGCCCTTGAAATGGGATGCCGTTTCCCGGAGGGGGTCCAGCGGGAAACGGCATCCCATTTTGGGCCCGAAAAGTGGGATACGGTTTCCGGCCGGCATGAAAAAAGCCTCCGCAGCTCGTGTGGCTGCGGAGGCTTTATTCGTTGCGGCGCATTGTGTTTGGGTCGTTGAGATGAGTCGATTTGCCCCGAAAGAGGAGGGCATTGACCTTAGGGTCATGCCCGACGAATGAGCGGCAAATCGGCCATCTCGGCGAGCCGAACTACTCCAGCTCAAACGCTCCGGTGTAGAGCTGGTAGTAATATCCGCGCTTGGCGATCAGCTCGTCGTGGTTGCCGCGCTCAATGATGCGGCCGTGGTCCAGGCAGATGATCGCGTCGGAGTTGCGCACGGTGGACAGGCGGTGCGCGATGACAAACGTCGTGCGGCCCTCCATGAGCTTGTCCATGCCCGCCTGCACGATGGCCTCGGTGCGGGTATCAATGCTCGACGTGGCCTCGTCCAGAATCATCGCCGGCGGATCGGCGACGGCGGCGCGTGCGATCGAAATCAGCTGGCGCTGGCCCTGCGACAGCTGTGCGCCGTTGCCGGTGAGCATGGTGTCGTAGCCGTCGGGCAGGCGGGTGATAAAGTCGTCCGCGCCCGCGAGCTTGGCCGCCGCGACGCACTCCTCGTCGGTAGCGTCCAGGTTGCCGTAGCGGATGTTGTCCATCACGGTGCCGGTGAACAGGTTCACGTCCTGCAGCACGACGCCCAGCGAGCGGCGCAGATCAGCCTTGCGGATCTTGTTGACGTTGATGCCGTCGTAGCGGATCTTGCCGTCGGCGATGTCGTAGAAGCGGTTGATGAGGTTGGTGATGGTCGTCTTACCGGCACCGGTGGCGCCGACAAACGCGACCTTCTGGCCCGGCTTGGCAAACACGGACACGCCGTGCAACACCTCGTGGTCGGGCGTGTAGCCAAAGTCGACGTTGTCCATGACCAGGTCGCCGCGCAGCGGTACGTACTCGATCTCGCCGGTTGCACGGTGCGGATGTTTCCATGCCCACATGCCGGTGTGGTGGTCGGCCTCCTCGAACTCCCAGGTCTCGGGGTTCACCTGCGCGTTGACGAGCGTTACGTAGCCTTCGTCGGCCTCGGGCTTCTCGTCGATGAGCTCAAAGATACGGTCGGCGCCGGCGAGGCCCATGACCACGGCGTTGATCTGCTGCGAGATCTGACCGATCTGTCCGCAGAACTGCTTGGTCATGTTGAGGAAGGGAACGACCACGGCGATGGTCAGCGGCATGCCCGAGATCGAGAGGTTCGGGACTTCGAGGGCAAGAAGGACGCCGCCCGCGAGGGCAACCAGCACGTAGAGGAGGTTGCCCAGGTTCATGATGATGGGCATGAGGATGTTGGCGTATATGTTGGCCTTCTGGGAGACCTCGAAGAGCCGCTCGTTGCGCTCGTCGAAGTCGGCCTCGGCGGCGCGCTCGTGGCAGAATGCCTTGACGACCTTCTGGCCGCCCATGACCTCCTCGATGTGGCCCTCGACGACACCGAGCTCCTTCTGCTGCGCGATGAAGTTGCGGGCAGAGCGTCCGCCGAGCAGCTTGGTCATGAGCATCATGCAGGCCACGCCCGCGATGATCACGAGGCACATCCACACCGAGTAGTAGAGCATGATGCAGAAGACCGAGACGATGACGATGACGGTCATGAGCAGGTTGGGCAGCGACTGGCTGATCATCTGGCGCAGCGTGTCGATGTCGTTGGTGTAGTGGCTCATGATGTCGCCGTGCTGGTGCGTGTCGAAGTAGCGGATCGGCAGGTCCTGCATGCGGTTGAACATCTTCTCGCGGAGCTTCTCGAGCGAGCCCTGCGTGATGGTCGCCATGTTGCGGTTCCAGAAGAGCGACGAGGCGACGCCCACGGCGTCGATGACGCCGAGCGTCACGGCGAGCTGCAGGATCTGCGGACGCGCCGCCGCCCAGTCGCCTGTCTGCCAAGAAGTGCTGATGACCTCAAGGGCGCCCTGAAGGAACACGGCTCCGATGGAGTTGATGATCGCGCACAAGACGATGCCCGCCACGACGGCGGGGAGAAGCACGGGGTAGAACGAGAAGAGCGTCTTGATGAGGCGCAGCGCGATTCCCTTGCGAGCGCCGCCCGCGTGCTTGGCCTGGGCTTCTTGCTTACTCATCGGCCTCGCCTCCTTCCTTGGCCTGGGCATCCGAGGAATCCTCGCTGCCCTCCTTGGTCATCTTGTTCTGGGAGTTGAACGTCTCTCGGTAGATCTCCGACGTCTTCAGCAGCTCCTCGTGGGTGCCGATCTGTGCGATACGGCCGCCTTCCAGGATGATGATGCGGTCGGCGTCCTGGACGGAGCTGATTCGCTGGGCGATGATGAGCTTTGTCGTGTCGGGGAGGTAGCTCGCGAGCCCCTCGCGGATCTTTGCGTCGGTCTTTGTGTCGACGGCAGAGGTCGAGTCGTCGAGGATGAGGACCTTCGGTCGGCGCAGGAGCGCTCGCGCGATGCACAGGCGCTGCTTCTGGCCGCCGGAAACATTTGTGCCGCCCTGCTCGATATAGGTGTCATAGCCGTCCGGCATGGCGGAGATGAACTCATCCGCACACGCGAGCACGCAGGCGTGCCGGAGTTCCTCGTCCGTGGCATTCTCATTGCCCCAGCGGAGGTTCTCCTTGATCGTGCCGGAAAACAGCTCGTTTTTCTGCAGCACCATGGCGACGGCACCGCGCAAAGTATCCAGATCATAGTCGCGCACGTCCACGCCGCCAAGCGTCAGCTTGCCGCCGGTCACGTCGTACAGACGCGGGATGAGCTGCACGAGTGAGGATTTCGACGCACCGGTGCCGCCGATGACGCCGACCGTCTCACCGGAGCGGATATGCAGGTCAATATCGTCGAGCACCTTTTTATCTGCCTTGGAGGCGTAGACAAAACTCACGTGGTCAAAGTCAACCGCACCGTCGCGCACGGTCATGACCGGCTGCTCCGGCTGCGGGATGTCCGACCGCTCCTCGAGCACCTCTGCGATGCGGCGCGCGGATGAGAGCGAGATCGTCAGCATGGCAAAAACCATAGAGAGCATCATCAGGCTCGAGAGGATCTGCATGGGATAGGTGATGAGCGCGGTGAGATTTCCGGTCGTGAGGCCGAGCGCGGGATCGTTGCCGCTGGCGATGATGGCCTTCGCGCCGAGCCACGAGATCACGATCATGCACGTATAGATGCAAAACTGCATCAGCGGCGCGTTGAGCGTGATGAGCCGCTCGCCTTTGGAAAAGTCCTTATAAATGCGCTCGGAGATCGCGCCGAACTTACCGATCTCGTGCCGCTCCTGATTGAACGACTTCACGACACGAATGCCGCGGACGTTCTCCTGCACGACGTTGTTGAGCTCATCATACGTGCGGAAAACGCGCGAAAAGACCGGAAACACGCTGCGGATGATGAAAAAGAGCGCCAGCGCAAGGATCGGCAGAATAATTAGAAACGTCATCGAAATGTCGCGGCTGATGCGAAACGACACAATCATGGAAAAGATCAGCATGACCGGCGCACGGATCGCCATGCGCATGAGCATCTGGAATGCATTTTGCACATTCGTGGTGTCCGTCGTCAGGCGCGTGACGATGGACGCGGTGGAAAACTTATCGATGTTCGAAAACGCGAACGTCTGCACGTTGTTATACATATCCTCGCGCAGGTTCGCCGCAAAGCCGACGGATGCGCGCGCGGCAATGCGCGCTGCGAGCACACCGGTCGACAGCTGGAACGCCGCCAGCAGCAGCAAAAATGCGCCGAACTTCCAGACCGCCGCCATACTGCCGCCCTCGATGCCGAAGTCGATGAGGTTGGACATAAACAGCGGGATCACGATCTCAAACACGACCTCCAGCGCCGAGAGCAGAACCGTCACGAGCGCGGGGCCTTTGTTTTCCCGCAGACTGCGGGTCAATGTATGAAGCATAGGGTTCCTCCTTCCGGGTATGCGTGCAGATCAGCCGAGGTCGGCATAGATCGTGCGCAGAGCGTCTTCCAGCGCCGCGATCTGCTTCGGGCTCAGCGAGCGGAGCATCTGCTGCTCGGCGGCCGCAATGGTCGCCTGCATTTGATGTGCGATCTCGGTGGCACGCGGTGTCTGGCAGACAAGCTTGCTGCGCTTATCCGCCGGGTCGGGCCGGCAGGACACGAAGCACTTTTGCTCCATGCGCCCGATGACGCCCGCTACGGACGGGTGCGACACCTGCAGGAAGCCCTCGATCTCCTTTTGCGTCGCCGTGCCGCCGTTTCGAGCCAGATAGCCGAGCACGCGGCTTTGCGTCAGCGTCAGATCATGCTGCGCAAGGTTGGCGTCGGCCTGTATCTTGATCTTATCCGTGATCATTTTTAATAGACATCCAATCGGATATTGCTCCATGATGCACCTCCGAATATGTAGCACGCTACGCATTATAAGGACATTCACGCAAAACGTCAAGAGACTTCATAAATTGTTTACACGCGAAACAGCCGCGAAAAGCGCCCGTCTGCCATGGCAGACGGGCGCCGAAAAATGTTGGAATCACAGGTGCTGGTCGCGGTCGATCTTGTCGTAGTGCTTGAGCAGGATGCCCTCCATGACGGAGGTGAGCTTCATGTCCAGGTTCCAGAAATAGACGACAAACGTGACCACAAATGCGCCCAGTGCGCCGAGCGACACGCCCATAAGGGCCTTGAGCAGCTTGCATTTCAAATTGTTCATGTTCGATCTCCTCTCTGATTACCAGGACTTCTCGTCCTTCAGGATCTCCAGGCTCGGATCCACGGGCTCTTCCTGCATGACGGTGCGCATATAGTCGTTGACCTGCTGGCGCACGCCCTGCCGCGAGATGACACGCGGGTCGAACAGATCGTGCGTGACCCAGATGAGGTGGATGCCGTGCTCGCGGGCGCGCTCTTCAAACAGGCCGTGCATGCCGTCGAGCGCCTTGCAGCTCATGTGCTCCCAGAGGATGACCATGTCAGCGTTGAACTGCTCGCAGTACTCCCAGAGCTCGTCGAGCAGGACCTTGTAGCCGCCGTGGGTACGGTTGCGCATGATCATGTTCTCGGTCAGCCACGCCATGTCGTAATACGCCTGCTCGCGGTTTTCGGGCGTGTCCTCCGTGACGAGTTCGCGCGTTGAGACCATGGAGAGCATATCCGTCAGCGGCACGATGCCCCAGCAGTTGAGCAGCCAGACGAGGAAGTCCATGTAGAAGTGCGACTGCACGCCCCAGACGATGGCGCGGTGGCGGTACGCATTGGCGGCGCGCTTGCGCTTGCTGTAGGCGCGCTCGGCAAGCTCGGTGATCTTGCGGTCGGCCTCGCGGAACGCGGGGACCTTGCCGCAGATGGCCATGTAGTTCGTTTCGGTATACAGCGCGAGGTTGGAGCCAAAGACCTGCGGGTAGTCGGTCTTGTTCATCTCGAGCCACTCGAGGCGGCACTTGGTGGCATAGTTCACGCGCTCTGCGCACTCGAAATACGCCTTCCAGTCCCACTTCTCGCCGGTGTGCTCCTCAATGAAGGCGATGGCGTTGCGGATCTCCTGCGCGGCGTATTCCTGCACATCATCCTCGCGGTGGCGCAGGGGCGCTGCAAGCTGGAACACCGGGATGCCGTCCTCGAGCTCGAGGCGCTTGGAGATGACACCGTTGCCGAGCAGAGAACCGTCGCAGGTCGTATTGCACTGCACGGCGCAGGCGCCGAGCACGGGCGCATCGTCGTCGATGGACACGCCGGCCTCTGCCTCCGGCATCGGGCAGACGTCGCCGGCAAGGCCGTATTCCTGCGCAACATCGATGTAATGCTCAGCCGCGTGCTGGTTGAGCAGCACAGAGACGTAGGTGGACGGCGTCTCACGGCTCAGGCACTTGAGCGTCGGGAAGCCCATCATGACGGCAGTCATCTCGTTTTCATCCACGAGCACGACCTTGTCGGAAAACTTCTTATCGTTGCCGATGCGGCGGTCGCCGCGGAAGAGGCTGTCGAGCAGCTTTGCCACGTCCTCAATGACGAGGTCCTGCTCCAGGTGGCAGATACGCAGATATTCATCGCGCAGACCCTGCGTGTGGCGGTCGACCATCATGGGCACGGCCAGATAGTTGGCCATCCAGCGATAGCGGAACATGGCCTTGATGTTGCGCGGCTTGACGATGAACTTTGCAAGGATGGTCATGATGTGCAGCCAGCGGCTGTAATCATAGAGCGTGTCCTTGACGCCGCGCCACTCGCGGCGGTTGCGTACCTTTCCCTCAGTGTAGAACTTGCCGAAATTTTCGCAGCCGATTCTCTTGTTGGACATCACTGTTTCCCCCCTTGAATCTTCTTGATCTCCATGCTTTCCACGAATGCCTGCACACGGGTGCGCATCTGGCCGGAGGAAGCGATGTTATACGGACGGTCAACAGACAGCACCGGATAGCCATAGTCGTCGTTGAGAATGTGCGAACCGAGCATACGCTCATACGCCCACGGGTCGCAGAACTTGATCTGCTCGTAGATGATGCCGTCAGCCGCATACTCCTTGGCAAGGCTGTTGACGTATTCGCGGCGGCCGAGCATCTTGGGCATATCCATATAGCGCGGGCACTGGGCACGGTTCATGTACTGGCGGCAGATCTGGGTCAGTGCGTCCTCGTCGTCCGTCAGCGTGATCGGGTCGCGGCCCGGGAACGAGCCGTAGCAGAAGCGGTCGGCGCAGACATAAGCGCCGGTGTCCTCGACGAGCTTGATGAAGTCGATATCATCGACCTCCGAGCCGACAACGACCACACGCGCACGGTACGGATTTTTCTTATCCGGGCGGCGGGTCTTGAGCTCCTTGAGCGTCTCCTCCAGCTTGTCGATGAGCAGGTATTTCGGCGCGACATAGGTTGCAAGCGTGATGACGTGGAATTCATAGCCCGTAATGCGCGGATTGTCGCCCTTGCGATATTCACCGATGGCGCGGATGAGCTCGCACACATGGTTGTGCTCGGCGACAGCGCTGCGGATGGCCGCGTCCGACACGTCGATGCCGTAGTGCTCGTGCAGCGGCGTGAGGATGTGGTTGCGGCACTGGAGCACATACAGATTCAGACCGTTGTCGTCGGCCTTCATCGGGATCTCCATGTACTCGTAGAAGAACTTCGGCTTGCTCTTGCCCATGGTCTTGAGCAGCTCCATGTTCTCGACGGCGCGGTTCATCATCGAGCAGCCGTCCGGCGTGATCATGCAGTCGGCAAAATTGTAGCCGCCCTCGATGGCACGCTCGAGCAGCGCGCGGCTATACTCGCACAGAAAGCTGGTCATGTAGTACGTGGCCATTTCCATGGAGCCGGTGCGCGGCGCGCGCAGGCGCGTTGAGAACGCTCCGGGCAGGTTCAGCAGCGGCTCGGGCGTGTTTTCGCAGGCATAGGCAACACAGATCTTCCCCTCGTTCTGCGCCTGTGCGACCAGGTCATTGTGCGCTTCCTGCAAAAGGTTTTCGAAGTATAAAAGGTGTTTCAGGTCTTTCATGGTTCACTCCCTCTTCATTTGTGTTTCTATCAAAAACGGCTGCGCGACCGCCTTTGTGTACCTTTGCTGCCCGCAGGCAGAAGGCCCGGCGCGATCAGCGCGCCTCGATCTGCTTGATATTGATCTCATTGCCCTGCTGCAGCCAGGTCTTGCCGCTGCCGCAATGCGGGCATGTTTTGCCGTATTGTACGGTCGGATAGGTTTGCTTGCAGTCGTCGCACCAGGTGACGGCCGGGATGATCTCATACAGGAATTTCGTGCCTTGAATGATCGGCTCTTTCTTGGTATACCAGTTCCAGCAATCTTCAAGATATTCCGGCACAATGCCGGAGACCTCACCGAATTCGAGCGTGACCGACTCGATCTCGGTGAGGTTATTCTTCTCGGCGATCTCCTGCACCTGCTTGACGACATAGGTAACGATGCTCAGCTCGTGCATGGGGGCTCCTTTCGGGAGGGCGGGCACAGCGGAAGGGATGCTGTGCCCGCCGCATGATGGATACTTATTTCTTGTCCGTAAGGGACTTCTTGATGATCTTCACCTGACGCTTGGCGGCATAAGGCGCGATTGCCTTGAACTTGTCCTCAGCCGGGATCATTTTGCTGTTTTGCGGCCGCACACGCTTGAGGTGGATGGCATCAAACTCGCACTTGGTCGTGCAGATACCGCAGCCGATGCACTTGTTCGGGTCGACAACACTGCGGCCGCAGCTCAGGCAGCGGGACGCCTCGGAGCGGATCTGCTCTTCGGTGAACGTCACGCGGTCGTCCTGCATGGTGCGCACCTTCTTGCTGTCGATGGCAACGGCAGCGCGTGCAGGCTTTTTGATCTTCTCGGTCGGCAGAACGATATCGTCCTTGTTGAGCTCCTTGAATTCGCGCGTATTGCGGTGGATCGTCAGCGTCTGGCCCTTATTGACAAAGCGGTGGATGGACACCGCGCCCTCGCGGCCGGTCGCGATCGCATCGATCGTGTACTTCGGGCCGGTAGCGCAATCGCCGCCGACGAAGATGTCGGGCTCGTCGGACTGGAACGTCACGGCGTCGTGCGCGATCAGGCGGCCGTCGGCCGTCTCTGCCGCGGTGCCGGCCAGCACATCGCCGTAGACCGAGCGCTGGCCGATGGCGACCAGAACATTGGAGCACGGGACGGTGATGGTCTCGTTTTCGTCATAGACCGGGGCGAACTTGCCGCTCGCGTCACGGACGGACACGCAGCGCATAAGCTCGATGCCGGTGACCTTGCCGCCCTCGCCGAGGATGGCCTTCGGCGCCCAGGAGTTGTTGATGACGACGCCGTCAGCGATGCCGGCGTTCTTCTCATCCGGCACGGTCGGCATCTCCTCGTCCTTCTCAAGGCAGTACATATTCACGCTGCCCTTGGTCAGACGCAGGGCCGCACGCGCAACGTCGATGGCCGCGTTGCCGCCGCCGATGACGACCACGTCGCCCGTGAGCTTCTTAAGCTTGCCGGCGTTGACTTCACGCAGGAAGCCGAGGCCGCTCTTGACACCGGTGAGATCCTCGCCGGCGATGTTGAGCTTTGCCGCCTGCTGCAGGCCGACCGCGACGTAGAACGCCTGATAGCCTTCCTCGCGCAGCTGCTGGATGGTGATGTCCTTGCCGACTTCGACGCCGCACTTAAACTCCACGCCCATCTCGCGCAGCACGTCAATCTCGGACTTGACGACGTCCTTGCCGATACGGAAGCTCGGGATGCCGTTGACGAGCATGCCGCCGGGCACAGCCTCTTTCTCGAACACGACCGGGCTGTAGCCCTCGATAGCCAGGAAGTAAGCGCAGGACATACCGGCCGGGCCGCCGCCGATGATGGCGATCTTCTGGTCAAATTTCTCGTGCGTGCAGGAATTCATGGGCGGCACGTAGCGGTGCTCGGCCTTCATGTCCTGCTCGGCGATGAACTTCTTGATCTCGTCGATGGCCAGCGGCTCGTCGACAGTGCCGCGGGTGCAGGCATCCTCACAGTACTTTCTGCAGATGCTGCCGCAGACAGCCGGGAACGGGTTGTCCTTCTTGATGAGCTTGAGCGCGTCGGCATACCGGCCATCGCCCGCCATCTTGATGTAGCCCTGGATGGCGATGTGCGCCGGGCAGGCGGCCTTGCAGGGCGCCGTGCCGGTCGGCCAGGTCTGGATGCAGCCGTTCTCATTGCGGTAATTCTTGTTCCAGTGATCCTCGCCCCACTTGGTGTCGTCCGGCAGCTCGTGGTGCGGATACTGGATGGGGCCTTCCTTGGTGCAGAGCTTCTGGCCGAGGCGGACAGCGCCGGCCGGGCAGGTCTCGACGCACTTGCCGCAGGCCACGCACTTCTCGGGGTCGCTCTCAGCCACGTAGGCGGAGGCGGACAGGTTCGGCGTGTTAAACAGCTGCGAGGTGCGCAGCGCGTTGCAGACACCGACGGCGCAGTTGCAGATGCCAAAGATCTTGTTTTCGCCGTCGATATTCGTGATCTGGTGGACATAGCCGCGATCCTCTGCCTTCTGGAGGATCTCCATCGCCTCTTCATAGGTGATGTCGTGGCCATGGTTCGTCTCGCGGCAGTAGTCGGCAAAATCACCGACGCCGATGCACCACTCGCCTTCCACGTCGCCGGAGCCCTCGCCACGGATGCGCTGCTGCTTGCGGCAGGAGCACACGGACACACCGATGTGGCCCTCGTACTTCTTCAGCCAATGGGACAGGTGCTCGATCGGCAGAGACTTGCTCTCGGCCGGGATCGCCTTTTCGACCGGAATGACATGCATGCCGATGCCGGCGCCTCCGGGCGGCACCATTTCAGTAATGCCCGCCAGCGGCAGATAGGCCATGCGTTCAAAGAAATCGGCCGTCTCCGGGAACATATCCGACTGCTCGGGGTTGATCATCATGATCTCGGCGCTGCCGGGAACGAACATGTCCAGCACCCAGCGCTTTTCATGGTTCGGATTCTTGCCGTCGAGGTTCTCCCAATGGAACTCGACCAGACCGCTCTCGCTGATGGCCTGCATCGCTTTTTCCAGATAGGCTCTGTCAAACTGCGGGTTCTTCTTTGCGAGCTGCTCGATCGTGAGCGGCACGCGCTTTTTCATCGTCAGCGCGATATCGAGGATATCGTCCGCCATCTTCTGATCGTACTTTAACGCCGTGAACTTGAGGGCGGAGTTGATGCCCAGATACTCCGGAGAATCCGGCGTGATCTTGTCCTTTCCCAACAACACCGTCGCGCGATCCGTGATTACTTTTCCGAGCTTTGCAATTTTCTCGTCTTTTGTCATGTTATCGCTTCCTTCTTCTTTAGATTGCAGTCAAACGACATCCGCCCGTTCCGACACAAGAACGGATTCGGATGCAGCTATGTTAATTAATTAACCCTGCAATGTCAAGGCCTCCAGGGCATTTTTGAAACAAGTCACAAAAAAGTTGTAAAAGAATTGCGAATAAAATCTTATGTGTGTTGAATCACAGAAACAAAAGTCGTATAATGTTTGAAG
>DBFAZJ010000225.1:0-5468 GCA_048244295.1 Collinsella sp.
CCCCAATATGTTGTAAAACACCCCCGAGCATATGTTCGAAAACACAATATGTTGTGTTTACAGCAAAGGCGGGATGCCACCTGTAGAACCACGCCCGCGAACCTCAACCTTCAAGTTGACCTTGAGGCGATTTTTACGTCCCTTTACACGCCGTTCACATCGCCCCCAAACTCCCCCACCCACGGTACACACGGCCCACCACCGCGTCGGTGTCTGGCGAAAAATGGGACGGGCCCCAGATTGCCCATGCGCGCGCAAAAGCACGCCGCGGCAATCTGGAGCCCGTCCCCAAATACCTATAAATATGCAGGTCAGCGATGTGTTAACGATGTGCCAGCGGGTGCGCCGCCAAATAGACCTCGGTCAGTTGCGTACGATCGACATGCGTGTAGACCTGCGTGGTCGATATATCGGCATGTCCCAAGATCTCCTGTAGCACACGGAGGTCTGCGCCGCCCGCAAGCATATGGGTGGCAAAGGAGTGACGCAGCGTATGGGGATGGAGCCCCACCAGTCCCACCTGGCGCCCGTAGCGCTCACAGATGGCATGGATGCCCTGGCGCGACAGACGGCGGCCGTTCTTATTTAAAAAGACCGCCGAGGTCTCGGTTCCGCGGGCATGGGCCGCCAAGCGAGAACGCCCCTCAGTTACATAAAGCGCCAGAGCTCGCGCCGCGCTTCCCACCAGCGGGGACAGACGTTCCTTCGAGCCCTTACCGCGAACGAGCACAAAGCCATCGTCGATATGGATATCGCCCACATCGAGTCCCACCAACTCGCTCACACGCAAACCGCATCCATAGAGCACTTCCAAGATGGCATGGTCGCGCAAGCCCATCTCGCCCTCGGGGAAGTCTTGATCGAGCAGCGCCGAGACATCCTCCACCGATAGATACTCCGGCAAACGCTCAGCCTTTTTAGGCAGGCGCAACGCCGCCGTTGGATTTTGGGCCACAGCCCCATCGCGCACCAAAAAGGCATGTAGGCCCTTCACGGCCGCAAGCGCACGCTCCACCGAGGCATCGGAATAGCCCCCATCGCGACGGTCGGCGACAAAGCCCTCCACGACCTGACGGGTCACCTCTTCAAAAGACACAATACCCGCCCGCTCCAGATAGGCGCAGTACGTCGTCAGGTCACGACGATAGGCCGCAATCGTGTTGCGCGCCAAACCCCGCTCGACCGCGAGGTAATCGAGATACTCCCCCGCCGCCACGGCGAGCGACGAGGGAGTAGCTTCGGTATGTTCCTTATTCGCCGGCACCCTTAGTCCGTAGCGAGGTTCATGGGCGTCACCTGCAGACGGTCGACACCCTCGTGCTGGCCGATCGAAGCGCGCACGAACTCGCGGAACAGCGGCTGCGGGTTGGTCGGGCGGCTCTTGAACTCGGGATGAGCCTGGGTTGCCACATACCACGGATGCACGTCGCGCGGCAGCTCGACCATCTCGACCAGGCGCTCGTCGGGCGACAGACCCGAGATAACCAAGCCGGCGTCCTCGAGCTGGTCACGGAAGGCGTTGTTGAACTCAAAGCGATGACGGTGACGCTCGTAGACGAGCTCCTCGCCATATGCCTCGCGAGCAAGGGTATCGGCGGCGAGCTTGCACGGATAGGCGCCCAGGCGCATGGTGCCGCCCTTCTCGGTCACGTCCTCCTGCGAGCTCATCAGATCGATGACGCTAAACGGGCCGTCCGGATCGAACTCGGAGGAGCTGGCGCCGGCAAGGCCGACGACATTGCGCGCAAATTCGCACACGGCCACCTGCATACCCAGGCAAATGCCCAGATACGGAATCTTGTGCTCACGGGCAAACTCGGCCGCGAGGATCTTGCCCTCCAGGGCGCGCTTGCCAAAGCCGCCGGGGACCAGGATGCCCGAGGCGTCGCCCAGAACCTCGGAGACATTCTGCTCGTCGAGGCTCTCGCCGTCGACCAGCTGGACGTCCACATGGCGATCGTAGAAGACGCCCGCATGGTGCAGGGCCTCGATAACCGACAGGTACGCATCGGGCAGCTGCGTGTACTTGCCCACGACGGCGATCTTCACCTTGTCGGCGTGATGGTTGGCGTGATTCTGTTTGCGCAGGAACTCGTTCCACTCGCTCATGTCGCGCTCACGCGGGTCCAGACCCAGGCGCTCGCAAATGCGCAGGTCAAAGTCCTGCTCGGCAAGCAGCTGCGGAACATCGTAAATGCTCGCGCAGTCCTCGTTGGTAAAGACGCAATCGGTGTCGACGTCGCAGAAGCTTGCGATCTTTCCGCGGATAGCGTCATCGATATGGTGGTCGGAGCGCAGCACGATAATATCGGGCTGGATGCCAAAGCTGCGGAGCTCCTTGACGGAATGCTGTGTGGGCTTGGTCTTGACCTCGTGGGCGGCGGCGATATAGGGAACGAGCGACACGTGGATGTAGCAGACGTTCTCGGGGCCGGCCTCCTTGCGGTACTGACGGATGGCCTCGACAAACGGCTGGGACTCGATGTCGCCAATCGTGCCGCCCAGCTCGGTGATGACTACATCGGAGCCGGTCTGCTCCTCGATGCGGCGGAACTTGTCCTTAATGGCATTGGTGACGTGGGGAATCACCTGCACGGTACCGCCCAAAAAGTCGCCGCGACGCTCGCGGGCGATTAGGCTTTTGTAGATGGCACCGGTCGTAAAGTTGGAATCGCGGGTCAGGTTCTCATCAATAAAGCGCTCGTAATGACCCAGGTCCAGGTCGGACTCGTAACCATCCTCGGTAACGAAGACCTCACCATGCTGGAACGGGCTCATGGTACCGGGGTCGACGTTCAGATACGGGTCGGCCTTCTGCATCGTTACTTTGTAGCCACGCGACTTGAGCAGACGGCCCAGCGAGGCCGCGGTGATACCCTTGCCCAGGGACGAAACCACGCCACCGGTTACGAACACATGCTTGGTCATATTGAGTTACCTGCGCTTCCCGTAGAAGTTGTTTATCCACATCTTACGGGTCTTCATTGTAATACTCGCGCCGCGGACCGTTCGCAATTTTTCTCGCGTGCGATTGCATTTCTCAATCTTGAAACAAAACGCCGCCCGGTTTCCCAGGCGGCGTCGCTATGGCAAGGGTTACATGCTGCTATCGATCAGCAACCTCGTCCTCAAGCATTTCTTGAACGAGCATGCCGGTACGGACGCCCTCAAGATACCACTCGCCACGTTCGGTGAGGCAAATGCCATTTGCAAGCTGACCGCCGTCGTCGCTATAACGCGAGACGACATCAATCATGCCTTCGGAATCCAAGCGATCGATTGCGGCGCGGGCACGATACGGCGAAACCCCCACGCGCTCGGCAAGCGTTTTGCGCGAGAAACCATACGGCCCGCCATTGTCTTCGGTTTGCTGGTCGATTTCCATCAACACCAGCACCTCAACACGCTTCATATCGTTGACACTCGCACGACCCTTGCCCGCCATAGCAGCCTCCTCAAACCGAGCACGAGCATCTAACGCGCCGTGCGCGACCGACACACCTCACGATGGCAGGTAATATCCATCATGCGGCATCCCGCTAAGGATGAAACAGTTACGGTTATTGTATACCGCTCAAATTGTTTCTAGGCAGGTAAACAGCTATTTTTCGCCGAAATAGGCGCTTTATTGATCAAAAAGCCGTACTGGGCGCTAACCCGATACGGCCAAAATGCAATGCAATTACCGCGGTGCTTCAAACTTAGCGATGGAAGAAACCGCGGCGCTCAAACTTGGGCTCGCAGCACACGTTGATACCCAGTTTGCGCAGTACCGTCTCGTCCGTCGGCGAGATAATCACGCTAAAGAAGGCATCGCAACCGCGCAGCTGCTCCAGGCCCGAAAGGACGCGAGCGGCCGTCTCACTCGTGGCCGAGGTGATCGACAGCGCCATAAGCGTCTCGTCGGTGTGGAGACGCGGGTTTTTGCTGCCCAGGAAATGCGTCTTGAGCTTGCTGATGGGCTCGATCGCTTCATCGCTAATGACCTCGAGCTCAAGGTCGACGCCCGAGACATGCTTAAGTGCATTCATGATGAGCGAGCTCGCAGCGCCCAGGCGCGTGGAAGTCTTGCCGGTCACCACGGAGCCATCGGGCATAACCATGGCACCCACGGGACCACCCGTCAGTTGCTCCCTGGTGAGGGCCGCCGAGCGCGCCGGTGAGTAGTTCTTATCGATGCCGGCTTTCTTCATAATGATCTTGAGACGGTCGACTTGCTCATCGCCCACGCCGGTACGGCGCACATTTTCGACCGCGGTAAAGTAGCGGCGGACGATCTCCATCTTGGAAGCGTCGCGGCAGGCATCGTCATCGGTGATGGCAAAGCCGACCATATTGACGCCCATGTCCGTAGGACTCTGGTAGGGGCTCTTGCCCAGGATCTTTTCCATCAGAGCACGGACCACCGGGAAGGCCTCGACGTCGCGGTTGTAGTTGACCGTGGTCTTGTTATAGGCCTCAAGGTGGAAGGAGTCGATGATATTGGCATCGTCGAGGTCCGCCGTGGCCGCCTCGTAGGCGATGTTGACCGGATGCGTGAGGGGAAGGTTCCAGACCGGGAAGGTCTCGAACTTGGCATAGCCGGCGGCCGTGCCATGCTTGTGCTCGTGATAGAGCTGAGACAGGCAGGTGGCAAGCTTGCCCGAGCCAGGACCGGGGGCAGTGACCACGACGAGCGGTCGGGTGGTCTCGACAAACTCATTCTTGCCGTAGCCATCGTCGGACACGATCAGATCGACATCGTGCGGATACCCCTCGATGGGATAGTGCAGCTTGGCGGGAATACCGAGCGCGTTCAGGCGGTTGCGGAACACATCGGCAGCGGGCTGGCCGGCGTACTGGGTGATGACCACAGCCGCGACAGCAAAGCCGTTGCCGCGGAACAGGTCAACCAGGCGCAGCACATCCTCGTCATAGGTAATGCCGAGGTCACCACGAGCCTTGTTTTTCTCGATGTGGTTCGCGTTGATCGCGATGATAACCTCGACATCGTCGGCGATGCTCTTGAGCATGCGGAACTTGCTATCCGGTTCAAAACCCGGCAGCACGCGGCTCGCATGATAGTCATCGAACAGCTTACCGCCAAACTCCAAATAGAGCTTGCCACCAAACTGCGAGATGCGCTCCTTAATGTGAGCAGCCTGCAGCTCGATATACTTCGCGTTGTCGAAACCCTGGCGCATGTATGGCTCCCGTCCCGTTTCCAATTAATGTTCTAGGCGATTATAACGGAGCAGACCCTCCCCAACGCCCAAGCAATCAACTGGCACCAACCAAACACGCCATCGATAAGTTGCGGTGAAATAGTTCCCGTTTAACCCCTCAAGAGGGGGTGCGGACGATTTCTTGGACCGCGCCTAGGCGTATCCAAGCTTTCTGCGGTACTCCATCGGGCTCAGCCACCCGAGGGACTTCTTGATCCGCTCCTCACGATAGTACACGAGGTAGGCCTCGAGCCTTCCCATGAA
>DBFAZJ010000226.1:0-18422 GCA_048244295.1 Collinsella sp.
GCCTCGCGCTCGCCCAACTCGCAGCGGCCGCACTCGTGCTTGCCCTTAAACTGCACGGTCGGCAGCTCAACGTCGAGCTTAATCTTGTGGTCAAAGCCCAGATAGCGGTCGATATTTGCCGAAGCAACGCGGCCGGCGTTGATGGCCCGGATGACGGTGGCGGGACCGGTCTGGCAGTCGCCGCCGCTAAAGAGGCCATCGAAGTTGGGCACGGCGCCGTCCGAATCGGTAACGACGCGACCCCACTTGCAGGCGATGCCCATGTCCTCAAACGGCTTGGAATCGATGTCCTGGCCAATGGCCACAAACACGCGCTCGCAGGGAATGACGCGCTCGGGCGTGGCTGCGGCACGCGGGGCCGGACGCCCACGGCGAGGCTCGCCGATAATCTGCGGTTGCACGCGCAGGCCGCTCACGCGACCATCTTCGCCCGTCTCGATGGCGAGCGGGGCCGTAAGCTCCAGAACCTCGCAACCCTCGGCCTGGGCGCCGGCGATTTCGGCGTCCTGAGCCGTCATATCGCAGATGCGACGGCGGTAGACGATGCTTACCTTTTCGGCGCCGCAGCGCACGGCAGAGCGCGCCACGTCCATGGCCACGTTGCCGCCGCCGATGACGCACGCGCGCTGGCCGCTCAGGTCGGGCAGTTCGTCGTCTCCAATGGCACGCAGCATCTTGACGGCCGACTCCACGCCGGGCGCCTCTTCGCCCGGAAGGCCGAGCTTCTTGTCGCTATGGGCACCGATGGCCAGATAGACGGCATCGAACTCGTCGCGCAGGCGGACAAGCTCCTCGCCGTTGACGGAGTGATCGAGCTCAACGTCGATGCCGGCGCTCAAGATCCAATCGATCTCGGCCTGCAGGCGCTCGCGCGGCAGACGATAGCTGGGGATGCCGTAGCGCAGCATGCCGCCCAAGTGGTGGCGCTGCTCAAAAATGGTCACCTTGTGGCCCATCACGGCCAGGTAGTAGGCACAGGAAAGGCCAGCCGGGCCGCCGCCGATCACGGAGACGCGCTTACCGGTGTTGTCCACTACATGCGGCTTGTGGTCGTTGAGGTCACTGTGCTCAACGGCAAAACGCTTGAGGGCGAGAATGTTCATGGGATCATCGACCATGCCACGGCGGCAGTGCATCTCGCAGGGATGCTCGCACACCAAGCCGCAGACGAGCGGCAGTGGGTTGTTCTTGCGGATGACCTTGACGGCGTCGGCATAACGGCCTGCCTCGACGAGCGAGATGTAACCGGGAATGTCGACGTGCGCCGGGCAGCCCGAGACACACGGGACGCGAGCCTCGCGGTCAAAGCCGCAGGAGTGCTCGCGGATGTGGTGCTCAAAATCGTCGCGAAAGCCGCGAATAGCCGTGAGTGCCATGGCGCCGGCCTCGTAGCCGATGGCGCAGTCGCTCGAAAGGTAGATGGTGCGGGCCGTGCGCTCAATCAGGTTGAGCGTGGACTCATCGGCGCGCCCTTCGAGCACATCGGCAAGCAGGTCGCTCAGCGCGCTCAGGCCCACACGGCAGGGCGTGCACTTGCCGCAGCTCTGGGTGGAGCACAGGTTGACGAGCGCCGCCGTAAACTCAACGGGACACGGGGCGAGCGAACTCACCGCCAGACGGCGTCCGAGCGCATCGTGCAGGTCGTCCATGACGGCCTGAGCGTGGCTGCGTTCCATTACATGCAGTCGAGCCATAAGATCCCCTCTCACATGGCAGCCCGGAGGCGAGGCCGGGCGAAATTGCTACACGCACAACACTGACCTAAAAAGTTGTTAGGTCTCCACGCAGTTCGGCAGGCGGCATGAAATGTCACCCTCAGCGGTGAAATAGAACATTACCGCAGATAAATGCCATATTTGGTAAAACGCGTTACCAAATGACAATGCCCCGCCCACGCAATCACGTGGACGGGGCATTGCTCATGGTATGCGGCCAGCGACCCTGTTGCTTTTACTTAAGCTCGGGCCAGTAACCCTTGTTGGCCTCGATCATGTCGTCGAGAACTTCCTTGGCGACCTTCATCGACGGCACGGTCTTGTTCAGCGTAAAGGCCTTGAGCGCCTTCTCGTACGAACCCTCGATCGTGGCCTCGACCACGAGCTTCTCGGAGTTCAGCTGCTGCATCATGAGGCCTTGCTGGAACAGAGGAATGTTGTCACGGCTGATGACCTCGGGGCCGTTCTTGCCAATGTAGGCAGGCAGCTCGACCATAGCGTCGTAGGGCATGTTGGGGATAGCGCCCTTGTTCTCGCAAATGACCAGGAAGCGCTGCTTGGTATCGTTCTTCAGAGCGATAGCCAGGTCGGCAATCCAGTCGCCGTGGCTGCCCGCATAGAACGTGCTCTCGTCGATCTCGCCGGTCTTCTCGTAGTGGTCGATGCCGTCGAAGAGGTTCTTCTCGCGCGTCTCCTCAACCTCGTTAGCACGGGTGCGCTCGGGGTTGGAATGCTCGACGAACTCCTTCTGCTGCAGGTAGTAGTTCAGATACGTGTTGGGCAGGTACTCCGGGAAGCACTCCAGGATCTCGTACTCGCCCTTCCAGACGTAGTACCAGCTGCCCTTAGTGTGGCGGTTCTGCTCGGGGTGCTCGTCGGTGGCCTCCTCGGGCTTCTTTGCCATGAGCGAGCCCATGCCCTTGAGGTAGGAATCGGGCAGCAGGATCTCATGCTCCTTGATGTACTCGCGCAGCTGCGGGAGCACCTCCTCGCCCTTGTGGCGAATCGAGGTGAACCAACCAAAGTGGTTGAGGCCGAAGTAATCGTACTCGACATCCTTCTTGTCGATATCGAGCGCGGCGCAAACCACGTCGATGATTGCGATCGGCATGTCGCAGATGTTGATGATGCGAGCGTTGGGACGCAGCACGCGGCAGCCCTCGGAGACGATGGCGGCAGGGTTGGAGTAGTTGAGAATCCAGTAGTCCTTCTTGGCGTACTTCTCAACGTCATCGATCAGCTCGACCATGGGGAAGATAGTGCGCATGCCGTAGGCAAGGCCGCCGCAACCGCAAGTCTCCTGACCCACGCAGCCGTGACGCAGCGGAATCTTCTCGTCCTGCTCGCGCATGGCGTAGCCGCCCACGCGCATCTGGGCAAACACGAAGCTGGCGTCGGTAAAAGCCGTCTTTTTGTCGGTGGTCACCGTGAGCTTGATGTCCAGGCCGAGGTCCTCGTGCAAAATCCAGTCCACGAGCACGCCGATCTTGCGCTGACGCTCCTCGTTGATGTCGTACAGACGAATCTCGTCAACATCGAGCTCGTCCTTGCGCAGGGCGATGGACTTGACGATGCCGGGGGTAAAGGTGGATCCGCCACCACACAGAGTAATGATCATTGTTTACTGCTCCTTCTCAATTGCGTTTTCGACCTTGTCGCGCATCTCGGCGACCTTCATGCCAAAGATGATCTGGATATTATTGCCGTTGCGGTTGATGCCGCTGTTAGGCACGTGGTTGATGAGGTCCTCATTGATGAGGTCCGGGTTCTTAACGTTCACGCGAAGACGCGTAAAGCAGTTCTCGAGCTCCTCGATGTTGTCCTTGCCACCAAGACCTGCGACCAGGTCGGCAATACCTGCATCGACGCCCTCTGCGGGAGCTGCGGCAACAGCGCCCTGCTTCACCGCGACAGACGCGGCGGCCTCGCCCTCGGCAACGGACTCGGCGAGCTCGGACTCCTCCTCGCGACCAGGCGTGTAGAGGTTGAGCTTCTTAATAAGGAAGGTGAAGAGGAAGAAGTACAGAGCGGCGTTGACGACTCCGAGCACGAGCATAACCGGCCAGTTGGTCTTGTCGACACCGAGGACCAGGTTGGAAACCACGATGTTGATGATGCCGCCTGCAGTCGAAGCGGGCACGGAGAGAACCTTGAGCAGAACCAGGAAGATGCCGGAAAGAACCGAGTGAACGACAAAGAGCACGGGAGCGGCAAAGACAAAGAGGAAGTCCATGGGCTCGGTCACGCAGGAGAGCACGGCGGTGATGATCAGCGGGATGATAACGGCTTTGGTCTTGTCCTTGTTCCCCTTGTAAGCGGTGACGATAAAGGCGAGACCGATGCCGATGTAGGGCCACAGGTTGTTGAAGGTATAGCTGTTGAAGTAGGTGCTATCGGAGAAGGGCTGACCCGTCATTGCCATCTCGGCAACACGGATGGGATAGGCGCCGGCGATAACCTGATCACCCAGCGTAAGGGTGCCGCCCACATCGGAGAACTGGAACGGGGTGTAGATGAGGTGGTGCAGACCGGTGGGAACGAGCAGCTTGTTGAGCATGCCGTAGATAAACAGACCGATGTTGCCCGACTCCTTAATGATGCCGGCAACGGAGGAGATGGCACCCTGAACCGGAGGCCAAACGATGCAGAAGCCAGCGCCCATGATCCAGGAAATGATGATCATGATCAGGAACGGAAAGCGAACGCCCGAGAACATCGAAAGGGCAATGGGGAACTGCTTGTTCGAGTACTTGTTGAACACGGCACCGGTGATGCAACCAAGGATGATGCCACCAAACACGCCGGTATCGAGTACCTGGATGCCCATAACGGTGGCCTGGCCGGTTCCGGTAAGACCGAGCATGCCGCTCGCATCGGCAAGAGAGCCGGTGGCGTTGAGCACGATGTTGTTAGCCTGCAGGAACAGGAAGAACGACATCAGGGCGATCAGCGAAGCATGGCCCTTGTTCTTCTTTGCCATGGCGCCGGCGATGCCCACGCAGAACAGAATCGAAAGGTTGTTGATGATAAACATCAGCGACTGATAGACAACGGCGCCCACAAGCTGGAACGGACCGGAGCCCAGTACGGGGACCAAAGCGCAGATGGTCTTGTTGGTCAGAATGATGCCCACGATGAGCAGGATGCCGGCAACCGAGAGATACATCATCGGCTGGACGATCGACTTCGCGAACACCTCCAACGGCGCTTTGAAATTGAACTTCTTTTTTGCGGTCATAGCGGTACTCCCCTTCCTTTTCCGCAAATTAAGACAGATGTGCCCTGGACAAGACCGTGAGCCTTGCCTTATATCGATCGATGTGTGGGCACGTTATGCCTAGAGACCAGGTTCTCCAAGCAGGTTAACAATGTGATATGCGAGATAACTCTTCTCGGCATCGGTAACGACAACGTTATAGGTAGACGACAAGTGGGCGGCTATGGCATCCGCACACGAGAATGCACGCGGATACGCCGTTTCTTCGATTCGGAACAGCGCGTCTCCGTTGATTTGCCCGGCCGTAGGATCGAGCGCTCGCTGTGCGAAAAACTGCAGGTGACGAACGAAACGTTCGTAAGGCAGCGAGGTGTCATCGAGGGTCGTAGCATAGCGCTTGGAAACAATCGCAAGCACGTCGCGAACAAGCTGGACCGAAACAATCAGGCGGTCAGAGCGCTGCGGCATGGTGGCGTTGACGATATGCAAGGTAATGAAACCCTGCTCCTCCTCGCTCATCTGGATGCCCATGTACTCCTTGATAATCTGCAGCGCACGGCCCGCAAGCGCATACTCCTTGCGATAGAACTGCTGGATCTCGAGCAGCAACGGATTCTCACAGGAGACGCCCTTGCGCTCACGCTCCAAAGCAAGGCTGATATGGTCTGCGAGAGCAATGAGAATCTTGTCGTTGATATCAACATTGAGCTCTCGACGGAGCATCTGAACAATGTCCTCGGCAATCACGAGGTTGACGGTGGGGATGGACTCCAAAAGATGTGCCAAGCGGTCAATCGTACGCGAATCCTGAGAAGTTCCCTCCTGCAACGCGTAGGTCTTTTCGATCGACGCCTCGTCGATGGCATCGCCGGCATGACGGCCAAAGCAGAGGCCTCGACCGATGACGATGAGCTCGGAGCCATCGTCCGAAGTGACCATTGCGACGTTGTTGTTAAAAACTCGCTTGATAACCACGGTACCCACCACAAGAATTTACTCGGAAAGCCAGACGACAGGCTCTTTAACAGCGACAGGGCCGGCAGCATGCTCACGAAGAGTCGAGTTCTCCGAGCGCTCGCACACGATAACGAAGACCGTGGGATCGAAGCCGGCGGCGCGGACCGCGTCGAAATCGACCTCGACGAGGGGCTGGCCCGCGTCGACATGGTCACCCTGGGCAACAAGCGCATGGAAGCCCTTGCCCTCAAGCTTAACAGTGTCGATTCCGATATGCAGCATCACCTGAGCAGAGCTGTCGTCGGACATGATGCCCAGCGCGTGCTCAGTCGGAAACAGCGCCGCGACGGTACCGGAAACGGGAGCGCACACCGTTCCCTCTTGGGGAACCACGGCAACGCCATCGCCCACTGCACGGCTGCTAAAAGCGGGGTCATTGGTATTTTCTAGATGAACAAGCTCGCCGGAAACGGGAGCGAGGATTTCGAACTCGGAAGCTGCAGTCTTCTGCTCATCCGAACCGCCCATCAGGCGAGAAAAGAAACCCATGGTGGCATGTCCCTTCATAAATATAGCCCAACCAAAATCAATCGAATGCGCCCATTGAGACGCTCGCGATCAAAGACTTTGGTTAGGCCCACGTCCGAGGGGACTCGGTAACCTTCCGCATTTCTTTTACGGGGGTTATTGTAGACAAGCCCAAAGCCGGAACAATCATTATGACCGGCGAACGGTATTTTTTCTCCGATAAACGGTATTTATGCGGTACTTAGGGACGTTCCTTTTCTGCCGGCACCCGGGGACACTCCTTGCTCTGGTGCATTGGGGACAGGTTTGTTTGCACCAGGTCGGTGCAGATTAACCTGGCCCCATTGCGCCAATTTCGTATGCGCTAGATGAAGAGCTCGCATTCCTTCCGCACGACGCAAACCTTGCTCAGCATCTGGGAAACAGCGGATAGTTTGCTGGAATCAAGCTTGCGAGCACCTCGCGGACATACGGCGATGCAGCGCATGCAGGAGATGCACGCCTCGCCAGCTGCTCGTTTGGAGTCACCCTTGTCGATAGCACAAACGGGGCACGCCGCGGCGCATGCACCGCAGGAGACGCAATCCTCTGTTGCCTCGGGCGCCATGCGGTGACCTCCAGCTTGTTTATAAGGACGATTGCCGGGGATAGAGGGCTCGGACGCATCCTCAGCCAACAGCTTTTGCTGAATTTGCTGAGCAAACTCAGCAAGCTGCGCCGCATCCTGCGCATCCGGACGACCGGCAGCAAACTGTCGCGCAATGGAATGTTCTGCAATGGCCGCAACTGCCGCGATCACCCGGAATCCCGCATGCTTCGCAACGTCCTCCAGCTCTACGAGCGTGTCCTCAAACGCGCGGTTTCCGTAGACGCACACCAGAACGGCCCGCGCTCCGTTGCCGTGAACCATGCCCAACCGGTCAGCCACCACAGCCGGGATTCTACCGGCATACGCCGGCACAGAGATTACGGCCACGTCGTCCTCAGTCATCGAGACAGCGCTGAAATCTAGCCCGCTATCGGTCAGATCGACGGTAACGGTATTCTTGTCCAGTGCCCCGGCCACAAGGCCAGACACCTTCTGCGTTCCACCCGTCGGACTAAACACAATTTCGAATACGCTCATCGAGACACCCTCCCCCTACGTCTGGCAACGCGTCAAGCCGTTTTCACATCCAGCCAGAGTATACGGCACGTGGGATCCCCATTTTGGTGCATCAAGCACCCCAATGCACCAACCCTACGCTGTCTACCTCTTCGTTTTGTATAAATTACGGTACAGATTGTATATATTTACGGGATACCGCCGTGTTCTCCCGAGGTACCCCATCCTGGCCCGTGCAAAAAACGGAGTATTCTGCAACGTGACCGCGCCAGCAATACCCCGAGCGGGCAAACCTTTAGGGCGCTGCGTCATTTTGGGTTCCGACATGGCGAGAATGACGCGCCCCTGCTCCGGAAAACGACGAAATCTGACTCAGAACGCTCGCTAGGGATATCCGAAAGCCACCGTTGGCGACGTCAAATCATATGCAGACAACTCGAACTGCAGAATACTCCAAAAAATGCACGGCGCACCCCATGGGACCCATTGCCGCATGGTAGGAAACAGGCCCACGGCATCCTCTAGATGCATTCCCGAGGAAATCACATTTGAACTAGCGATCGGATACGGCAAACAAAAAGGGCCCCGAGCGTAGTTGCTCGGGGCCCTTGGTTCACCTCGCTCTAGCGGGCGATGCGTATGTTACTTGCGCTTGCCGCCGCCGTCACCGGGGCGACGGGAGCTGCCGCCGCGCTTGCCGCCACGACTATTGCCATAGCTACCACGATTATCGCGACCGCCGGCACGGCCGCCGCGGGAGCCGGCCTGGTTGCCGCCACGCCCGCCACGATAGCCGCCACGGCGCTCCTCGCGGGTATCGTCGTAGTTGCGCCAGTCATCGCGACGATCGCGGCTGGCACGCGGATCGCGGCGATCGCGCGACTCGTTAGAGCGGCCAGCACCGCTGCGGCTGCCGTTGCCACGAGTGCCCTCGCGATGCTCGCCGCCACGGCCACCGCGCTCATCAAAGCGCTTGCCGCCACGGGACTCGCCGCCGCGAGTACCACGCTCGCCACGCGAACCGCGGCCCTCGCCGCCACGGCGCTCATCACGGCCGCCGCGCTCGCCATCGCGACCGGAACGACGACGATCGCCCGAACCACGCTTGCCGCCACGCGAGCCACGGCCCTCGTCCTCGCGCTCAACACGGCGACGACCGCCGCGGTCCTCGTCCTCGCGGCGACGGCGATGCGCCTCGCCCTGGAACTGCTTGGCACGGCGCTCGGCACGGTTGCCGCGCGGGGCCTGCTCAACGACACCAGCACCGCCGCGCTCCTCGGCAGCCACCTCGCGGGCCACGCTCTCCACAGCCTCGTCCACGCGAGCCTGAACGCCCTCGCGCACGCGGGTCTTGCCGCCGCGCTTGGGACGGCTCGGACGCTCACCGTCGCCGCGACGCTCGTCTCGACCGCGGTTGGAACGACCGGCCACATCACCGTAATCGTCGCCGTTGCGTTTGCCGTCGCGACGCGCCTGCTCAAGCTTCTTCTTGCTCTTGGACTTGCCGCGCTTGGTCTTCTTCTTCACCTTAAAGGCCGCAGGATCGCGCTCGGGGTCAACCGCGGGCGGATTGGGGCCCACATGCAGGTCGCCGGCCTCGTAGATGTCGGCGGTCTTGTCCATGAGCTTCTCGATCTCGTAGAACTCATCGACATCCTGCTCGGTCACAAACGTGATGGCCCAGCCCAGCTCGCCGGCGCGGCCCGTACGGCCAATACGGTGGATGTAGTCGGTCGGCTCGGCCGGCACGTCAAAGTTCACGACGTAGCGCACGTCGCTGATGTCGATGCCGCGGGCGAGCACGTCGGTTGCCACCAACACGTCGACGGTACCGTCGCGGAAGGCCGAAAGGGCACGCTCGCGCTGAGCCTGGCTGCGGTTGCCGTGAATCGCGGCGGCCTTGATGCCCTTGCGCTCCAGACGACGGCAGCAGCTGTCGGCGCGGTGCTTGGTGCGCATAAAGACGATGGTGCGCTCCGGGCCCTCCTTCTTGAGGAACTCGGGCAGCAGATTGTTCTTGGCCTCGATGGACACCGGGAATACAAACTGGTCGACGGTGTCGGCGGTCGACGTGGCGGGCGCGATCTCCACGCGTGCCGGGTCGCTCACCAGGTCGGTGATCTCGCCCACGGCCTCCTCGTCGAGCGTGGCCGAGAACAGCAGCGTCTGACGCTCGGCCGGCGTCTCGCGCACAATGCGGCGGACGGCGGGCAAAAAGCCCATGTCGAGCATGCGGTCGGCCTCGTCCAGCACCAGCACCTTGACCTCGTCCAGGTGGCAGGCACCCTGCTCGATCAGATCGACCAGACGGCCCGGCGTTGCGACCAGGATGTCGCAGCCGTACTTGAGGGCAGCGGTTTGCGGCTTGTAGCTCACGCCGCCCACGACGGTCACGGCAACATGGCCGGTGACGTCGGCGATTTTGCTTGCGACCTCGTCGATCTGCTGGGCAAGCTCGCGCGTAGGGGTGATGACGAGCATCACGGGGCCACGGCCGTTGCCCTCGGGCTTTTTAACACCGCGACGGCGGTTGCGGCCGCCGCGCTCGCGCACGGGTTTGGGAGGAGCGATGTGCTCCAGATTGTTCATGGTCGGCAGCAAAAAGGCAGCCGTCTTGCCGGTGCCGGTCTGAGCGGCGGCAAGCAGGTCACGGCCCTCGAGCACCACAGGGATGGAGCCGGCCTGAACAGGCGTTGGCGCCGTGTAGCCCAGGTTCTCGATAGCACGAAGCATCTCGTCGGAAAGCCCCAGCTCGTCAAAGGCGGGCAGGCTCTCGGTAGCGGACTCGACGGTCTGGGCAGCATTGGCCTCATCGGCGGCATCGAAGGCAGCCTGGGTCATGGCCTCGCGGGCCTCGTCCAGAATCTCGGCGTCCGTGACGTCGGATACAGAATTACGCATATGTTGTTGTTCCTTATCTGCACGCGCAATGGGCACGGCATGCGGCCGCGCGGGCGTGCTTGGTAGTGCGCTAATACATACAAAAACAGGTGCGCACAGAGAGGACGTTGCTCAGCACGCTGGCGATCGCTTTGGCAGCCCTATCACGCGCCGTCCAGACGCAGCAGCTCTAAGCGATGGAGCAGATTCGCCGCCGGTTAGTATACCCGCACTCCGCATGCCCCCACGTAAACCACAGATGACGAGGCGGACGAGGTGGGCCCGGCTGATTGTCTCAATCTGTAACATCTACAGGGCGACTCTTCCTCTACGTGTTACAGATCGAGACAAACGGTCGGCACGGTTCACAAGCGTCTCAATCTGTAACAATTACCGAGTAAAATCGGTCCTAATTGTTATAGATCAAGACAGAGGGGGATTTCCGTCCAGTCCAAACCAAATCTCTCGGTCTTCCTGCAATTTCGAACATGTGGCCTATAATGTTGCTTTGGTTACGCTATATATTGCGCAGCCATTTAATACGTCGCCCACCGGGGGCCATTAATTCCTATCGCCATATTGGCTAGGAAGCAATCAAAGGAGGTATCCGTGGCAGCAGAGACGCCTTGCTCGGTCCTCTATAACGATATTCGCTCGTTCGGCGGTCTTAAACATCTCGAGATCGCCCGAATGCTCATCAATGGAAACTCTTATCTCGGCAGTACCCTGCTCGAGAAATGCTCTTCCAACCGCTCGTATCTCACCCGTTACATCGTCCATCGCAAGCCTGACCAGTGCGCGCCCTCCATCTACAGCGACTTTACCGTCACCACGCTCAACCTTTCCTCGGCAATCTGCAGCAAGCTCGGCGGCGGCGAGTCCGCCTATCGGGCAATCGCCGAGCACTATCGCGGTCCGGCCGCCAACGAAATGATGTCGGCTCTCGCCAGCTACAAGCTGGACAGCCGCCTATATGCAAATGCCCTCAATCGCATCGACAACTTTGACGGCAATGCCGTGCGCGAGAAAAGCACGCTTTACCTTATGCTCTTTGTGGCAACGGGGGCGCTCGCCGATCCCGTTCAGGGCGTGGCCACCGTCGAGCGCTTTTGCGACAGCAAGACGGGCGAGCACTTTGGCACCACCGAAACTACCGTCGGACGTGGCTTTATGAGCAGCCTGGAGCAGCCGCGCACCGTCGCCCCCAACCTCGGTCTGCTCAGAACCCATGCCGACAACTGCGCCGGCATGCAAATCCATCCCCTCACACGCGATCCGCGCGGCACCGTGATTGGTTCTTTGCCCAAAACCTCGCCCAGCATCACCGATGTGGGCGCCGACGCATCGCGCGAGCATCTTCGCATTTGGCTTGAGGGTGAGCACTGGTACGCCCAGGGCCTTGGGTCGACCAACGGCACAGTGCTCGAATCGGGCGCGGGTGACGGCGATATTGTGATTGAGCCGCCGCGCGACCAACGCGAGCCTGGCAAAGTCTATCCCCCGGTGGAAATCGAAAACAGCGACAGACTTCATTTGGGTCTCTATACAACGTTTCTCGTTATTGTGGACTAGCGCGTAGAGACGTGGGAAACAGGTGTCACTCGTCTTATATCATTTACGTTGCACGCTGCACTATAAATAGCAATACGAGTCAGCTTATCGGCAAACACGTCTATCATGGGCTTTAATCGATAATCGCGTTCTCGGTGTGAGCACGCGGCCCCACCAAACGAAGGAACGCCTTGGATACCACCAACACCGCCCCTGGCGACAAACTCATCCGTCTTGACACGTTCGACACCGCCGTAGCGGTCGACCCCAGTGCCGAGGATGATGCCAAGCGACGGTTTATGACGCTTATTCTTCAGACGACATACCGCGACGGCGGCAATATCGGACACGTGCTTCGCGCGACCAACACAAGCGGCGAGGTCTTTGCCGTCAAGCTGCTCAAGGACAACGCCATCCTTTCCGACCAGACACCCGACCGCTCCGCCGAGCAAGCGGCTGCGCACCTGGCCAATACCGCCGCGCTGTTCGAGGAGTACCGTCATCTGTGCACTGTCTCGCACCTGCGCGGATTTCCGCGCGTCTATGGCTATGGATCGTGCGAGGACGACCCGCTCATCCTCATGGAGTGGGTCGAGGGCACCTCGCTCAAGCAGGCGCTGCCCTTGCTTCCGCACGATGCCTCGGGCGGGCTAACCACCCAGATGGTGGCCGCCGTTGGAAACGCCGTGCTTCGCGCACTCCTGATGACCCAGGGACTCGTAAATCCGGTCGTCCATCGCGACCTGTCACCCGCCAATATCATGTTCCGTACCACCAGTCGAACGCTCGAGCAGCAGATCGTCGATTGCTCCTTTGACCCCTGCCTCATCGACATGGGCTCCGCGACCATGGCCCTCGGCGATGACACGATCACCCGGCGCGCCGACATCTGGCGCTTTGCCACGCCCGCATACGCCGCGCCCGAGATGCTCACGCAGGATATCGAAGGCATCGCGGCCCTTCGCCGCTCGCCCGCAATCGATGTCTACGCGCTTTCGAGCATTCTGTACCAGCTCTACAGCGGTCGCAAACCGTTCGATGTGGAGTCGACGGGTGCCGCGGCAACCGGTTCGTTCTACCTCATAAAGACCAAGACCAAGCCGGCGCCGCTCGAGCCGCGATGCAGTGACGACGAGGCGCTCGTCCAAATCATCATGAAAGGCATCTCAGTCGAGCAGCGTGATCGTCCCACCGAACAGCAGATGCTCGAGGTGCTCTCGGCATACCTCACCGATGCCGAATCCGAGGGCCGCGAGGGCGCGGGCAGTGACACCGCAATTGACATCGACTCCGGTACGCACCTTAAGGTCGACGTTGCCGGCGAGCGCGCGCGAGAGATTCTGGAGCAGGCCCGGCACGATGCCATGACCCGCCGCCGGTTTATTATCGGTGGCGTTGTCGCAGCCGTTGCGGGGCTCGGCGTTATCGGGGCGGCAACCCATGGCTTTGGCATCCCCGACTACCTGGACGGCATTCGCGGTTCGCTTGACGACTACACCTGGGATCAGCTGCAGGAGATTTCGCTCAAGATTAAGGCCGCCGAGACCCGTAGCGAGGCGCGCGAGATTGCCAAGCGCTACCATCTGCTCGATAACAACGGGCATATTCCCTATCCATGTACCAAGCGTGTCACGCTCACCAACGGGCTGCAGGTCGGCGCGCAGCTTGTGGGCATCCGCCACGACGAGCTTCTAGACGGGACGGGCAAGGCCGGACTGACGTTTATGTTCGATGCCGGCATTGCCGAGCGCGATGCCACGGCCCAACCGTTGAGCGCCGGCTGGGCAGATTGCGAGCTGCGGGAATGGCTCGACGGCGACGGCCTTAAGCTGCTGCCCAACGAGTTGCGCGCACTCATTAAATCTGTCAAAAAGATCTCGAATAACGTTGGCGCTGCCAGAAGCGCATCGTGTCTGAGCGAGTTGCCCGCAACCCTTTGGCTGCCCGCCATGGTCGAGCTGTGCGGAGTGCAGCCGCCCGAGTCATTTGCCGAGGGCTTTCACTACCTGGCCGACATCTACAACGGCGAAGGCAAGGAGTACCAGCTGTTCCGCGAGCTCAAGGTAAGTCCGTATACCACGAACGAGACGTTGGTTCGCCAGTGGAAAGGCAAGGACACCTGTTGGTGGGAACGAACGGCGAGTCCTGACACATCGGAGAGCGAAGGCACACTCTATATGAACCGCGTGGGACACGACGGCGACGTCTTTACGTACGCAACGCCTGCGGAAAAGCCAAACAAGCGAACCTGCGTGATCCCCGGATTCTGTATCTAGGCGGCGGGAGTCTTGCCGTGACGGGACCCCACCCCGACAATTGTCTTGATCTGTAACACCAGCTCGGCAGATACAGGTTTAGATGTTACAGAACGAGACAAAACCCCAGCCCCGCGAGACAACATCTCAATCTGTAACAGTAAGGGGTTAAAAACCTCTCTAGATGTTACAGAACGAGACATTTGAGTTGACCGCGGACGGTCCGTCTCGATCTGTAACAGTTAGAGGTCATATTTGGTGCTAGATGTTACAGATCGAGACATTAGCTTGCCGAGAACTCCACCTCATAAATGTGACTCAAGTGCGTCGATGTTTCCTTGCCAATGTTGCGCAACAGGAGCCCTTTCGACGGTCGTAACGTACGAATTGTCGTAGGTACCCCTTCAACGATTGGGAGAAGAAATGACAAAGTACGCACCTAAACACTCGGAAGTCTCAGGCGGCGCCAAGCCTCGCCCCACATTCTCGGGCCACAAGGCAACACGACTCGCCGTCACCGCGGCAACCACCATCGCTATGACCGGCTCGTCGCTGCTCGCGCCGTTCTCGGCATTTGCCAACGATGTGAGTGATACCACGGCACAGGACGCGATCATGTCCCCGCTTGCTGTCCACGCCGGCGAGGCGGCAGGCTCCGCAGTAAAGGCAGACGCCCAGAAGATTGCCGACTTGCAGGCTGCGATCGACGCCGCAAAGGCTGCCGAGGCAGACGCCAAATCCGACTACGACACGGTGGCTGCCCCCTATACCGAAAAGCAGGCGGCACGCGACAACGCACAAAGCGCCTATGACGTCTCCGTCTCCGATAATTCGCAGGCAGAGGCCACCGCGCGCGCCGAATATGCTCGCCAGCTCGATGAAAGCGTCAAGGCGACCGACAGCGCCAGTGCCACGCTGAAGGATGCCCAGAGCAAACTTGACGCAGCCAAGACCGATGCTGAGAGCAAGACACAGGCACTCGACTCCGCAAAGCAGGCGGCAGCTGATGCGCAGGCCAGGCTCGAGGCAGCCCAGAAGGCAGCCGCCAACGCAACGCCGGAGGAAATCAAGGTCGCCGAGCAGGCTGCCGCAGATGCGCAGGCCGCTCTGGACCAAGCAAAGGCTGCGAAGGCCACTGCCGATTCCGCGCTCGCCGACGCTCAGCAGGCTCAGAGCGCCGCGCAGAGCGCTTACGACGAAGCGGCAGGCACGCTGGCTTCCGCTCAGCAGGAAAAGAACGCCGCGGATGGTAAGGTAGTCGCGGCACAGACAGCGTACGACAGCGCACAAGCCGATTTGGCGGCCGCAAAGGCAGGCGCCGAGGGCCCGGAGTATGACGCCGCCCAGGCAAAGGTCGATGCTGCCCAAAGCGCACTCGACCAGGCGAAACAGCAGCAGGCGACTGCCGAAGCAGGCCTTTCTAAGGCAAATAACGACGTTGCATCCAAGCGGGACGCCCTCGCCGGCGCCGAAAGCGAGCTCGAAGCCAAGAAGCAGACAGTCGCAGCAGCCGAAAATGATGTAACGGCAGCCCAGACGAAAGCCGATGCGGCGCAATCGGAGTTGACCTCGGCAAAGCAGGCACATGCTGCCGAACTGGAGAAGGCAATGGCCGCTCAGAAACAAGTCGACCAGGCAAAAGCCGAGAAGGAGCAGGCAGACAAGGCGCTCGAAACTGCCAAGGCAAACCAGGCGGCCGCCGATCAAGCCGTTGTCGATGCACAGAAAGCATACGATACGTGCAAGGCGGCAACCGATAAGGCAACGACAGCGGAGGCGCAGAGCGTCATCGGCTTCTACCAGTTCATCGGTGCCAACGACGCTGCAAACATCATCTATAGGCAGAGCGATAAAAACCCGACGACCATTGGCGATAAAAAAGACGGCACGTCACTCGACAACGCCAAGCTATCGTTTAACAAGCTGCGCGAGATTAACGAATACCGTGCAAGCGTTGGATTGAGTGAGCTTAGGGTGACGGCCGAGCAAATGGCAATCGCTCAATCCGACTCCAATTACTCTGACAAAACGCTAGGCCACTCAGATTACGCCAATTGTGAAAATGCCGCCTGGAACTTCAGCACTAAAGAAAACATCGCGCACCAATGGGTCGATGATGAAAAGGAGATATTTGACGAGGCTGCGGCGAAAGCCGGCCTTGGCAACGTTGCCCCCAAAGATGCTTGGGATACTTTCTGGAGCCACAAAACCGAATTCGAAAAGCAAGGGGCAGACTTTGGCACCGTCGGCCATTATTTGAATATCGTACAACCTAACGCCAAAACCATGGGATACGGCATCAACTCGCGCGGAACCCTTTGGCCGTATGTGTTCGTCTTGGAGATCGACAACAATTACGGTTCGTACGAAAAAGAATACTCGATCGATGAACTCGAGAATCTCTTTGATCAGTATCAGCTGAGCCTCTCCAAAGCCAGCGAAAAGCTCGCCGCCGCAAAGACGGACCTTGAGCAAAAGCGCAGCACAGCGGCATCGAAAGCCGATGCCGTAAAGGCAGCTGAAACCCTCGTCGCTCAAAAGCAGGAAGGCATTGTTGCCGCGAATAGCGACCTTGCCGCCAAGAGCGACAGCGTAGCAAGTGCCGCCGCCGCTGTTGCCCTAGCAAAGCAGAACCTCGCCAAGGCAAACGGAAAAGTTGCCGAAGCCGAAGACCAGGTCAAAGCCGCCCAAAGCAACGTGGCGACCGCAGAGCAGGTCGTCAACCAGAAGCGCGCCGAGCTTAAGGCATCGAAAGAGCAAGCCGCTCAGAGTCAGAAGAAGGTTGATGACGCCAAGGCAGAGACTCTCGTAAAGCAGCAGGCTCTGCAAGATGCAAAGAAGGAACTTGCCAAGTATTCAGCCGATGTTGCTGCGGCTCAGGAGAAAGCCGACGAGGCCCATCAGGCGCTTGATGAAGCCACGGCAGCCCAGACGTCTGCCCAGAGCGCTCTCGAAAAGGCGAAGCTCGACGAGGCTGCTAAAAAGCAGGCCCTCGACGCCGCGAAGGACAACGCCGAGGCCAAGGCGGCGACCGCGGAGCACGCTGCGAGCGATCTGACCATGGCGAAAAACGACTTTGCTTCAAAGAAGGCCCGTGCCGACGCCCTGAGCAATGCAGTCGATAATCTTGCCACCGCCGAGGCGGCCAAGAAGGAGGCCGACGCAGCAGTTACCGATGCCGGAGTCGCCCTTAGCACGGCAAATGATGCCATCGCGAACGCCGAGCAAGCGGTCGAGAATTCTCAGGCCGCATCGGACGCCGCTGCTGCTACTCTCGGAAAGCTCAAGTCCATCAACGTCGAAAGCGGCATTGCTACTGGCTCTGACGCAAACGCGAACGATACGCTCAATGCCCTCTTTGCCAAGTGTGTCGCCGCCAAGCAGGCAGAACATAACGCAAAGGCCGCACTTGATGCCGCTCAGGCAGACCTTGATGCTGCGACGCCAGCCTACACCGCGGCTCTCAACGGCTACAACGAGGCGAAGGCAAAACGCGTAGCCGCCGAGCAAGCCCTGAAGGACGAGATCGCCCGCCAGGAGCAAGAGGCGGCGAAGGCCGAGCAGACCAAGATCACGCAGGCTGCCGCTAAGCCGGTTACTGGAAAGCCGTCTGCCGGCAACGCCAAGACGGCCGCCAACTCGGCACTTCCCACCACAGGCGACAATGCTGCGCTCGCCGGTGAGACGTTTGTCATCGGAGGTGTCGTGCTCGTAGCCGCCGGCGTCTTCCTGACTGACAAGAAGCGTCGTCAGGAGTAAGGATTTCGGGAGGACGGCTTCTCCTCCCTCCCACCGCTTCGCAAACCCTGCCCAGCATGCGCCGGGGCGCCCATCACGCGGGCGCCCCGGCGTTTTACGTTGTATGCCCGGAGCATCTGCTCCGAGATTGTCTCGATCTGTAACAGTAAGACCCAAACATCGGTCTTACTGTTACAGATCGAGACGTTCGGGTTACCCTCGAATGGTTTGTCTTGATCTGTAACAGTTACTCGGCAAAACGGGGTCTAGTTGTTACAGATCGAGACGTTAGTTTTCGGCTGAAATGTTTGTCTAAATCTGTAACAGCTATGGTTCAAAAATCGGTCCAGATGTTACAGATTGAGATGTTTGGTTGGGACGGTCCATCGGTCAACCAACTACCCTCATCTGTAGCGAGATGTCATACATTTATTCTGTACTAGACACCCCCAGGGGGTATGGGTGTATAGTATCGG
>DBFAZJ010000227.1:0-4459 GCA_048244295.1 Collinsella sp.
GGCCTGGACGACGACTTCCGCGTCATCGTGTCCCCCTGGATCCTGTCCGTGCTGACCACCGACCGCCTCGCGCGCAACTACGAGCTGGTCACCAAGCACAACCTCAAGTACCGCCGCTACTACCACCAGTTCGACTACTAATTCCATTTGGGGGAAACCGCAATGAGGCAATACATCTTTGCCAGCCACGCGCATTTTGCGACCGGCATCAAAGAGAGCACCGAGCTGCTCTCGGGCGCGCGCGATAACGTCCACGACCTGTCGATGTTTGTCGACGGCCGCACCGACGTCGCCGAGGAGGCCGCCAAGCTCCTGGCGACCTTCGACCCCGCCGACGACGTAATCGTGTGCACCGACCTGTTTGGCGGCAGCGTCAACAACGAGTTCACCAAGATCGTCCAGACGCGCCCCAACACCTACCTGGTTGCCAACATGAATCTGCCGCTGCTGATCCAGCTGCTCTTTTCGGACCAGGAGGCTCCCGCCGATCAGGTTATCCGCGAGATCCTCGCGGCTGACGACACGCGCGTCAAGTTTGTCAACGACCTGCTGACCGATGCGGATGACGAGGAAGAGTTCTAGTCACCGCCTGCTATTAATGGGGCCGGGTTTCCGGCATGAGACCTTTGGGGGTCAATCATGATTCAACTGCTTCGCGTCGACCATCGTCTGCTTCATGGCCAGGTGGCCGTCTCTTGGGTCCAGGGCTTGGGCTCCGACTGCATCTTCTGCGTTGGCGACAAGGTTGCCAACGATCCCGTCTGGAAGACTACGCTCAAGATGGGAAAGCCGGCCAACGTCAAGCTCGTCATCAAGGACATGGAGCACGCCATCGAGGCCATCAACTCCGGTGTTACCGATAAGTACAAGATGATCATCTGCGTCGCCAGCATCGCCGAGGCCAAGCAGCTTGTCGACGGCTGCCCGCAGATCACCTCCATCAACCTGGGCAACACCAAGTCCAAGGACGAGCAGCGTCCCGATGCCCGTAAGATCTCCCGCCAGATCTTTGTGACTGCTGCCGAGGAAGAGGACATTCGCGAGCTCGTCGGCCGCGGTGTCGAGGTCGAGATTCGCGCTCTGGCCGACGACCCCAAGGTCGATGCCCTAAGCGCCCTCTAATTGGGAACCACGGGCGGCGCGCACGGCGCCGCCCCTATTCGTGGGCGTACCGGATAAACACTTTACCCGTTACCCCCATCTACCGTTCACCGGGAGTACACGCCCGTTGAGCGATTGGTATTAAATAGTTTTCGTATGACTATATAATTGGTATCAAATCATTTGCACCGGTTTAGGTGTTAACAGCACACCGGTACAAGCTGGATCTGTCTGGGCGATTGTCGGCATGGAAAAGGGCGCGCTGACAAGTCGGGAATCGCCGCGCGGATCCAAGAGGGATCAAAGGGAGGAACAATGCTTGTTCAAGCGATCCTCATCGGACTTATCGCTGCCTTCGGTAAGCTCGATTATCAGCTCGGTACGCTCTATGCGTTCCGCCCGATCGTTCTGTGCCCGCTCGTCGGCATAGTCCTCGGGGACCTGCAGTCCGGCCTCGCCATCGGTGCGAGCCTCGAGCTGCTCTTCATGGGTTCAATCTCCATCGGCGCTTACGTGCCGCCCGATGAGTGTATTGGCGGTGTGCTCGCCTGCGCCTTCGCTATTCAGCTGGGTCAGAGCACCGAGGCCGCTATCGCGCTCGCGATGCCCATCGCCACTCTGTGCCTGGCCATTAAGAACGTCGTCAACGCCGGTATGCCCCTTCTGGTCGACCGTGCCGACGTCTTTGCCAGCAAGGGTAACCTCAAGGGTATCTACGCTATGCACTGGATTATCGGTCTCGTGATTGTCGTCCTGGCCTTTATCCTGTGCTCGGTCTCCTTCTATCTGGGTGCCGACGCCGTTCAGGGCCTGCTCGACTTCATCCCGACGTTCGTCCTCGATGGCTTTGGCGTCGCAGCCAACATCCTGCCTGCTATGGGCTTCGCCATGCTCGGCCGTCTGGTGCTTACCAAGCAGCTCGTGCCGTTCTACTTCCTGGGCTTCCTGCTGTGCTCCTATGCCAACGTGCCCGTCCTCGGCGTCGCCCTGATCGCAATCATCATCGGCATCGACAAGTACGACCTGCTGGGCCTTGGTGGCGCCCAGTCCCAGCTTTCTGTGGAAGGGGATGAGGACGATGACTTCTAATTCCGAGAACCAGATTACTCGCTCCGACCTCATTAAGAGCGCCGTGAACACCGGCGCCCTGGGCATGGAATTCTCCTGGACCTACTACAAGCAGATGAACATTGCCTTCTGCCTGATGGTCGCCAACATGCTCAAGAAGATCTATGCCGGCCGTCCCGATGATTACGCCGAGGCCTTGCACCGTCACAGCGCATTCTTCAACATCACCCCGCAGCTCGCTCCCTTCGTGGGCGGCATCGCGATGGCCATGGAAGAAAAGGTCGCTCGTGGCGAGGTTGAGCCCGAGAGCGTCAACGACATCAAGGCCGCCCTCATGGGTCCGCTTTCCGGCCTGGGTGACTCCTTCTTCCTGTCCACCCTGCGCGTCGTCGCCGCTGCCGTGGGCATCAGCCTGTGCCAGGCCGGCAACGTCTTTGGCCCCATCGCCTTCCTGCTCGTCTACAACATCCCGGCGTTCCTGATTCGTATCTTTGGCGCTATCAAGGGTTATGAGCTGGGCATTGGCTTCCTCGACGAGGCTCAGAAGACCGGCCTGATGCAAAAGATCATGGCCTGCGTCGGCATTGTCGGCGTTATGGTCGTCGGCGCCATGAGCAAGGACATGTTCTGGGCTTCGTTGCCCATCGCCATTGGTCAGGGCGACTCCGCCCAGACTCTCCAGGACATCCTGGACGGCATCATGCCCGGTATGCTCGGTATGGCCGCCTTCTGGCTCTACTACTGGCTGCTCTCCAAGAAGATCAACCCGATGGTCCTGATCCTCTGCACCATGGTCGTGGGCATCATCGGCGCTTACTTTGGCGTGCTTGCCTAATATGTTCGAATCGCGCTTCCATCGCGTCTAACGGTTGCGTCGATCTTTGGGGGGCTTGTCGCATCTGCGGCGGCCCCCTGTTTTTTAAAACTCCGTACGAAAGGGGAGGGCTATGGTCGTACCCGAGCTTTCGCTCATGAACATCAACCATCGTTACTACAGCATCGAGACGTTTTTTAAGGCTGCAGGTGAGGCCGGCTATCGCAATATCGAGCTGTGGACTGGCTCGATGCACCTGTATGTGGATTGCCATGAGCACGATTCGGTGGATAAGATTCGCGATCTTGCCGCCCAATACGGTATCAAGATCGTGTGCGTGTGCCCCGAGCAGAACAACCCCAAGCCATGGAACGTCGCGGTGCGCGGTGAGGCGGGCCAAAAACGCATCCTCTCGTACTTTAAGAATGTGATCGACGTTGCCGTTGAGTTGGGCGTGCCGCAGATTCTGGTGACGAGTGGTTGGGCCTATCTGGACGAGCCGGCTGAGGACGCCTGGGCCCGCAGCGTTGCCATGCTGCGCTCGGTGTGCGACTACGCCGATACGCGCGGTATTCGCGTCGCGCTCGAGGCCCTGCAGCCGTCGGAGTCCGTGTTGGTCAATACGGCACAGGATGTCGCGCGCATCCTCGAGGCGGTCGATCGTCCCAACCTGAAGGCCTGTATCGACTTTGGCGCCATGGAAGTTGCCGGCGACACGATCGACGGCTACTTTGAGGTTTTGGGCGACAAGATCGTTCACACCCACTTTGTAGATGTGGGCGGCGGCACGACGCATCTTGCCTGGGGCGACGGCGAGCGTGATATGCGTGCCGACCTCGAGGCACTCATGCGCCACGGCTATACGGGCTATGTCTCGGCCGAGACGTGTGATGGCCGCTACTATCAGGATCCGTCCAAGGCGACGACTCAGGTTATCGAGATGTATCGCCGTGTGACAGCGGAGATGGAAGCCGAATAACTAAACTGCGCGGTTGCGCCGGAAACGCTTGGGCGGGTCTGGCGCAACGCTTTTATAGCTGGCGAGTTGTGGGGAACCCGTTGGCAGTAGCGCTCGAAATAGACAACTATTGGCGTTGTAATACCACTCGGGCGAGGAAACCGACCGTTCGCCGCAAATCTCCGTGAGTTTGGATTGGTATTAAATAACAAGCAATCGTATGGCTATAATTGGTATCAGCAAGAAGCGCGATGTATAGAATTGCGCACATGTGATGGGAGGACACACATGAAGGAGACCGAGAAGATCGAGATCATGCACTTCGACCAGGAGGGCTATCTCGAGGACGGCAGGAACGTCTACGAGGCCGGCAAGAAGATGACCGCCCTGGCCGACCGCGTGCACGAGGAGGGCTACGACGCCGTCTTCCTGATGGGCGTCGGCGGCACCTGGGACGAGTTCATGCAGCTCGAGTACCTCATGAACAAGTTCGGCGACCGCGACCTCGAGGTCTACCT
>DBFAZJ010000228.1:0-9508 GCA_048244295.1 Collinsella sp.
TAGGCATCCATGAGAACATCGCCCTGGTGCAGATCCATACCGTCGATAGCGAGCTGGTAGAGCAGCTCGGTCTGCTGCGGGTTGGTCTGGTAGAACGCGGTGGGGGAGATATCGAACTCGCAGCCGAGTAGCTGGTCGCGCATGCATTCAGCGCCATACACGATGTGGGTTTCCTCACCCAGGATGGCGTTGCCAGGGCGTCCGTTGATGTTTTGGGCGACGGTGACGATACGCGGATCGAGTGCGGCGATGGCCTCAAAGAATTCCTGCGCATGCGGCAGGTCGCGCTGGGCGGTAACGAGGGTGATCATGATCTGGTCGGTGCGCCAGCCGCAGCGAACGACGGCATAGCGAAGCAGGCCCAGATGCTTGTCCTCGTTAAAGGCGGGAATGTGCAGGCGCTCGGCCTCACGCGCAATGCCGTTAAGAATCTGACGGGCTCCCGGTGCCTCGACGGGGCATTCGGGAACAGCGACGATTCTGTGCGTGCCGCGCTCAAAAAAGCCGCAGCGGACAGCGCTCCCTTTGCCGGGGGCAAAGGGAGTGGCGGCCTTATGGCGAAAACCACGCGGCGCAGGATATTTGCCCGGGTCGCCCAGAGTAACGTCCATACCGCGAATGGGATCGACGGTTATGCCCTCACGCTCGCAAAGAGCAGCAAAAAGTTCATCCATAGCAGCCTGCTTGGTCGCCAGCTGCTTCTTATAAGGCCTGTTGAGCGCCGTGCATCCACCGCAAGCTTTCATGATGGAACAGGGCGACTTGGGATCAACGGCCTTATGAGCGGACCGGGACGACTCATTATGCGAGCGCTTGGAACGAGCTTGAGGTGCCTTACCCTCGCTCCGACGAGGGCTGGGACGCTTGGTCTTAGCCTTGCCCTTGGCCGACTTACCCTTCGTGTCCTGAGACGACTTGGATTTCTTAGAAGATTTTTTCTCTTCCGACCCCTCAGCCGCCTCGATCAAAGCACGACGAGCCTTACGCTCCGCACGAGATTCTGCCATCAATAACTCCACTAATTCATGAATTAAAGCTGCAAGTATTGTACCGTGCCAAGCAAGCAGACGATATGCAAGCGGTTTAATCGTGTCAGTGATAAGCCCAACGACGGTTGCCCGCCGCGTGAGGGGTGTGGGGGTTAAGTTTATCGCGAGTTCCGCACGAACAGGAGGCCACTTAATGTGGCCTCCGTCGTGAGCAGGACTGTAGAGCAGGAAACTTAACCCCACACCCCTCACGCGGCGGGCAAACTCGCCTTGTGCTCTATCACGCTAAAGTGTATGATTCTGAACGTTACATGACTCACTTTACTTAGCTAAAGTGCCATCAAGGGGGAATACCATGAATACCGATATGTCTCGTCGTCAGTTTGTTGGTCTAGCCGGCTCGCTCGCCACGGTGCTTGGCCTTGGTCTTGTCGGCTGCGGCGGTGGTGCCGACAAGGGTTCCACTGCCGGCTCTGCCGCGGCAAAGGACGCCAAGGGCGTTGTGGAGTCTAAGAAGCTCGTGGTGGGCTTTGACAAGTCCTATCCTCCGTATGGCTTTGTGGGCGACGATGGCGAGTACACCGGCTTTGATCTCGATTTGGCCAAGGCAGTTGCCGATAAGCAGGGCTGGGAGGTCAAGTACGAGGCCATCGACTGGGACGCCAAGGATACGCTGCTCAACTCGGGCGCCATCAACTGCATCTGGAACGGCTTTACCATGGAGGGCCGCGAGGACGACTACACGTTCTCCGAGCCGTACATGCTCAATGAGCAGGTGCTGGTGGTCAAGAAGGATGCGGGCATCAAGAGTTGGGACGACCTTGCCGGCAAGACCGTGATTACCCAGACCGATTCTGCCGCACAGGATGTGCTAGAGGGTGACCAGAAGGATCTGGCGGCGACGTTTGCCACGCTCGATACCATCGGCGAGTACAACACGGCTTTTATGCAGCTCGAGAGCGGCGCGGTCGATGCGGTGGCTTGCGACCTTTCGATCGCCCAGTATCAGCTTGCCGCCAAGCCCGATGCCTATACGCAACTTGACAAGCCGCTGTCCAGCGAGCACTACGCCGTTGGCTTTAAAAAGGGCGACACCAAGTCGGCCGACGCCGTGACCGAGTCGCTCAAGGCGCTCTATGAGGACGGTACAGTCAAGGACCTGTGCGACAAGTATGCGAGCTATGGTCTGTCCTTCGATAACTGGGTTTTGAAATAGCCACAGCACCCAACCTTGCGGCTCCAACCCTCCTCGCGTACCAAAGTACGCTTCGTCGGGCTTGTCGCTCGCAATCTTGGGCACTGTGCCTATTTCAATTAACACCTGCTGTTCTGTTGCTGTGAAAGAGAGCTTGGGTTGTCTATTCAGGTCATGATGCAGATGCTTGGCCAGGGTTTCTTGGTCAGTTTGCAGTTGTTTGTGCTCACGCTGTTGGGCTCGATTCCCTTGGGAATTCCCGTGGCGTTTATGCGTATGAGCAGAATCGCGCCGCTGCGTTGGATTGCGCGCATCTACATTTCGGTCATGCGCGGTACGCCGCTCATGCTGCAGATGTTTGCCATCTACTTTGCTCCGTATTACGTCTTTGGTATTTCGCTCACGCCCGATTCCAAGTGGACAGCGTGCGTCGTGGCATTCATCATCAACTATGCCGGCTACTTTGCCGAGATCTATCGCTCGGGTTTGCAGTCTATCCCGCGTGGTCAATATGAGGCCGCCGAGGTGCTGGGTTACTCACGCCTGCAGACGTTTTTGTACATTGTGATGCCGCAGGTCGCCAAGCGCATTTTGCCGGCGATGGGCAACGAAATCATCACGCTGGTCAAGGACACGTCGCTGGCGTTTGCCATCGGCGTGGGGGAGATGTTCTCGACGGCCAAGGCACTGGTTGCCTCTCAAGTGAGCATGGTGCCGTTTGCGATTGCGGCACTGATCTACTGGGTCTTTAACTTTGTGGTCGAGATGCTGCTGGGCGCCGCCGAAAAGCGACTTGACTACTACCACGACTAGCCTGTTCCGTCGTGCTTTTCAACACATGGAGGTTCCCGTGTCCGGAACGGTAATGAATATAACGAGCGCGCGCAAGGCGTTTGGTGGCAATGAGGTGCTCAAGGATATCTCGCTCGAGGTAAAGCGTGGCGAGGTCGTGGCGATTATCGGACCTTCGGGCGGCGGTAAGTCAACGCTGTTGCGCTGCGCCACGCTGCTCGAGACGCTTGACGGCGGCTCGCTTTCGTTTGGTGATCTAGCCGTTGCGACGGATGCGGGATCGGGTACGGTGTATGCGAAAGGCGATGTGCCCAAGCAGGCGCGCTCGCGCTTTGGCCTGGTGTTTCAGAACTACAATTTGTTCCCGCACTATACCGTGATGAAAAACATTACCGACGCTCCGATCCGCGTGCTCAAGCGCCCGCGCGAGCAGGTCGAAGCACGTGCGCGTGAGTTGATCGCGCAGATGGGGCTTACGGGCAACGAGAACAAGGTGCCATGCGAGCTTTCGGGCGGTCAGCAGCAACGTGTGAGTATTGCGCGCGCCTTGGCGCTCGATCCAGAGATCTTGTTCTTCGATGAGCCGACCTCGGCACTCGATCCCGAGCTAACGGCCGAGGTGCTGCGCGTCATTAAAGACCTTGCCGCGCAGAATATGACGATGGTGATCGTGACCCATGCGATGCAGTTTGCGCGCGATGTTGCCGATCGCGTGGTCTTTATGGACGGCGGTCGCATTGTCGAGGAGGGTCCTGCCGAGCAGGTTATCGGCCATCCGCGCGAACGGCGCACGCGCGAGTTCCTGAGCCGTATCGAGGGCTAGGCTCAAGTAGACATTGAGGCGAAACCGCTGCAGGTCTTATGGCCTGCGGCGGTTTTTATTTGCGCCGATGGGACTTAATAACCGCCTCAGGCGTTTGCCCCCTCCTCTCGCCGCCCGTATTCATACGTGCGCCGAAAGGTGTGCATGGACAGTCGCCCGCGAGGGTAGGGTGGTGGCATAGGACATTTGGAGGGTGAGCCGGATCGGCTGCCGACCATGCTGCTCCCGGGACGGCATCGACCGCGAACTCTCCCCGTTGGCGTCGCGCATTGCGCGCGGCCCTGCAAGGAGGTCATCATGGGTGCTCCCAAGACCGGTAACGTAAGGAACGTGGTGCTCGTAGGCCAAGGTGGGGTGGGCAAGACTTCACTCGCCGAGGCCATGCTCCACCTTTCCGGCAAGACCGCCCGCCTGGGCGGCCACGACGGCACCAAGCCCACGCTCGACTATGACCCCGAAGAGGTCAAGCGTGCGTTTTCCATCTCGACGACCATTGCGCCGATCGACTGGAAGGGTGCGCGCATCAATGTGCTCGATGCCCCGTGCTACCCCGATTTTATCGGCGACGCCTTTGCCGCGATGAGCGTCTGCGAGACGGCCCTGTTTGTGGTCGACGCCGAGGCCGGCCCGCAGCCTACGACGGTTAAGCTCTGGTATGCCGCCGAGGACCTGCGTCTGGCGCGTGCGGTGTTCGTAAACCGCCTGTCGCGCTCCGAGGCCAGCTTTGCGACCACGATGGACCTGCTGCAGGAGCGCTTTGGCACGCGCCTGGGCGCCGTGACCCTTCCCTGGGGCGAGGGCGAGGACTTTGACGGTATCATCGACCTGGTGCGCATGAAGGCGCGCCATTGCAACGGCGCCGAAGCCGTTGAGTCGGAGATTCCCGAGGAGTATCGTGCCCAGGCCGAGGAGGCCCATGACCATCTGTGCGAGCTGGTGTCCGAGGCTGACGACGAACTGATGATGAAGTACTTGGAAGGCGAGGAGACGCTGACGCAGGAGGAGCTTGAAGGCCTGCTGTCGAAGGCGATCGCCGAGCGCATCTTTGTGCCGGTCTTTGCGGGCGATTGCATTAAGGAGCAGGGCGTCAACTCGCTGATGGACGACATCGCCACGTACTTCCCGGCGCCGACCGACTATGGTGAAATGCCGCTCATCGACGGTGATTCGCTCAAGATCTCGAGCGACGATGACCGCCCGGTGGCGTTTGTGTTTAAGACCCTGGCCGATCCTCAGCAGGGTCGCATCAGCTTCATCAAGGTGCTGACGGGCACGCTTGAGCCGGGCCTTGAGCTGATCAACGCGCGCACCCGCAAGAGCGATCGTCTGGCTCACCTGTATGTGATGTGCGGCCGCGACATGACCGAGGTCGGTCACGCCTATGCCGGCGATATCATCGTGGCGCCCAAGCTGGCGGCCGAGACGGGCGATACGCTCTCGATTACCGGCAAGGTCGAGGCTGCGGCGTTTAAGTTCCCCAACTCGCAGTACCGCATCGCTATTGAGGCCGAGAATCGCGGCGACGAAGAGAAGCTCTACACGTTTATCGAGAAGGCATGCAAGGCCGATCCGACCATGAGCATCGACCGCGACGAGGAGACCGGGCAGACCATCATTTCGGCGGTGGGCGAGGCGCAGGTTTCGGTCCTGCTCAATCGTCTTGAGGACCGTACCAAGGTCGCGGCCAAGAGCGTGCCGATTCGCATCCCGTATCGCGAGACCATTCGCCGCACGGCAACTGCCCAGGGCCGCCACAAGAAGCAGACCGGCGGCGCCGGCCAGTATGGTGACTGCTGGCTGCGCGTAGAGCCGCTCATTGGGCCCGACGGTACGAGCGACGGCTATGAGTTTGTGGACGAGGTCGTAGGCGGCCGCATTCCGCGCTCGCTCATTCCCGCCGTGGACAAGGGCGTTCAGGAGACCATGAAGGACGGCATCATTGCCGGCTACCCGCTTACGGGCATTCGCGTGGCTGTGTACGACGGCTCGTATCACAGCGTCGACTCCAACGAGATGGCGTTCCGCGCGGCGGCTCGCATCGGCCTGCGCAAGGCATGCGCCGACGCCGACCCGGTGGTGCTGGAGCCCATCGAGGAAATCACGGTGACTATTCCCGAGAGCTACGCCGGCGCCGTGATGGGCGACATCTCGGCCTCGCGCGGTCGCGTGACGGGTATGGAGACCGATGAGCGCGGAGACACCGTGGTCATCGCTCAGGCTCCTCTCGCCGAGCTGACGGATTACTCGACGCGTCTGCGCTCCATCACGCGCGGCACGGGCGACTTTACCATGAAGCCTGCGGGCTATGAGCAGGTGCCTTATGACGTTCAGGCCAAGCTGGTCGAGCGCTATGAGGAGGGCCGTGCCAAGTAGCGTTGGGCGTTGCCTGTAACATACATGCCGATGCAAGGGCCGCTCTGGGCAATCCAGGCGGCCCTTTTTGATCCCTGGGGGATGGAGGAAAACGGTTCATTTTAAGTTTTGGGGCAGCTTGGCCAGCCCTAGTCTCCCGAGGCCTGATTGCGGCCGGTAGCGTAGTCGATCTGCACATGCGGCTGCAGGTTGTAGCAGTACACGTGGAAGCACAGGGTCTTGCCGTGGTCCTCGACCGATTGCGCCTCAAGACGCACGCCACGGCAGACGAGTTCCTCTTCGTTGTACATGGGCGTGACACGGTAGAGCACATGGTTGCCCGTCTCGCGGATGTAGCCGAGAATCTGCTCCTCAAATGGCAGCATGCCCGTTTCGTTGAGATAACGCGTGCCGGTGAGGAGATTCTTGCGGTTGGCGTTTTCGCCGCAGAGCGACCAGGCGATGAGGTGACAGCGGTTGTAGAGGCTCTGGCCCGGAATAAAGTCGTAGCGTTGCTGGCGCCATCCGGCGGGATGGATACGCGAGATATCGCCGCGCTCGCCTTGACCGAGCGATTCGGGGCCCACGCAAGCGAGCGCTTTGCGGGTGCGGCCCAGGCTGTCGAGCTTGGAGAACTTCTTAAAGCAACCTTCTTCTGTAGCGCGCTCGTATTCATCGAGCGTGAATGATGGTGTGCCCAACGGGTGCGTGCTGTCGGCTCGCAGGGCAACATAGGGGTTACCCGCGTAGTCAGGAATGCTGCTGAGGTATACGCCGCGGGCGCGGTCGAGATTGGGGTTTTCGACCTCGTCGATGGGGGTGGCGGCGCTGTCCGCGGAAGCGTCATCACCGGTGTCGGGTGCGGCGGAATGTGGCTTGTCGCCAGAGTTCGGGCTGTTTTGGGAGTCTGTGGAGTTTGCCGTTCCCGATTCGAGTCGGGCAACCAGGTCTGCCTCGTCGTCGGTGCGGCTGGGACTCTCGTCTTGCTTCTCGGCCAGAGCCGCCGCCTGTTCATCACTTTGCGGCGAGAGCAGTCTGGGCGCCCCGTCGAGCGATCCCGTAAACAGCGCAAACCCCAGCACCACAGCGGTGCCGATAGAAAGTGCTTGCTTGTAGGCGGACTTGCGCGACATGGTGACTCCTGGACGGACGGTTGGGAGTCTACCAGTCTAGCAGGAGCCGCCGAGGGCCGTTCTATCGAACAAATACTTAAGATTTGGGACAAACGCTACGGATTCATTCGTCCCGCGGTCTAGATCGAGGTAGAACCGAGCCAATTGAGTTTGCATTCGAGAATACGCTGCTCACCGGGCGTGCTGCTGCCATCGAGTAGCGCGAGGAGCATCTCGGCCGCCTCTCTGCCTTCCTGGTCGACGGGCTCGATGATGGTGGAGACGGTCGGCGTGGTGAGGTTGGTCCAGTCTTCGCAGTTGAGTCCCAAAAGACCGATTTGCTGCGGAAGCAGATGGGCCATGGGCTGGAGGGCCTTGTAGACACGGGGAAGTGCCCACTGATTTTGCACGAAGATAAGGGTTCGCTTGGCGGGGTTGAGCTTGTATTTAAAGTACTCGGTAAGCTCACTGACCGACGGCTTGTTGTGGTCGATGGAAATCGCTTTGTAGAGCTGTCCGTTCGCTGCCAGCGCCTCGGCATACCCCTGAAAACGCTCCATGCGGGTGCGCATTTCGGTCATGTTGGCGGCAATGGAAAAGAAATCTTCGTAACCGGCGTCGAGGAGTACCTGCGTGGCGTTGTACACACCGTCGTAAAGGTTGGTCTTGATCCAGCTGGTACCTGGGCTATAGATGGCCGCATCGAAAAAGACGACCGGCTTGCCGGCGCGTCTAATGCGGTCGTGCACGGCTTTGAAGTTTGCCGTGGGCTGGATGATAAAGCCATCGACGCCCAGCGAGAGCATTTTGTCGACATACATGAGCTCGGTCTCGGGGTTAAAGTTGCTCGTGCAAACAACCGTCTGGTAGCCCGCGGGGAGCATGACCTGCTCCATGCCGTTGAGGACGAGGCCCGCCCATTTGTTGGTGTTATCCAAGATGATGATGGCGATGACGCGGGTCTGTTTGCCGGTGAGTGTTTGCGCCTGGGCGTTGGGGACGTATCCCAGCTCCTTTATAACGCGCGCGATCTTTGCCTGCGTTTTGTCGCTGAGCTTGTCTCGTTTGTCGTTGAGGTAATACGAGACGCTGGCTGTTGAAGTTCCCGCCTCGCGGGCGACGTCTGCGATCGTAACGCGCTGTTTGGTCACAGCGACTCCTTCCGACAAATTGCGTTGTTTGGCGCGGTGGTTCACGTTCGGGTTGCGGGCACACGATTCTGCCTGTCCTTTCGCCCTTTTATGAGTATGCAACAATACCGTATCCGTGGGGTCCGAAATTCGTGGCGGTTATGCAAGCCTGCCGTCTACCGAGAAATCTAAATACTTCTTGACTTTTAAAAAAGAGATCAAAAACGCAGGATTCATTTTTGGTTAAACGCATAACTAAATTGCATAACCAACGCTCTGACCTGCGCGTTTACCGAAATAAGCTGGTATTAAGAAAAATGAGCACCTATATTGGTCTTGTCGAAAAGACAGCAAGTCCAAACGGCAGGGGATGCTCCGGAGGCCTCCGCAAACGGTGTCTTGCGCACGCAACTCTATGAAAAGAGGGAAGCAATGAAGATCGTAGGCGTTGCCGCCTGTACTGTGGGTATCGCCCACACGTATATGGCCCAGAAGGCGATTCAGGATGAATGCGCCGCCCGTGGCATCGAGTGCAAGGTCGAGGCTCAGGGTGGCCTGGGTATCGAGAATGAGCTCACGCAGGAAGACGTGGACTCCGCCGACCTGGTCCTGGAGTCCGTCGACGTGGGTGTCGAGAACGAGGACCGTTTTGAGCAGAAGATGGCCGAGGGCAAGTTCCTGAAGGTCGGCACCTCGGATGTAATCGCCGATCCGGTAAAGATCATCGACCAGGCCATTGAGATCATCAAGGCGACGGGTGGCGCCGTTGACGCGCCCAAGGCCGAGGCCAAGGCAGAGAAGAAGGCCGTCTCCGCTGCCCCGCAGGCCCCGACACCGGCGTCCAAGCAGTCTATCTTTGCCGATCCTGGCAAGACGCTGCTCAATGCATTCAATACCGGCGTTTCCTATTTTATCCCCATCGTCGTTATCGGCGGCGTGTTTCTTGCCTTCTCGCTGGCATCCGGTACCGCCGGCCTTGATTGTCATTTTCATTGCAACAGCCTCAGGACTCAGCGCAACGCGTTGCGCTGAGTCCTGAGGCGCGAATCCGGGTAGGCAACCCCAGAGGGGCCGGAATCCCCCGGCCCTCGATGGAGGGAGGCCGGCATGTCCAG
>DBFAZJ010000229.1:0-3754 GCA_048244295.1 Collinsella sp.
GTAGATGGTCGCCTCCTGCGGACGAATGCGCTCGAGCGCCGCGAGCCAGGGGGCGACGTATTCCTCGCCGGTGTTGTCGATGAGCTTGCCCTGATACTCGCCGGTCAAAAAGATCGTCTGGATAATGACGTGGCCGTTAAAGCTCGCGAACGTCTCGATCTGGTGCTCCACATCGTAAGGGCCAACGGGTTGATCGAGCAGCTGGATAAATGCCGGATCGACCGTATCCAGCTTGAGGATGTTGTCGTCGACCATCATGAGCGCATCGTGCACCTGGGGACGGCCGGCGCGCGTGCCGTTGGAGAGCACGGCAATCTTGGTGTTTGGGGCCAGCTGGTCGCGAAGCGCGACGGCACCGGCGATGGCCTGCGGAAACTCCGGTGCGGCGGTGGGTTCGCCGTTGCCTGCGAAGGTGATCACATCGGGGAGCTCGCCCTCGGCTGTCATCTCGCGCAGCTTTGCCTCGAGCGCGTCGAGTACCACGGCAGCTGTGTTGTGCGGCTCATGGCAGGGGCGCTCGGCATTGAGGCCGTTTTCGCAGTAAATGCAGTCGAACGTGCAGATTTTGCCGCTGGCCGGCATCATGTTGACGCCGAGCGAGAGGCCAAGGCGACGGCTGCGAACGGGCCCAAAGATGGGGCTGGCATTCAAAAACGTAGACATAGGCATATGCTCCTCAAGACAATTGTGCCTAAGCATAGCATCGGCTCCAAAGCAGGGTGCGGGCTCTTGCTTTACAAGTTTCGTTTTTTCACGTCGCTCATTATGCCGTGTCATGAAAAGCCTCGGGTCGGGTAAAGTTAATCTGTTAACAAGGCGTAAGGCAATACGGGTCCATCCAACCGCACTGACGTGCAACTGGATGGGCGTTGATGATGGGGGCACAACATGGATTTTACGGTCGAGAATGCAGGCACCACGATTGCCTGTCGCGAATATGCCGGCCCGGATGTGTCACCTGATGCTACTGCCTTGGTGTGCGTGCACGGCGCTTGTGTCGACGGCACATTTTTTGACGGTATCGCTTGTGAGCTCAGTCGCAACTACCGCGTAATTGCCTACGACCGCCGCGGCTGCGGTGACAGCAGCGATGCGGCAGACGACAGCTATGATCTTGCCGCTCAGGCCGCCGACCTGCAAGCCGTGATCGAACACGTTGGCGCTCCGGCAAATGTGCTTGCGCATAGCGCCGGTACGTTGGTGGCGCTGGAGCTTCTTCGCACCGAACCCCATCTCGTCGCCCGTGCGATTCTGCATGAGCCGGCTGTGTCGGCCGAAGGCGTCGGTATGGGCGCAGCTTCGGTTTTGCTCGATATGATTGCGGCTGGAAAGGTTTCAAGGGCGCTCCGGCTTTTCTTGGGAGCTCTCGGCGACTTGGACCCCGAGGCTCCTGGGACGACCGAGGCAGAAGCCAAGCATGCCCTACGCAATGGTCGTTGCTTTATGGCCAATGAATACGGAACAAATATGACATATGCTCCCGACTGGGAGCGCGCCCGCGCGTCAAAGGCAGTGTCGGCCGTGTTTTTGGGCGAGCTTTCGGTCGATACACCCCGCGAGGCTGGCACGCGAGCGGCTGCCGAATATCTCGATTGCCCCCTTGTGACGATCCCGGGTGCGCATAACGGTCTGCGCGATCGCCCCGTTACGGCGGCAAACGCCGTTCGCGATGTCTTGGAGCTTTAGCACGCTCGATGACCTGCGGGGAGAGGGACTGTTAGCGTTTCGTCATTGTTAACGAATGCGCCCATAACCGCGCGCCCGCAGCTCCATTACCGCCGTTTGCCAGGTCATAAAAATGTAACGATAATCGCGCGTTTGCCTTCAGCTGTTAGATGTTACCCTTGTACCAATTGATATGCACCGTTGCCGTGCGTAACGATAGGAAGGGCCCCATATGCTCAATAATCACGAGGTCAATCTAACCGACGAGGAGGCTGCCGCCGAGGTCGCCCGCGTCGCGAAGACCTACCCCGTGGTGCGTTTGCTGTCGGCCGATCAGATTAAGAGCGAGCCTAACTGCCTGCTCGCCGGCAATCGGTGCCCTTGTCTGCGTCAGTCGAGTCTTGAGGCCTTGGCAGATTCCGATGAGGTGTCGGAGCAGCTGCTCAATGATGGTACCGAGTACCGCGCTCGCCTGCGCCCTCTGAAGGTTGAGGGCGAGCCTCACGTCCTGCTGATGGTGCGTCCGATCGATGAGCAAGAGGCTGCAGAAGAGGACCTCGTCTACACCGATGTGCTGACGAGTGTGCGCAATCGCCGATATTACGAGGAAAAGCTCCGTAGCGCCCGCATGAATGCCGGCGTTGCGGTGATCGACCTTGATGATTTTAGGGTCTTCAACGATACGTGTGGCCGTCATGCCGGCGACCTTGCGCTCGGTGCTGTGGCGACGGCCATACGCAGCGGAATTCGTTCGACTGACGAGCTTGTACGCTATGGCTGCGACAAGTTTGTGGTCGTCATGCCCAATATTCCCTCCGATGACTTCACCCGTCGCCTGCACCAGGTGTCCGATGCCGTTCATGCCACGATTGTTCCGGGCCATGAGTACGTGAGCTTGACGGCATGTATTGGTGGCGTTCGCATTCATGGCGAGACGGTCGATGAGGGAGTTGGCCGCGCTGTCCAGTTATTGAGCCGCGCTAAGGCAAAAGCCGGTACGGTCGTGACCGACGCCGATTCCATCGAAGCCTTCCAAAGCGAAAAGCCTTTGGTGCTTATTGTCGATGACTCCGACATGAACCGAGCCATTCTCAACGAGATGCTCAAGGACGAGTATTGCATCCTCGAGGCCGACAACGGTCGTACGGCGCTCGACATGGTCGACCGCTATGGCGATGAGTTGTCGCTCGTGCTGCTGGATATTGTCATGCCGGGCATAAGCGGCTTTGAGGTGCTGGCCGATCTGTCGCGCCGATCGGGTATCGACAATCTGCCTTTCATCATGATTTCGAGCGAAGATTCCGATGATATGGTTTTGCGCGCGTACGAGCTGGGCGCCTCGGACTATATCAACCGCCCGTTTGACTCCCGTGTCGTGCGCCGCCGTGTAAGCAACACCATCCGCCTATACGCCAAGCAGCGCCGCCTGACGAGCCTGCTGTCCCAGCAGTACAACGAGCGCGTCAAGAACAGTCGCATGCTCATCGACATCATGGCCGGCGTCATGGAGCTTCGCAATGGCGAGAGCGGCAGGCACGTTACGAACATCGAGAAGCTGACCGAGCTGCTGCTTGGCTGTCTGGTCCAGCGTAGCGGCACGATCTCCCTCGACAATGAGGAACGCTCCACGATTGCCTTGGCTTCGGCGCTGCACGATATCGGCAAGATGTCGATTGACGATGCGATTCTCAACAAACCCGGGCGCCTTACGCCCGAGGAGTTCGAGATTATGAAGACGCATACCACGATGGGCGCCGACATGTTGCTTGAGCTGGGCCGCCATCACGTCGGCAATGCGCTTATGGAATATGCGTACCAGATTGCGCGTTGGCATCACGAGCGCTGGGACGGCAAGGGCTATCCCGATGGCCTTAAGGGCGACGAGATTCCCATTGCCGCGCAGGTGGTCTCGGTGGCCGACGTGTATGATGCGCTGACGAGCGTGCGCGTGTACAAGGACGCTATCCCGCACAAGGAGGCGATCCAGATGATCCTGGACGGTAAGTGCGGTACCTTTAACCCACTGTTGCTCGACTGCCTGCTCGAGGTACAAGACCGTATTGCCGAGACGTTGGCACGCCCCGCCGAC
>DBFAZJ010000230.1:0-3432 GCA_048244295.1 Collinsella sp.
CAAACGACAGAAACCCCGGCAGCTCTTCGCAACTGCCGGGGTTTCCGCGGAAAAGGGGGACATGATCCTCGAGCGAACGGCAAAGGGGCAAACCGTTTTCGCTCAACTGCTTTATGCCCCTCGGCTGGCGGCTCAATCAGCGCATGCCGCGCCCACACAAAGCCGCTACACCTGTGACGGAGCTGTGAAGTGGTATCTATCGTTGGTGCAGGCCATGCCAAGGAGTGTCCCAAACTGCCGGCAGATAAGGAACGTCCCTAAGTGCCAGGCTCGGGTGGGACTTTTGTCCCATTTGGCGCTCCGGTCGCCTAGATGTTCGTCATGCGTACCCGCAAACGTGGGACAATGGCGCTGTTGGTTTTACAGACAAAGGATGTGCCTATGAACGCCCCCGTTGCCAAGACCTGTCGGCAGCGCCGCCTATTCGCGCGATTCGCTTCCGTCTGCGCACTCGTCGCGCTTGCGTTGTTGCTGTTGCCTGCCGCCGCACACGCCGACGGCTACTCCATGAGCCAAACCTACATCGGCGCCACGGTTGAGGCCGATGGGTCGTTGACCGTTGTCGAGGGGCGCCAGTTTGATTTCGATGACGACATCAACGGCGTGTATTGGGATATCAATACGGGCACCAACCAGCAGGGCGGCGCGGCGGGCGTCGACGTGCTGAGCGTCGAGGAAGAGGACACCGCGTTCAACAAAGTCGATAGCGCGAACAAGGGTGACTCTGGCGTCTACACGGTCGAGCAGTCCGACGGCGGCGTAAAGATCAAGGTTTTCAGCCCCCACGAGAGCGGCGATAGCACGATCTATTACGTGAGCTACACCATGACCGGTGCGGTCATGAACTGGGCCGATACCGCCGAGCTCTATTGGAAATTTGTGGGTGACGGCTGGTCTGCGGATTCCGATGACGTCGAGATGGAAGTGTACTTCGCAAATGCTGCTGCCGGGACGGCGGCCGTCAAGGGCGATAACTTCCGCGCATGGGGCCACGGCCCGCTGACGGGCGACGTGTCGCTCGATGCGGACGAACCCATGGTCACCTATACCATTCCCTGCGTGCATCAGGGCGAATTCGCCGAGGCGCGCATCGCCTTCCCCAGCGACTGGGTGCCATGGCTTTCCGCTTCAAGCGAGGAGCGCATGTCAACGATCCTGAGCGAAGAGAAAGAATGGGCCGACGAAGCTAACGCCCGCCGCGCTCACGCTCGCATGATTGCCAATGCACTTGCCGTGCTAAGTGTTGTCTCGGCGGTGGCCTTTACCGGCACAATCGTTGCGCTCAAGCTGCGCCGCCGCAAGCCCAAGCCGCTTTTCCAGGACGAATATTTCCGCGATGTGCCTTCGGCCGACCATCCCGCCGTGCTTTCGGCCCTTATGAGCTGGAACGAGGTGCCCGATCAGGCATATATCGCCACGCTCATGAAGCTCACTGACGACCGTGTGATCAAGCTGGAGCAGGCGACCGTGACCAAGGCCAAGAAGGGTCTGTTGGGGCGCGAAAAAGAAGAGCAGACGTATCGCGTGACGGTGAGTGATGCGGGCTGGAAGTCGGCCAAGGGCATTGACCACATGGTGCTCAAGGTTTTCTTTGCCGGCGTTAAGCCCGACGAAAACGGTGACCGTTCGCGCACGTTTGACGAGCTGCAGCACTACGTCAAGCAGCATGCTACACCCGTGGGCGACAAGCTCGAGGACTATCAGAACACCGTTAAGGGCAAGCTGGCCGATAGCGAGTACGTTGCCTCGGACGGCATCGTTGCAATGGTGTTTTGCCTGGTTCTCGGTATTCTGATCGCCTTTGTTCCCATGGGATCCATTTTCTTTACCGACGGCGCACAGGTGAACATTATCGCCGCGCTTATCTCGGTGCCGATTGTGCTGGTGGGTATTGGCGTGGGCCTTACGTTCCGCCGCTTTACGCCGGAGGGCGCCGAGGTGGCGGCGCGCTGCAAGGCGCTTAAGCATTGGCTCGAGGACTTCACGCGCCTAAAGGAAGCCGTCCCCGGCGATCTGGTCCTGTGGAATAAACTTCTGGTGATGGGCGTGGCGCTGGGCGTTTCGAAGGAAGTCCTGCGTCAGCTTGCCGAGGCTGTTCCTCCCGAGGTGCGCGAGGCCGACGGTTTCTACGACAATTACCCCTGCTACTGGTGGTACTACCATCATTACGGTATCGATTCGCCGCTCGATTCATTTAACGATGTGTATCACGAGAGCATCCGTGAGCTGGCTTCGAGCTCCGACAGCTCGGGCGGCGGCGGTGGCGGCGGCTTCTCGGGCGGCGGCGGAGGCGGCGTCGGCGGTGGCGGCGGCGGAACGTTCTAACGGTCGTAAGCTATGGGATGGGCTTTTCTCGACAGCCGCCGGGGAAAGCCCATCCCCTTTTTATGCGCTACCTACGAAGACTGTCCCCAGCGACTAGTCATTTAAGACTGTCCCCAACGACTAGGTATGGCTGCTGGGCCTAGACGGTTAGGTCCAGTTCGTAGAGGAAGCTTTCGCGCGGCATGGCGTGGCGGCGTTCCTCGCGGTTGGCGCGGTGCGTGGCGGTGCGCTTAAAGCCGTGCAGTTCGTAGAACTTCCACGAGCAGTTGGAGTCGGTGTACAGGTGTGCGCTGGTCGCCCCGCGCGAGGACAGATGCGAGATTGCGGCGTCGAGCAGAACCGTGCCAACGCCCAGGCCGTGGACATCGCGATCCACGGCAAGCAGCGTGACCTCGTTGTCGTGCGGCAGCGGGCTGCTCTCGAGCAGGCGGTTGTTGGTTCGGATGGTTGTGCGCACAAACGAGAGATACTCGGCGCACGACTCGGGTTCTAGCTCACGCATCTGCGACAGCAGTGCACGCTCAGTATCCATCCAATGTTCGTTGATAGTGACGCCGGAGCTCTGTCCTGCGCGTGCAAGCGCAATGCCGCGCGCCTGACCGTCGATTACGGCAACCTGCGAAAACGTCGATGAAGAAAGGCAGTAGGCAAGATCGCACGCGGCCTCAAGGCGGTTGTACTCATCGTTATCCGAGTTGTTGTGCCAAAGCTGCTGCAAGATCAGCGCGATGGCGTCGAAATCTTCGGTATCAAACGGTCGGTAGAGAACCCGCGAGACCATGGTGCCTCTTTCTATTGCGGATGCATATCGAGCACAGTTCTACCACGCCGTTGGCATCTAATTATGGTGCCCCTGTGTTCCATCAACTCACCGTGCCCAGTGGCGCTCCTGCAACCCCCGCTCGAAGCTTTTTCTGCACAGCCGCGCGTTGCGGGGTGCATCGTCGCGCTCGATGCGCTACATTAAATCAGTATTTTCAATGCCGCTGCGCGAGCGCTGCAGATCGACGTATCACCGACTCACAGAGCACGGCGGCGTACCAGACAGGAGGACTGCATGGGATCTGATGTGAAGATCGCACGCGCGTTGATCTCGGTTACCGATAA
>DBFAZJ010000231.1:0-9354 GCA_048244295.1 Collinsella sp.
GCAACGAGCACCAGCGCGATAGCCGCCATCAACATGAGGTACAGCGGGCTCTGCGTCAGACACACGCACAGGACGCAAACGAACATCCCCACCAGGCGCACCGGAGCCGAAACGCAAGAAAGGGCGCGGTCGATCATCGACCCGCCCTCGTGCGCGCCTCCACCCAGGCGAACCCGCTCAAGCAGGCTCGCCAGGTGCAGGACATTCTTTTGCATCACACGATGCCGAGCCCCCACGGGCTCATATCGCTCCTCGGCCGCAAGCCAGCTAGGCAGCTCGGCTATTGCCATGAGCACCGCTTTCCTTGACCGTCAGCGAGACCAGGCGGAATGCAATGGTAAGCACCGCCACGCCAATCACGCCCGAAAGAATATACATCGCGGCCTGGCCGGCAAAGCCAAGGCCCTGCTCCTCGGAATAGGCCTGAAGATAATCGCCCGTGGGCAGTGTATCGGCAAACGTCGGAGCGTCGAGGCCGACCGAAGCCTGCAGGCTGTCGTCGCCGGCCTCCTGGACGGCAGTTGCAGCGCCCTCGGCGTTCCACTCACCCCAGGCGTCACCGGTAGCAAGCAAACCCAGCGGCGTAGCCACCACGAGCACAGCGACCAGGATGAGCGTGGGAACCAGCGAGGTCTTCTTGGCAGCAGCGCCCTCGGCAGCAAGCTGGCCGTCGACGGCCTCGGGCCCGACGATAACGCTCGGCGCCGTCTTCTTAATGAAACCGTAGATTGCGGCCGTCGCCACGCCCTCGACGACACCGGCTACCAGCATATGCGGGATCATCATGGCAGGGATAGCAATAGACAACGGGAAGGGGCAGTACAGCGGCGCGCCCGAAGCGTTGGTAAAGAGCATCGGCTGAATACCAAACTCGATTGCCGCGCACAGGGCTGCCAGGCACAGGCCGACCCAACCGCTCACGACGGCAGAAACCGAGGTGCCCCAGCTCTTGTCGTGCAGGCGGCTGTTGAGCGCACGGAACACGATAGCAGCGACAAACGGCAGCACGAAGGCCATGTTAAAGCAGTTGGCGCCAAACGACAGAACGCCGCCGTCGCCAAACAGCAGCGCCTGCAGCGCCAGCGCGACCGAAACCGCAATGGCCGCGGCCTCGGGACCCAGCAGCAGCGCGATGAGCGCGCCGCCGACGGCGTGACCCGTGGTGCCGCCGGGCAACGGCACGTTGAACATCATGAGCAAGAAGGAGAACGCGGCGCAGATGCCCAGGAAAGCCATGTGCTCGCGATCGAGCGTGGCGCGCACTTTCTTGATGCAGTGAACCCAAACGGGCACCATCGCCACTGCCATGACGGCATCGGTCTGCGGAGACAGATAATTATCTGGAATGTGCATGCACGCCTCCCGGTTATCGGCGCACGGAATTGCAACGCCGTTTGAATCACCTTTCCAGTGTTACGTAATGTCAGATTCGTAACACGACGCGGGCTATCATAGCAAAACGGCGCACTGCCGACAAAGCAGCACGCCGTTATGTAATGCGCGTGTCATATATGCAGGCTCAACGGTGCCTTATACCGGGCATAGCAGTCACGTAGGACTCGGCAGCAGCCACCGCTGACCCATACCCCAGCGCAGGACCTAGCCGCGGACCTCGCCGTTTACGCCCTTGCACACCTTGGTGACGATCTTCTGGTGCGCTTTTTCGACCTCTTCGCTGGTGAGCGTGTGGTCGTCGGAGCGATACGTAAGCGCAAAGGCCATGGACTTCTTGCCCGCACCGATACGGATGGGATCGCGGTAGACATCGAACAGGCGCACGCCCTCGAGCAGCTTGCCGCCGGCACTCGTAATACGACGCTCAAGATCCTCGCAGGTCACAGTGTTGTCGACCACGATAGCAAGGTCGTGCTCAACGGCCGGGTACTGCGAGAACTCACGGTAGTTCTCCTGGTTGCGGGCGCCCTTGATCAGCTTGTCCAGGTCGAGCTCAAAGGCAACGACGACCTCGTCAATGCCCATAGCCTCGCGCGCCTCGGGGTGGATCTCGCCAACCCAGCCCAGCACGGTACCGCCCGAGAGCACCTCGGCAGCACGACCCGGCTGCAGGAAGGCATAGCCCTCGCCCTCGACGGGACGGAAGCGAACCTTCTCGACGCGCAGCTGGGCAAGCAGCTCCTCGACAATGCCCTTGCCAGAGAAGAAACGCAGCTTACGGTACTTCATGTTCCAGGACTGCTCGCTCCACTGGCCCGACAGCACGCCCGCTACGGACTTGGTCTCCTTGGGCAGGCTGGCGTTCTCGCGACCGTGGAACAAGCTGCCGACCTCGTACAGATGCACGTTGGGCGTGCCGTGGGCCTCGTTGTAGGCCACAGACTGCAGCAGACCCGGCAGCAACGAGCGGCGCATCTCGGTCTGCTCGGCCACCAGCGGGTTCATGAGCACCACGGGGCAGCCGCGGCCTTCGGTGGACATGCCGATCTTCTCCAGGTCGCCCGGGGCGGCGAAGCCAAAGGTCGTGGTCTCGTTGAGGCCGCAGGCGCGCAGGATCTCGCCGACCTTGCGGGTGAGCTTCTGCTCGCGGGTCAGGCCGCCGATGTGGTTCTTGGCAGCCGGGATGGTCGCCGTCACGCGGCCCATGCCCCACAGGCGCAGGACCTCCTCGATCAGGTCGATCTCACGCGGCAGGTCGGGACGGAAGCTCGGCGGCGTGACCATAAAGTCCTCGCCGTCGCGCTCGACGGTGCAGCCCAGGCGGGTGAGCGAGCGCTCGATAAAGTCGGGCTCGATGTCGGCACCGCAGATGGCGCGCACGCGGGCCAAACGCAGCTTAATGCTGTCGATGGTCTTGGGCGCGGGGAACACGTCCACATAGCCGGGGGCGACCTCGCCGCCGGCTATCTCCTCGATGAGCGCGCACGTCACATTGGCGACGTCCACGCAGCCGGTCTCGTCGACCTGGCGCTCAAAGCGAATGGAGGCATCGGAGATCAGCGACAGGTCGCGGCTGGTGTGCGAGGTGCGACCGGCGTTGAAGCAGGCGCTCTCGACCATCACGTCGACGGTGTCGTCCTCGATCTCGGAATCCATGCCGCCCATAACGCCGGCCAGCGCCACGGGACGCTCGCCGTCGGTGATGAGGCCCATGCCGGCGTCGAGCGTGCGCTCCTCGCCGTCGAGGGTCGTAAACTTCTCGTCCTGTTGGGCGGCGCGAACCACCACGCGACGATGGCCATCGCGCTCGGCAAAGGTGTCCAGGTCAAAGGCGTGCAGCGGCTGACCGGTGAGCATCATCACGTAGTTGGTAATGTCGACGATGTTGTTGTGCGGGCGCACGCCCAGGGCGTTGAGGCGCTTGACCATCCAGTCGGGCGAGGGGCCGACCTTCACGTTGCGCACAATGCGGGCGACATAGCGGTCGCACAGGCCCTCGTCGGCAATCTCGACCGAAAGCTCATCGTCGGTCGCGCGGCCGGTCTCGGCCTTGATGGCGGGCAGCTCAACGTGAAAATCGCGGTCGAAAATGGCGCCGGTCTCGCGGGCCATGCCGATCATGGACAGGCAATCGGGGCGGTTGGGCGTGATCTCGCAGTCGAGCACGGTATCACTCGAGCCCACGTACTCGGCAAACGGCATGCCGCAGGGCGTGTCCTCGGGCAGGATCATGATGCCGGAGTGGTCGCCGCCCAGACCGAGCTCGCGCGCGGAGCAGTTCATGCCCATGGACACGACGCCGCGAAGCTTGCTCTTCTTGATCTTGACGTCGCCGGGAAGCACAGCGCCGATCATTGCCGTGACGATGTGGTCGCCGGCCTCAAAGTTCTGCGCGCCACAGACGATCTGCAGCGGGGCGGGGTTGCCGTCGGCGTCGAGATTCTTGTCGCCCACGTCGACCGAGCACACATACATGTGGTCGCTATCGGGGTGCGGGGTCTTGGTGAGCACCTTGGCAGTCACCACGTGGTCGAAGGACTCGCCCACGGTGTCGATCGCCTCGACCTCGGTGCCGGTACGGATATATTCGTCCGAAAGGGTCTTGGGATCCTCCGGAATATCGATCATGGTCTTGAGCCAGTCGTAAGAAACGCGCATCTAACTGGTCTCCTTTCATCTGTAACGTCTGCAATAAACAGACGGAAAACTCCAGCTACGGAGACGGGTTTCCGAGGTGCCGCAGATTGCCCCGAAAGAGGAGCGCCGCGTACTTGGGTACGCAAGCGACGGTTTGAGGGGCAAGGTGCGGTGGCTCGGGAAGCCGCCGGGACAGGTCAACTTAAAATTGGTTCAAGAAACGCATATCGCCTGTCATCAACGTACGCAGGTCGGGCAGATCGTAGCGCAGGGCAGCGACGCGCTCGGCGCCAATACCAAAGGCGAAGCCGGTGTACTTCTCGGGGTCGATGCCGCAGTTGATCAGGACGTTGGGGTCGACCATGCCGCAGCCCAGGATCTCGATCCAGCCGCTGTGCTTGCAGAAGTTGCAGCCCTTGCCGCCGCACACGTGGCAGCTCACGTCCACCTCGCAGCTCGGCTCGGTGAAGGGGAAGAAGTGCGGGCGGTAACGCGTCTTGCGGTCCTCGCCAAACATGCACTTAACAAAGTAGTCGAGCGTGCCCTTAAGATCGCCAAAGGTGATGCCCTCGTCGACGACCAGGCCCTCGATCTGGTTGAACTGCGGCAGGTGACAGGCGTCGGCCGTGTCGGGACGGTAGACGGTGCCCGGGCAGATCATGTAGATGGGCGGCTTCTGCGACTCCATGGTGTGAATCTGCACGCCCGAGGTCTGGGTGCGCAGCAGCACGTCGGACTCGCCGTGGGCGTGCGCCTCGGGGTGCGCGACGCTGCCGGGGTTGTTGTCGACCACATAGAACGTGTCGCGGGCCGAACGGCTCGGGTGATCCATGGGCGCGTTGAGCGCGGTGAAGTTGTAGTAGGAGGTGTCGACCATGGGGCCGGACTCGACGGTGTAGCCGATGCCGCAGAAGATGTCCTCGGCCTCCTCGATAATCTGCTTGATCAGGTGCTGGTGACCGATCTGCGGACGGATGCCCGGCAGCGTGATGTCGACGGCCTCGTGCTCGAGCGCGTGCTTGAGGGCGGCGGCCTTCATCTCGGTAGTGCGCTCGTCGAGCATGCCCTCGATCAACTGTCGCATCTCGTTGGCGCGCTTGCCCATCACGGGACGATCCTCGGGGGCGAGCTTGCCCATCATGCGCATCAGGCCGGTAATACGACCCTTGCGGCCGAGCAGCTCAACGCGCGCAGCCTCGAGCTTGGCGGCGTCGTCGGCGCCTGCGACGAGCTCCTTGGCCTCTTCCTCGAGTTTGACCAGATCATCAATCAGACTCATGTCTTCCCTTTCGTCTCTCGCGCTCCCCGCTTGCCGTGGCGGCTGCCGCCGTCTGGCGTTGCGAAAACGCGGCCCGGTTCGGTAACAAAAAACCGTCCTCGGGCATGTGCATTGCCCAAGGACGGTTGAATTCCGCGGTACCACCTTGTTTGACCCGGCGGATGTCTGGCCCGCCGCGCCCACTCTGTGCCCCTTGTCGCGAGGCTCACGGCTTCCCTACTGGGGCTTCGCCGCCGCTGGCCGCGCGCCCGTTGAGGTCGCTGCTCGGGAGTGAACGCTTGGCCCTTGCCACCGCAGGAAGGCTTTCAGCCCATGACCTTCCCTCTCTTGCCGGCGACGCGGCGGGCAAAACCCTCTCCGTCAATGCATTGGGCTATAGGATACCACATTGTGTGAGCGTATCGCCGCGTTCCGTTTTGTTCGCGCTGGGTACAAGACGGGTAGCTGTGCAAACTGGCTGTGCGCCCACCCGTGGCGCGCGGTCTGCGAGATTAAGGATATAGATATGGGAAAGAAGCTCGATAAGAAGGCAAAGGCCGCCGTGGCAAAAGCTGCCAAGGGCGTCAAGGCGGACAAGGGCATCAAGAAGCTCCGCAAGCTCGAAGGCAAACTGTGGACTCGCGAGTACCTGCTCAAGATTGCCGAGTTTGACGGCGCGACTATCGCCCCCGCTAACGGCGCCGTGGCCCGCGCCGATGCCATGGGCGCCCTTGCCGGCGAACACCACAAGCTCCTGACCAGCGAAAAGTCCATTGAGCTTGTGCGCTCGCTGGCACGCGAGACCGTCGCCGGCGGCAAGATCGATGACCCGCAACTGCTCGACGAGATTCGCGTGCTCGGGCGCGACCAGCGCGAGGCCAGCGCCATCCCCACCGAGGAGGCCGAGGCCTGGACCAGGCTCACGTGCGAGGCCGATGCCGTGTGGCACAAGGCCAAGGCGGCTAACGACTGGGCGAGCTTTGAGCCCTATGTGGATAGAATCGTCGCCCAACTTAAGCATCAGGCCGAGCTCATGGACCCCAAGCGCGACCCCTACGATGTTTGGCTCGACCAGTACGAGCGCGGCCTTTCCGCCAAGAGCTTCGATGCGTTTTGCGATGAGGTCAAGGCGACGGTCGTGCCGCTCGTGCACGCCATCGGCGAGCGCGGCCAGCAACCGGCTGCCGACTTTTTGCACGCCCGCGTGCCCGAGGCCGCCCAGCGCGCCATGAGCTTCGACCTTATGAAGCTCGTCGGCCTGAATCTGGACGACACCACGCTTGCCTTTACCGAGCACCCGTTTAGCGAGGGCTTTGCCGTGGGTGACGCGCGCATCGCGACACACATCTACGAGGACGATTGCATCTCCAACGTCTACAGCATCATCCACGAGGCGGGACACACCATGTACGAGCTGGGCGTCAATCCCGCCTATGCGCGCACCTGCCTGGAGGGCGGCACCTCTATGGGCATCCACGAGAGCCAAAGCCGCTTCTTCGAGAACACCGTGGGTCGCAGCCGCGCCTTTATGGGACCACTGCTCGAGGTGCTGCGCCGCCACGCACCCGAGGTCTACGGCAACGTCGACGAGGACACGCTCTACCGCGCCGTGAACATCGCGCAGCCGTCGTTGATCCGCACCGAGGCCGACGAGCTCACCTACCCGCTGCATATTATGGTGCGCTACCAGATCGAGCGCATGCTGTTTGCCGGCGAGGCCACGGCCAAGGACATCCCCGCGCTTTGGAACCGCTTCATGGACGAGTACCTGGGCATTCCCGTTCCCGACGACACGCGCGGCTGCCTGCAGGATACGCACTGGAGCGGTGGCTCGTTTGGCTACTTCCCCACGTATGCGCTGGGTAGCGCCTACGACGCTATGTTTGTGCCGGCCATGTGCCGCGACGGTGTCGACCTTAACGGCGCCTGTGCGAGCGGCGACCTGGCGCCCGTCCGCGCCTGGCTGGGCGAGCGCATTTGGCAGTGGGGCCGCGCCAAGGACGCGCCGGAGCTCATCAAGGGCGCCTGCGGCATGGCGTTCGATGCCCGCTACTACTGCAGCTACCTGCAGGACAAGTTCACCACGCTCTACGAGCTGTAAAGCTTAGGCAGCACGCCAACGCAAAGGGGCGCCGCGGAACCAATCCGCAGCGCCCCTTTTTCTACCTAGTTGTTTAAGAACGTCCCCAATGACTACCTTACAGAGCTTCCAGCGCGGCGGCGATGCGCTTCATGGCGGCATCGGCGGATGCTTGGTCGGGGGCTTCGGCCAAAACGCGAATCACCGACTCGGTTCCGCTCTTGCGCACGAGCACGCGGCCCTCGCCTGCCAGCGCAGCCTCGGCCTCGGCGATGGCGTTCTGCACGCCCATGTTCTCGAGCGCGGCGTCCTTGTCCGCCACGCGCACGGCCACCTGCGCCTGCGGCAGCAGCTTGCACGGAGCCGTGAGCTGCGAGAGCGTCTCGCGCTCGGCACGAATCACTTCCATCACGCGCAGCGAGGTCATAATGCCGTCGCCCGTGCGCTCGATATCGCCAAAGATCGTATGGCCCGTCTGCTCGCCACCCAGGCTGTAGCCGCCCTCGCGCATCTTGGCATACACGTGACGGTCGCCCACGCCGCTGGTCACGGCGCTCAGACCGGCAAGCTCCAGCGACTTGACCAGGCCAAAGTTGCTGGCAATCGTCGGCACCACGGTACCGCCCGAGAGTCGCCCGTGCTTGTTCAGATACACGCCGCACACGTACAGGATCTGGTCGCCGTCTACCACGCGACCGCGCTCATCCACGGCCAGGCAGCGGTCGGCATCGCCGTCGTAGGCAAAGCCCACGTCCAGGCCCTGCTCCACCACATGGCGCTGCAGACGCTCCATATGCGTGGAGCCGCAGTCGACGTTGATGTTAAAACCATCGGGCGCGGCGTTGATCACGCGCACGTCGGCGCCCAGCGCATCGAACACCGGCTTGGCCACCGAGGACGCCGAGCCGTTGGCGCAGTCGATGCCGATCTTGACGCCCTGCAGCGAAAAGTTCGCGCTGGCGATGAGCGAAGCAATGTAGCGGTTGCGGCCCTGCATGTAGTCCACCGTGGCGCCGATGTGATTGCCCGTTGCCAGCGGCACCTCGCTCTTGCCATCGATATAGTCCTCGATGAGCTCCAGCACGTCCTCGTCCATCTTAAAGCCGTCGCTGTTGACGAGCTTAATGCCGTTATCGCAAAACGGGTTGTGGCTCGCACTGATCATGATGCCGCAATCGAAGCAGCCCTCCACGGTCTGATGCGCCACGCCCGGCGTGGGGATCACGTGCAGCATATAGGCGTCCGCACCGCTCGCGACCAGGCCGCTCACCAGCGCCGCCTCAAACATATAGCTCGAGCGGCGTGTGTCCTTGCCCACGATGACGCGCGCCTTGCGCTCGCGGTTGGCGCCGTAATACCAGCCCACAAAACGGCCAATCTTATAAGCGTGCTCTACCGTCAGCCCAACGTTGGCCTCACCGCGAAAACCGTCGGTGCCAAAGTACTTCATGCGCTCTCCTTACAAAATAGGGGCGGACAGATTGCCTGTCCGCCCCAAAATGGTACTCGATTATCTGCGCTACCAGAAAAACCCTACGCCGACGCGCTGTCGCGAGCCGCCTGGCATGTGGGAGTCTGACGCAGTGTAAGCGGCTTGTCCCCCGCCTCGGCCGACGTGGTCAGCGTATACGTGATCGTCGTCGTCTCGCCAGCATGCAGGTCAACGGTGCCCGAATAAAAGGGGATTCCATGCCACGTAGCGGCGCCAAGACCAAACTGGGTGCCCTCAACCGTAAGGTCACTGATGTTGCCGCCCGTCGGGGCAAACAGTGAGACATTCAGACGCTCGTCGTCGCGCGCGGCATCGGGCGCGCTCGCCGCGACGTAGTCGGGCAGCTTGCCGGCCTCCTCCTGCGTCATGATGTTCGTCAGGGTAACGGTGATGCGATAGGAGCACGTGCCGTCGCCGTTCTTCACGCCCTGGCCAATCTGCGTGTCGGCGTTCAGATACCAGTCGAGCTTGGAGAAGCTCAGGTTGTTAAAG
>DBFAZJ010000232.1:0-2453 GCA_048244295.1 Collinsella sp.
AGACCCCCGCGAACTTCGCGGCGGCGGTCGGCCCCATGCCGTCCTCCGTCGCCAGGAGGAAGAGCTCGACCTTCTCCCTGCTGTACATGCGAACCTCCAGTCCGGACCGCCCCGCGGTCCAACTTTCTGTCCGCACCCCCATCCAACGGCCAAACAGGAACTATTTCACCGCAACTTTTCTTTAGATCCGATTTCGGGTTGATGCTAAGTTTGTAACATTTCAAGATTTTTCTGGGACGGGGATAAAATAATCATTAGGTACACAATGATTTTTTATCCCCATCCCAGAAAAATCATCAGAGGCAGCGAAACCCAGTCTCAAGAAGACTGGTCTGGGGCCGCGCCACGAAAACGGCCCATCTACTACGTTTGGCCCGTATTGGTCGAGCATACCTAAGAATTTGCAAAATCGACAAGCTGTCTACCTGCGGTTTTGATTTCACAAAACTAGGCATGGTTGGGGGTAGTCGATTAAACGTAGTAGATAGACCCATCTCATGGCTGGCGGTTCAACCTAAGCTTAAGGGTAGCTAAAATAGCCCCGTCCCAAATTGACTATTGAAACCAAGCAGCCCCGCGACCGACACCGATCGCGGGGCTGCTTCTTTAGCTACACAGGCATGTCTATGAGTTGCGGTGAAATAAGGACTGTTTAACGGGTAGAAGCCGCTATTCAATCCCTATTTCACCGCAACTTAGTAATTATTTACGGACCAGTCTGGCGCAGAAGTGGCCGTCGTAGGAGTCGGCGTTTACGGGGACGCTTTGGAAGAGGCCGCGGTCGTTTTGGCGTACGGAGACGAGCTTCTTGGCCTGGGCGAACTCGGGCAGCTGCAGAATCTGTGCCTCGGAAAGCGGTGCCACGCTAAAGCCTGCACCCTCGGGAGAAGCCAAAAACGCATCCACGACCTGTGCGTTCTCCTCATCAAAGACCGAGCAGGTGGCATAGATGAGCTCGCCATTCTCGGCAACGCGCGCGGCGGCCTCTTTGAGCATCGTCAGCTGCAGTTTAGGCAGCTCAAGTGTCACATCCTTTTCGGTCAGGCGCCAAGGGATCTCGGGATGACGGCGCATAGTGCCGGTGCCCGAGCATGGGGCATCGATAAACACCGTATCGAACAGAACAGGTTTACCAAGCATGGCGTCAAACGACGTCAGCACCTCGTCGAGCTCGCAGGCATCGCCCGAAACCGTGCGAACACCCGTAATACCCGCTTTATGCAGTCGCGCGAGATTCTGATCGCACTTGCGGTCGTGCAAATCGAGCGCAGTGTGCTGACGATCGTAGCCGGCACGCTTGGCCTGGCACATCATCACATAGGTCTTGGTGCCACGACCGGCGCCAATCTCAAGGCAGCGCCCGGGACGGGTCGCCGCAGTAGCGATGAGCTGAGCGTTAAGGTCCGAGGCCACGGCAGCCGCGCGCTCAAAGACACCCGACGCAACCGTGGCCTGCGCATCGACCGGCGCATGACAGCCCGGGAACACAGGGGCAACAAGCTGCGATAGGTACGGATCAGGCTTGGTCGCAAAGGCATTCTCGTGCAAGGCGAGCGGCGCGGGCGCCAGATTGCCGGCAAAGTCGAGCGCGCCCTCGGGCGTATCGAACGACGCCATAATGCGTGCGCACAGCCAACGCGGCATACCCATCAGGCGAGAAAGGCGAACCAATCGGCGCTCCGACTCATCGGCATCCGCCGCAGTGGCAAAGGCCTCGACGTTGTCCGCTACTTTATGAAGTACCGCGTTCGCCAGACCGGCGGCCGATTTAGCGCCGCTGCGAACCAGCTCAACACCCTGACTCACAGCAACGCGACCCGGGGTATGCAGGTAGAGCATCTCAAAAGCCGAGATGTGAAGCGCCATGCGAACACGCGGCGCGACCTTTTTGGGCTTATCGAGAAACTGATCGAGCAGTTCATCCAAAATACCCTGAGTGGCTGCAACGCCAAGTGCCAAACGAGCTGCAAAAGCGGAATCGCGCTGGTCAATGGCCTTAGCGGAAGCACGGGAAGACAACACGTCGCGCGCGTACATACCGCGACGATCGGCCTCCATCAGCACATCGAGCGCAAGCTTGCGCGCGGGAGAAAGCTTGCTCATGACAGTACACCCCACGTAAGATCGGCACCCTGCAGGCCGGCAGCCCAGGCAGAAGCAGCCATAGCACGCTTGCCATCGGGCTTAACCTCAAGCAGCTCAACCGCACCATCGGAAAGCCCCAGGTAGACCCGCTTGCTCTTGACGGCAACAGTACCCTCGCCAAGCGACACATCAGCCGGCGCGGCATCGAGCACGCGAACCGTCTTGTCAGCGATCACACAACGAGCGGGCGCGGTGTCGGACGAAGCGAGCACATGACGCACGCAATCGAGAGCCGCCATCTGCGGATCCAGACGCATCTCCTGCTTGGAAATCTTGGCAGCATGAGTGACGAGCGACTCATCCTGCTC
>DBFAZJ010000233.1:0-4378 GCA_048244295.1 Collinsella sp.
CTGCGACCAGGCGGCGCGCGCCGGCATGTTTTTACGTGCGCGCGGCATTGAGCCCGATCATGCCTACACCTCCACGCTTCATCGCACCGAGCAGACTATCGCCAACTTGTGGCCGGGCTTGGCGTACGAGCGCCTGGACGGCCTGCGTGAGTGGTTCTTTGGTGACTTTGAGGCCGAGCGCGTGATGCTCATGCCCGAGCGCCCGTGGCGCGACTTCTATCGCCAGTTTGGCGGCGAGGGCCAGATGCAGGTGCGCGAGCGCGTGGTGGCGACGCTGACCGAGCTTATGCAGCGTCCGGACCATACGTGCGTGCTCGCGGTAAGCCATGGCTCGGCCATCAAGGAGTTCATGGACCACGTGAGGGGTGCGGCGGCCGACGAGCGCGAACGCGTGCCGGGCAACTGCTCAGTGCTGCATTTTGCGTTTGACGATGCGGCCGGTACATTTGAACTGGTCGAAGTCTTTACGCAGGAAGACTACGCGCGCGAGCTGGGGCTTGAACCGCTTGTGGCTACTGCGGGTCCGCAGCGCGGATAGCACGGGCGTGGCGATGCGGATTGCCGACATAATTGTTTGATGCGAAAGGGGCGGAGGCGCATGCATTTGCTGCATCTCCGTCCCCTGTTTTTGTTGGGCTGCCGATTTTTGCGCTGGGCGGTCTGGTCTTGCTAGAACCGCGCGATCTGGTGCGTGAGCAGACCCGTCGGAACCTGCGGTGCGCCGCCGGCGACCTGCGCGGCGGGGAAGAGTACAGCTACGGCAAAGTTGAACGGCTCCTTGCCCGTGTAGGTGCCGGCGGCACGGGCATCGTCGGCCAGGAGCTGTGATGCCCCGACCAGCGCGGCAGCGTAGGCGGGGTCGTCGGCCAGTGCCGGCTCCGGCGCCTGGTCGAGCATGGCACGGATGGCGCCGACGGCGTCCTCGCGCTTGACCTCCCACACGCGGTGCGTAATGCCGGCGGGGTCGGTGACGGCATAGAGTGAAGCGCCCTCTTTTGCGGCGCCGAGGATGATATCCATGACGGGCGAGGCTTCGTAGGCAAGTGTTACGGGACGGGGCTGCACCTTGAGCTCGGTGATCGCGCGCGCGGCGGCGAGTGCGTCGACGCTCTCGGCGGCAGCCTCGTCGCTACCCGTCAGCACGTTAACCGGGCAGATCGCCACGACACCCGTCACACGTCCCGGCTCGCCCGAGCATTCGTACACGTAATACGCCGCACCCGGGTCCTTGAGCATCAGACCATCGGCAATGGCTCTGCGCAAAGCATCGTTGCCGCTCAGGATGCTGCCCATTGCGGGCAACGCCTCGAGCACGCGGTCCTGAGCCGGGCGGATGCAGGGAAACGGAAGTGCTTTCATGGGCGGTCCTAACGCACGGGTCGGTTTGTTCGCGGCTTATTATGCCCCAACTTGGCCGCTCGCGTCCCAGAGCACGTTATCGGCGAGCGCGATTAGCACCTGCTGACAACGAACGATATCGGCGTGGGGCACATATTCGTTGGGCTTGTGGGCGAGTGCGAGCGAGCCTGGGCCATAGCTCATGCAGCTACGGTTACCCGTCTTGCCGGCAATGACGGCAGTGTCGGTGTAGCCGGTAAAGAAGCCGACGGTCGTGTCCGCGTCCGTCACGTCATCGGCGGCACGCTTGAGCGCTGCTAGAAGGGGAGAGTTCGGGTCGCGCTCGATGGCGGGGCGGTCGCCCGTCACGGTGTAGCTGCCATGGCAGCCGGGAACGGCGGCTTCGGCGACGGCGATGGCCTGCTCTACCATGCGCGTCGCGGCGGCCGTATCGGTCGGCGGGGTCAGGCGCATGTCGACCCAGACTTTGGCGCGGTCGGGTACGACGTAGGGGCGATATCCGCCCTCGATTTGGCCGAACGTGATGGTCGAAGGCCCCAGCTCATCGTGCGCGGGCAGCGCCACAAACGCGTGACGGAGCGAACACACGACCTCGGCCATGGCGGCGACGGCATCCGCGCCCTTCCACGGCTGGCTTGCATGCGCCGTCACGCCAGCCATTTCAATCTCGAACCACGTACGCCCCTTGTGCGCTACCTGGATCTGTCCGTCGGTGGGCTCGGTGTCCAGCACCCATTCGCGCGAACCGACCCAGCCGGCATCGATGGCTGCCTCGGAGCCTCGCATAAAGTTTTCCTCGTCGACCGAGCAGATGAGCGAAAAGCCGCGGCGGGGCAGCGCGCCATCCGCCGCCACGCGCTCGAGCGTATGGACCAGTGCGGCAATGGCACAGGCCAGACCGCCCTTCATGTCGCAGGCGCCGCGGCCGTAGAGCTTGCCGTCGCGCACGACCGCCCCGAGCGGCGTAATGTCCGCGTCCCAGCCGTCGCCCAAGGTGACTGTATCCATGTGGCAGATGTAGACGAGCCGTGGCTCGTCGCTCAAACCGGGCACGGTGACCATGAGATTGCGGCGTCCGGTCAGCACCTCGAGTTCCTCAACCTGCACGGCATGGAGCACCGGATGGCTCAACCGCTCCAATTGAGCCTCAACCAACACTTTGATATAGCGTTCAATCTCGCCCTCATACGCACCTGGGTCGGAACTGTCGATCCGCACGAGCCCCTGCGTAAGCCGCCAAGCAAAATCTGTATCAACCATAGGCACCTCACAGATAGTTAGGTCAACATACAGATTGTATGCCAAGAAGCGGCTCGGTGCATTTAATGGAGGGCTCACAAAAACGGGGACGCCTCTCGTGCGAAAGGCACCCCCGCGGGCATTCAATGTCAGCGACGGGCAGGTCACATGGGGAACTGCCCGTCAGATCAGCCGGCGCTATTTGATTACGCGCACGCGATACATCGACGGAATCTGCTTGAGCGCCTCGATGGTGCTGCTGTCCAGGTGCTCGTCGGTGTCGAACATGGTGTAGGCGTTCTCGCCAGCGGACTCGTTGGTCATACGCTGCACGTTGGCGTTGTCCTTGGCAAGGATTGCCGTGATCTGGCCGATCATGTTGGGCACGTTGGCGTGCAGGCAGGCGATGCGGCTTGCGGCGCGCGCCTTGCCCATGCTGCAGGCGGGGTAGTTGACGCTGTGTGCGATGTTGCCGTTCTCCAGGTAATCCTTGAGCTCGCTGATAGCCATGTCGGCGCAGTTGGCCTCGGCCTCGCCGGTGCCTGCGCCCGAGTGCGTGGTGATAAACGTGTTGGGCATCTTGACGGTCTTGGGCGTGGCAAAGTCGCAGCTAAACCAGCTGAGCTTGCCCTCGCACAGGGCGGCGTCGACGGCGTCCTCGTCAATGATGGTCTCGCGTGCGTAGTTGATGAGCACGGCGTCCGGGGCCAGCAGGTTAATCTGCTCGGTGCTGATCATGCCGATGGTGTCTGCCTTGCTGGGCACGTGCACGGTGAGGTAGTCGCAGCCGCGGCAGAGATCCTCGAGCGTGCCCACGCGCTGCACCTCGCGGCTCAGCACCCACGCGTGCTCGACGGAAATGAACGGATCATAGCCGTAGACGTCCATGCCCAGATCGACGCAGGCGTTGGCGACCTTGGAGCCCACGTTGCCCAGGCCGATGACGCCGATGCGCTTGCCCTTGAGCTCGCGGCCCACAAAGGCCTTCTTGGCCTTCTCGGCGTCGACCTGGATCTCGGGGTCGTCGGCGTTGTCGCGCACCCAGTTCATCGATTGCACCACGCCGCGGCTCGAGAGCACCAGCATGCCTAGGACGAGCTCCTTAACGGCGTTGCTGTTGGCACCGGGGGAGTTAAAGACGACGACGCCCTTCTTGGCGTACTCCTCGACGGGGATGTTGTTGACGCCGGCGCCGCAGCGGGCGATGGCGCGAATGCCCTCGGGCAGCTCGTAGCCGTGCAGGTCGGTGGAGCGCATCAGGATGGCGTCGGCCTCCTCGGCGGTGCCCACAAACTCGTAGCCCTCGCCAAACTCGACTTTGCCGTCTTTGGTAATGTCGTCGATGGTCTTAATCTTACGCATGAAAAAACTCCTTAGCAGGTTTGTCTAAAACAAGTGGTTTGAAGTGGCTGGTCGGCCGCGGGTTGCGGGCTAGTTAGATCGCGGGCTCAAACTATGCTGCGCTTCGAAGTCCTTCATGTACGAGGCCAGTGCCTGCACGTCTTCCATGGTTACGGCGTTGTAGACGCTGGCGCGCATGCCGCCTACCAGACGATGGCCCTTGAAGTTTTGAATCTGGTGCTCGGCCGCGCCTGCGACAAAGGCCGCGTCGAGTTCGGCGTCGCCGGTGCGGAAGGTGACGTTGGCGATGGAGCGGCTGTCGGCCTGCGTGGTGCCATGGAACAGCACACTGTGCTCGAGCAGGTCATAGAGCAGGTTGGCCTTGGCCCAGTTGCGCTCGGCCATGGCGGCAAGTCCGCCGGTCTCCTCGACCCACCGG
>DBFAZJ010000234.1:0-2261 GCA_048244295.1 Collinsella sp.
GCTGATTGAGCCGCCAGCCGAGGGGCATAAAGCAGTTGAGCGAAAACGGTTTGCCCCTTTGCCGTTCGCTCGAGGATCATGTCCCCCTTTTCCGCGGAAACCCCGGCAGTTGCGAAGAGCTGCCGGGGTTTCTGTCGTTTGTGAGGCTGAGTCAGTGCGCGGCGATCGAGACGTTGAGCCGCAAACCCGCCGTGCGCAATGCGCAGCGCCGCCAACTTGCGAGCCACGGCAACGCCTTCCCTACCGTGTCCCGCGCTATACTCGTCCGCATGGATATCAACGCACGCAACATAGCAGCGCCCGCCGCGGACGCGCCAACGACGACCTCCTCTCCCGCTCCCACGCCCGTCGTGGGTCGCTTTGCCCCGTCGCCCTCGGGCCGCATGCACCTGGGCAACGTGTTCAGCTGCCTGTGCGCGTGGCTTTCGGCCCGCAGCCAGGGCGGCAGCATCGTGTTACGCATTGAGGACCTGGACGATCGCTGCAAGCGCCCGGAACTTGCCGCTCAATTGATTGACGACCTGGCTTGGCTAGGGCTTGAGTGGGACGAAGGCCCCTACTACCAGCACGATCGCTTGGATCTGTACGAGAGCGCCCTGCGCCGGCTGCAAGACGCCGGCCTCACCTACCCCTGCTTTTGCACGCGCGCCGAGCTCCACGCCGCGAGCGCGCCGCATGCCAGCGACGGCACGCCTATCTATCGCGGCGCCTGCCGAGGCCTTTCTGCCGAGGAGGTTGCCCGCCGCAGCGTTCTGCGCGCTCCGGCCACGCGCCTGCGCGTGCCCGCCGTCGACGACCTCGCAGACGATGTGGTCGAATTCGTGGACCGCACGTATGGTGCCCAATGCGAAGCACTCGCCACCGAATGCGGCGACTTTTTGGTGCGCCGCAGCGACGGCGTGTTTGCCTACCAGCTGGCCGTGGTGGTCGACGACGCCGCCATGGACGTCACCGAGGTCGTGCGCGGATGCGACCTGCTGGGCTCCACGCCGCGCCAAATCTACCTGCAGCATCTGCTGGGACTTCCCACGCCGCACTATGCGCACATTCCGCTGCTCATGTCGCCGGATGGCCGCCGCCTTTCCAAGCGCGATCGCGATCTGGACCTGGGCGAGCTCCGCGCCCGCTTTGGCACACCCGAGGCACTACTGGGCTGGCTCGCTGGGCAAACGGGCATCGCACCGGACACCACACCGCGCTCTGCCGAGCAGCTGGTCGAGCACTTTACCTGGGACGTCATCCGCGCGCACCGGGAAAACATCACTGTAACGGTCCAGTAGCCAAATACGCCCCGCCCCCTCGTCCCCCTTCAACGAGGACATAATTCTGTGTCTTGTTATGTACGGAATAATTCCGTACAATTATGCAAAGGAGGTTTTTGCCATGCCAACGATTGAGAAACAACGCCGTATGGATCTAAGGTTGACCGAACGTCAACGCCTTACTTACGAGCGCGCCGCGGCCTTACGTGGCCAAACTCTCACCCAATGGGCCACAGCTCACCTTGACGAGAGCTCCGCACGTGATATCGCCGAGGCGTCAACAACCTATCTTTCTCCTGATGGTTTCGATGCATTTTGCGAAATGCTCGATTCCCCCATGCCCCAAGCCGCAAAAGCGCTGCTTGACCGTAAAGCGGTTTGGGAATGAGCACATTTACCAAGCCCGTTCAACTCCCCGTTGGCCAAGGCGTCGAGGCTTTCCACTGCGGAAACACTCTTGTAGACGGATGGGCTAAAAATAGATCAGCCTCGGCGCGAAGAAGAGGATCAGCAGTTATATACGCATCGTATTGCGACGGCGCAGTCGCTGGGTTTTATACGTTGTGTACGCACTCCGTGGCTCGCGAAAATGTTGATGGAGGATGGTTCGTGCGAAACTCCCCCTCCCAAGTCCCCACAGTGCTGCTTGGAATGATGGGGGTCGATGAGAAGTTCAAGGGGCTTGGTCTTGGAGCTTCGCTGCTCAAAGATGCCATCGAGAACGCCTTGAAAATTTCTGCCCTAGCAGGAGCGCGAGCATTGGTTGTCGATCCAGTAGATGATGAGGCGGCAGCATTCTATGAACATTTTGGCTTCGCCACCCTACCGGGCACCAACCGAATGGCGCTGAAACTCTAGATCGTCGGGCGACATCTCCTCCAGTTCCCAGCATGCCTTAAGTTACCCTACAAATAAAGATTACTACTGAAATGTAGGGTAACTACCCAAGGCATCGTATGAAGCGCTCGCTATGCCCGCCCCTACGCAACGTCCCAGGGC
>DBFAZJ010000235.1:0-6364 GCA_048244295.1 Collinsella sp.
GACAGAGGCGCTTGGGTCTCGAATAGCAGCGACGTTGCCAGGCTCAGCACGCCGTTGCCCACAAACATCCAAAACGTGATGACGTTGATGTCCATTTTGCGACCGTACTTGGCAGTCACCGCCATCTGGATGGCGAAAAAGACCGCACCCGCCAGCGTAATGACATCACCGATGTTGAATTCAACGCTATCGAGCGCCACCAAGCCAATGCCCGCCAAGCACAGCAGCGCCGCGCCCAGGTTATAGCGGGTGAGTTTTTCGCCGCTCAGAAAATAGCTCGCGAACGGCACAACGATGCAATACGTGCCCGTCAAAAAAGCATTCTTGCCCGCCGTGGTGTGCGCCAGACCGACTGTCTGCAGGGCGTAGGCGGCCCACATAAGTGCGCCCATGCCAAGTCCGACAATAAGGTTGCGGGCGTTGAGGTGCGCGATGATGCGCTTGTGGAAGATGAAAAACATGACCAACGCCGCAGGCAGAAAGCGCACGTAGAGCAGTTCGAACACCGGAATGGTGTCGAGCGCGTCCTTCATGGTCGTAAAGGAGTAGCCCCAGACGACTGCCACCGAAAGCAGCAGGACTTTCCAGAACAGCGGCGAGCGAGCGCCGGCGCCGCGGGAGGTGCCGCCCGCGCCCAGGTCCTCGCGAGCAACAGGGCTATCGGGCATCATTTCGATATTGTCAGTGGCATGCTGGGCCATAGGGCATCCTCGCGCTCAATCTGGGCGTGGTGTCCGCACGCGCATGGCTGCGTGCCGCCTCATGGTCAAATAAAAGCAGGGCGCACCGGACCCCCGGCACGCCCCGCTACTGTAGCAACAACCAAGCAGCCCGTGCAATTCACTACGCTAAAGCGTCTTGTTCCGCCGTTCTACCGAACGGCGGACCGGCCGACGCTGCGCGAGCCGCATTCACACCAATCTGACGTTCAATTTCAAGGGCGCGACCAGAAGGTCAGCGCCCTTTCATTTCACGTCACCTTGGCGCAAATGCGGCTCGCTCGCTGACATTGCCGCAGTATCAGCGTTTACATTGTTGCGCTAGATTAATTTAGTACTCTCCAGCTTTTCGATAATCCAGTCGTTGGCCTTGATGACCGGACGGCGGAAGACGACGCCCAGTGCCAGCGACGGAATCAGATAGCTCGCCAGAATGCCCAGCTCAACCCAGTACTCCATATGGTAGGCGCCAGCCATGGCGGCATGCATGGCGTTAATGCCATGGGTAAACGGCAGGAACGGATAGATCGCCTGGAACACGGGGCCGGTCATCTCGATGGGGAACGTACCACCCGAACCGCCGACCTGCATGACCAGCAGCACGACGGCGAGCGCCTTGCCGATATCGCCAAACGACACGGTGAGCGTGTAGACGATATTGGAGAACACGAGACTCGCGACCCAGCCCGCCAGCACAAACTGCAATGGGTTATCGCACTGGATGCCAAAGAACAGGATGTCGCCCGCACACACGAGCGTTGCCTGCAGCAGGGCCAAACCGCCAAAGAACAGGTAGCGACCCAGGTAGATCTCGTGCAAGCGCACGGGGATGAGCTCGTTGATGAGTTCGTCGTCGACCGAGACCTTCATCATGGCCGCCAGCACGATCGAGCCGACCCATAGCGACAGAATCGTGTAGAACGGTGCCATGGCCGAACCGTAGTTGCGGATCGGATAGACTGGCTTGCGGTCGAGCGCGACGGGGCCGGAAAGCGACACGGCCAAACCCTCGGGATCGTTGCCAATCATCGTCTTGATCGTGGCAAGGTCGTCCGACATCAGGGCGCCATCGAGCTCGTCCTTAAAGGCGCTGATCTTATCGGACGCTTCACCTAGCTGATCGGAAGCCTTGTTGACCAGCTTGGCGGCCTTGGAGAGGCCCTTTGCCAGCGAACCGGATGCGTCGGTCAGGCCGTCTACGGCGCTATCCAGATCGCCCGAGATGCCATCGAGCGAGTCCAGGATGCCCGAAACCGTCTTCTTGAGCTCCTTGGCCTTAACCGAGAACGTGGAATCGTAGTCGGACTTGGCGCCCGAAATGCCCGCCTTGGCATCGGCGATGGCCTGATCGACCTCGGCACGCGTGCTGTTGACCTCTGCCATGCTGTCAGAAAGGGACTTAGCAGTTGCCGTCAGGTCCTTGGCGTTGTTGCGATACTCCACCGCGATCCTGCCCAGCGATGTTGCCACAGATTTAAGGCTCTCCTGGAGCTTTTCGTCACTGACCTGCTCGGCAAAGCCGCGGAGCTGGTCGGCCGTGGCGTCGATATCGTCGGCACGTGTATTGAGCGCCGCCGCGGCATCGTTGAGCTGAGACACCGTAAGGTAGACATGCTGATTCGCGGCATCGAATGCCTTCGCAAGCTCGGCGGACACGTTGTCGAACGAGCCCGCGCTTCCGTCAATCGCGGCGTTGATGGCGTCGTTGGCGGTCTTCAGCGCTTCTTTGGAATCGCTCATGCCGCTCTTGGCATGCTCCATCAACTGCTTGGTCGACTCATCGACCGTACCCGTCTGCTGGAGCATACCGCTCGCCGACGTCAACGAATCGGACGTAGAGCTCAAAATGCCCGCCAGCGACGAAGCATTAGCCTGAACGTCTTGCAGGTCCCCAATCGAATCGCCGAGCGTCGAGGACAGGTTGGCGATAAAGTTGCTGACCTGGTCGGTGCTCATGTAATCGAGCAGGCTGGACACCGTCTTAAGACCGATGCTCGTAATGGTCTCGGTAAAAGATTCGTTAACCTGGTTCTGAACGGCGCTCGAACCCTTCTCGGTCACGATCTGCGCGATGGCGTTGGCCTTCTGATTCTCGTAAAACTCGATATCGGCATGCTTAACGTCGGTCGAAAAGAGCGTCATCATATCGGCACTAAACGTCTTAGGGATAACGACAGCCGCATAGTATGCGCCCGATTTGACGCCCTCGATGGCCTTTTCTCGATCGTTGAGCACAACCCAGTCGAAGTTCTCGTTGCCGCGCAGGGTGGCGGTCACGTTTTCGCCCACGTTGACCTCGACGGGGATCAGATCGCTCTCGTAACCCTCATCGGTGTTGACCACGGCGATCTTAAGATTGCCGGTGTTGCCGTACGGATCCCAGCTGCCGGCGATGTTAAACCACGCGTACAGGCACGGTACGATAATGAGGCCCATCACGACAACCAAGCCGATTACGGAGCGAGACACGTTTTGGACATCGCGCTTAAACAGATGCAGGATGTTCTTCATTTATGCCTCACCTCCTTTGGAGTGCTTGCCGAGCGGGGCGTTCTTTTCATTCATCACAAACGTGTCATCCCCGTTCTCGGGCACATGGGCCGCATCGCGATGACCACATTGGTTGACAGCCTGAGTCTTGGGTTCAGACCCCCGCTCGCTCGCATTCAAGCCGAACATGCGACGAGCGGCCGGAATGGCGGCCGTGTGCTCGCGCATCTCGCGGCGCAGGTCCTCATCCGAAAGCGCCGAGATGCGCATCTGGGTATTGAGGCTCGCTCGGATATATTCGATATTGATAAGCCAGCCGCAGATGGCAATAACCGAGATGATCCAAATGACAAGCAGGATGATCTTGCCGTTATTGTCGATATCGAGAACCGTCGACAGGACAAAGAGCAGGACCTGAACGCCCACCACGGCGGCAAAACCGCCCTTGATGTAGTACGGGTAGCGATGTTCAAAGGCGATCGCATGATCGAGCAGTTCGCGACGGTACGAATCGGAATCGAGCATGACGCGCATGGCCGTGCGCAGCGAGTAGCGCTGGCGCGGCAGGTCGTTGGACTCGCAAATCATCATACCGGTCGTGGAGAGCTGTTTATCAAAGAGCAGGTTAAGGTTGAGCAGCAGCGGACGCAGCTGCAGGCCGATAAAGAGCGCCACGATCAAGAACACGCCCAGAATGCACAGGTTAAACAGGTAGTTGAACGAATACATGCCGCCGACCGTCTCGCGCAGCAGATTGATGCCGTAGGTAAAGGGCAGCAGCGGGTGCAGCCACTGGAAGAAGCCGGGCATCATCTCGATGGGGTACATGCCCGACGAACCCGGGATCTGCACGATGACGAGAATGACGCCGATAGCCTTGCCGATATGCTTAAACGTGGTGGACAGCGCATAGATGATATTGACGTAGGTGAACGAAATGGCGATGCCGCCCAGCACGAACAGCAGCGGGCTGACGCACTGCACGCCAATCACCAGATCGCCTACCGTAACGATGATGGCCTGCAACGCGCCCAGGATCACCAGGAGCAACCAGCGGCCAAAGTAGCCCTGACGCGCGGTAAAGCTGCCGATGCCCTCGCGATCGACCTCGAGCTTGTAGATGGCGATAAGCACGTAGCCGCCCACCCAAAGCGCCAGGTTGGTATAGAACGGGGCAATGCCCGAGCCGAAGCTCTTAACCGGATAGATCGACTTGGACGCGAGCTCAACCGGAGATGCCATGAAGTCTGCGACGTCATTGACGTCGACGCCCATCAGGTCGGCCAGCTCGCCCATGGACTCGGAGGTCTGTAGCGCCGCGATGTCGTTGGCGGCGGTTGCGAGCTTGTCCTGGACCTTGGCAAGCGAGGAATCGGTCTGGGACAGCGTGGTCTTGGCCTGGCCGAGCGTAGCGTTAAGCTGCGAAAGCGTACCGCGCGCGCTTGCAATCGTGGGCGTGAGGCCAGATACGATACCCGTCAAATCACCCGAGACGGCGGCAAAGGAATCAAGCGCGCTCGAGGCCTTCGGCAGCGCGTTTTGACCCAGGTCCGTCTGGGCCTGGCCAAGGTTGGTCGCACCGGTCTGAATTGCGTTATTGATAGCGTCGCTGGCACCCGAGACAGCCGCGGCGTCATTCGCCATGGCGCTCGACTGCGCAGACAGACCGTCCTTGATGCTCTGAAGCTTTTCATTCTGCTCTCGAAGCAAATCGATGGTCGATACAATGCGCGCGTCAATTTCCTCGGAACCTGTCGACGTGTCATTGGCGAGAATCTCTAAGTGCCCGATAACGGCCTTATTGTGGTCGATCGTCGCTTGGAGAGACTCGAGCGAGTTGTCGATACGGGTGGTCGTAGATGTGACCGTGCCCGTCAGCTTGCCGATGGCAGCGTTCGCAGAGGCCGACGTCTTGGTAAGCGCAAGGCTGCCTTCCGAGAGCGCCTTGGAGAGCGAGGCAATAGAGTTGCCCGCCGTGGTGCGAGCTTCGCCCAGCAGGTCGTTACCCTGAGAGATCGCCTGCGTCAGTGACGGCGCCTGACCCTGCAGGCCGGCAAGTGCCGCATCGGCCGAGGCGATGGCGCCACTCGTCTTATCGATGGCGGCATTCATGTCGCCAATCGAATCGTGCACCTCGCCCAAGGTATCGGATGCCTCGGAGACAGAACTTGCCAACGAATCCTGAGTCTGGGTTGCCTTGTCCTTTAAATCGACTCCGGCATCCTTGGCAATACTGGCAACGGTCTCGCCCACCGTGGAGACAAATTCCGAGTTGATCTGCTTCTCGATGGTACTTGCACCGGTGTCGGTAACCTTGGGTGCAATGGCGCTCTTCTTCTCATTGACGTAGTACGTAAGCTTGGGCTGATGGTAGTTGCCGTCGAGCATCGAAACCAGGTTATCCGAGAAGTTCTTGGGGATTACGATGGCCGCATAGTACTCACCACTCTCGACGCCCTCCTTGGCATCGGCCGCCGAATCGACGAAGGTCCAGCCCAGCTGATCGTTCTCCTTGAGCTGATCGACGACCTGGTCGCCCGCGTTGAGCTCGCCCACCAAGTCGTTTTGGGTGCCCCGATCGTTGTTGGCGATGGCAATCTTGATACCCTGGGTGTTTCCGTACGGATCCCAGTTAGCCACGATGTTGTACCAGGCATACAGCGAGGGAATGACGCACACGCCCAAAGTAACCACCAGGGCGACGGGGTTCACGAGCAATCGCTTGATGTCGCGCTTAAAGATCGCAAAGGAGACCTTTGCGTTGGATAGTTTGCTGCCGAGACTCACGCTTGGACCATCCATCCTGTCGTTGAATCGAATCGTACTATCGATAACCATTGTACGTAAGCGCTTTAGCGTCTCAGAGCACAATGGTATTGAGTTTTGCGGGTAGCAATATACTACGAAGACGAATTAACGTACAGTTGTACAGTATCTTTAATTTCAGCAGGTCACAAAACCACAACCCGCACAAATTAGCAATTCAAATAGTCATCGGGGACGTTCTTAAACGACTGGTCAAACAAGAACGCCCCCAACGACTAGTTTGGACCACGGTAACATCGATGTTTTAGCAATGCCAGCGAGCGGGCGCCAGAGCGAACAAATTGGCATGAAAAGAGGACGGCATAGACCTTCTGGTCATGCCGTCCTCT
>DBFAZJ010000236.1:0-2534 GCA_048244295.1 Collinsella sp.
GTGGTCGCCTGGGCCACGTTGAGACTCTCGGTCATGCCGCGCTGGGGAAGCTTGGTCAAAAAGTCGCATTTCTCGAGCACCAGACGCGAGATGCCATCGCCCTCAGAACCCATGACGAGCGCCACGCGGCCCTCGAAGGGAGTATCCCAGCAGCTGCCCTCGGCGTGCTCGGAAGCACCGCCCACCCAAAAGCCAGCGGCCTTGAGGTCATCGAGCGCACGGGCGATATTGGGAACCTGCGCGATGGGCAAATGCATGACGGCGCCGGCTGACGTCTTGTAGCTGCCCACGGTTACGCCAGCGGCACGCTTATTGGCGATGATGACACCGGCCGCGCCCACAACCTCGGCGGAGCGCACGATGGCGCCAAAGTTACCGTCGTCGGTCACGTGATCGAGCACGATGACGAGCGCCGGACCGTCGCCCGCACGGTCGAGGATATCGGCAACATCGGCATAGGGGAAGTTGCCAACCTCGAGCGCAATGCCCTGGTGAGCGCCATGACTCGACAGCGCGTCGAGCTGCGCGCGCGGCACATACTTAATGCGGACACCTGCGGCGTTGAGGTCGTCGACCAGGTGCGACAAGGCGGCATCGCGCTCCCCGCCCTCAGCGATGAGCGCGCACTTGATGGGAAAACCAGTGCGCAGCGCCTCGGCGGCAGCACGACGACCTTCGATAAACTCGCCCTTGGGAGCCTGGACAGCGTCGCGGTTTCGATCGCGCTGCGGACGTGCGGCCTGGGTACGATCGCGCTGACCCTTGGGAGCGGCAGCGCGGTCATTACGGCGAATCGGACGCGAGCTAGAAGCAGCCTGCTTGCCGCCACGAGACACGCGCTTGCGATTGTCGGCCATAAAGCGACCTCCTTAAATAGATAACAAACAAGAATCGACCGTCCGAGCCACGGCACCTTGCCTTTCAATCGTCGGGCATGACCACCAGGTCTATGCCCTCCTCTTTCAAGGCAATCTGCCGCACCTCGAACGGTCGACAAATACTAGAGAGTCTTAATACGAGTGCCCGCGGCAGTATCCTCGATCGTCAGGCCCAGGTCCTTGAGCTGGTCGCGGATGGCATCGGCCAGATCCCAGTTCTTGGCGGCGCGGGCCTCGGCGCGAGCCTCGAGAATCTTGGCAGCGGCCTCGTCCACGTCGTCGCCCGTATAGGCAACCAGACCGGCGGCAACGCCCAGCAGGCCCAGCGGCAACTCGACCTTGGGCTCGGGAAGCTCAACGCCAAACGTATCGAGCAACTCGGTCAGCGTATCGGCGGCAGCCAGGGCTGCGGCCTTGTCGGCAGCATCGCCCGCATGCTCCAAATACTGGTTGCACTCGGTCACAAAGCCAAAGACGGCACCCATGGCACCGGCGGTGTTAAAGTCGTCGTCCATGCACTCCTTAAAGGCGGCACGGGTCTCGGCGGCCTTGGCGGCAAACTCCTCGGCGGCAGCCTCATCGGCGTCGGCGGTCGCGTGGCTTGCAGCCCAGCGCAGGTTCTCGACCGTGCCGGCGATACGCGTGAGCGAGTTCTCGGCACCCTCCAAGCGCTCCCAAGAGAAGTCGAGCGGTGAGCGATAGCTCGTCTGCAGCATCAGTAAGCGCAGGGCCGCGGCAGAGTGCTGCTCGAGGACCTCGGCCAGTGTAAAGAAGTTACCGAGCGACTTGGACATCTTCTCGCCGTCGACCAGTAGCATGCCCGTGTGCATCCAGGTGTTGGAGAAGCCCTGGTGCCAGGCGCAGGTAGCCTGAGCGCACTCGTTCTCGTGATGCGGGAAGGCAAGGTCGGAGCCACCGCCGTGGATGTCGATCGGGGTGCCCAGGTAGCGGTGCACCATGGCGGCGCACTCGGTGTGCCAGCCGGGACGGCCCTCGCCCCAGGGGCTCGGCCAGCTGGGCTCGCCAGGCTTGGCGGCCTTCCACAGGGCAAAGTCGAGCGGGTCGTTCTTGTCCTCGTTCTCCTCGATGCGCGCGCCCACCATAAGGTCGTCGATGTTGCGGCCCGAGACCTGGCCGTAGTTGGGGTCGCTGCGCACGGCAAAGTACACGTCGCCGTTATCGGCGGCATAGGCATGGCCCTGCTCGATAAGCGTCTTGATCATGGCGATCATGGGGCCGATCTCTTTGGTGGCGCGGGGACGCACATCGGGATCGAGCACGTTGGCAGCGCGCATGACGCCGATGAACTTGTCGGAGAACTCCGTCGCGACCTCGGCAGCCGTACGGCCCTGCTCGTTGGCGCGCTTGATGATCTTGTCATCGACATCGGTGAGGTTCTGTGCGAACGTGACCTCGTAGCCGCTCGCGATGAGCCAACGGCGGATCACGTCAAAGCTGATGAACGTGCGGGCATTGCCGATGTGGATGTTGTCGTAGACCGTGGGGCCGCACACATACATGCGGACCTTGCCGGACTCGATGGGCTGGAACTCTTCCTTTTTATGGGTAGCGCTGTTGTAGATACGCATTCGTTACTCCTTAGCGGTTTTCTGTAGCAGGCAGACGGCCCAGGCGCCGATCCCCTCGCCCTGGCCT
>DBFAZJ010000237.1:0-3524 GCA_048244295.1 Collinsella sp.
TCGCCTTGCCGGTAAGCGCATGAGCCGTCCGGTACCGAGCGTGTCACTCAGTCGTCGTGACCTGCGCTTTTTCAATGCCTTCCCGCGTCTGCGCATCAATCGCTACGAAGGTGTCATTCGAGCAACTAATCTCCGCGACCGAGCTCGCGAGCTGTTCCGGCGCTAGTCGGGACGGACGCGCTCACGGCTCCCTTGCTCGCGTATTTCCCGCTCGTTTCGCGCCCGTTGCTGTGCCGTTTCCAAGATTGCGGCACCGTTTCCATTCGACAACGCAGCGTTTAACAACGCCGTATCTGGTCTACACCAGTTGCCCCTCGGCCGCATTATGGGCGCCGACAACGTTCACGCGATCAAGGGGGAGCGAATGTACGATACGGGACCGACAACGTTTATGCTCATCTGCACCATGCTCGTGTTTTTAATGACACCGGGTCTGGCGTTTTTCTATGGCGGCCTGTCCAGGCGCAAAAATGTCATCAACACCATGCTCATGTGCTTTGGCGCCATTGGCCTGGTCGGCGTGCTGTGGATTGTTGCCGGCTGGTCGCTGGCCTACGGCGGCGACGGTTCCAGCCCGTTTATTGGAGGCCTTGACCAGCTGCTGTGCTTGCCGGTGCTCAACCAGGTGCTGCAGGCGGCTGAGGGCACCGCGTCGGACGGTGCCGTCTACCCTCAGATCATCAACATCGCCTTCCAGATGGCATTTGCCATGATCACGGCCGCTATCGTCACGGGCAGCCTGGCCGGCCGCGTTAAGTTTGGTGCCATGGCGGCCTTCCTGGGCATTTGGCTGCTCGTGGTCTATGCGCCGCTCGCCCACATGGTCTGGGGCGGCGATGGCTCCTTTATCGGCGACATCATCGGCGCACTCGACTTTGCCGGCGGCGACGTGGTGCACATCTCGTCCGGTCTGACGGGCCTGATCCTCTGTTTGATACTCGGCCGTCGTCGCGGTTTTGGCATGGTGAGCTATCGCCCGCATAACGTGCCGTTTGTGGCGCTGGGCGCCGGCCTGCTTTGGTTTGGCTGGTTTGGCTTTAACGGCGGCAGCGAGTTTAAGGCCGACGCCGTGGCGGCGCTCGCCATCCTCAACACCGTGACGGCCAGCGCGGCGGGTATGGTCTCGTGGCTTGCCGTCGAGCGCGTGCACACCGGTCGCCCCACGCTGGTGGGCGCTAGCACCGGTCTGGTCGCGGGCCTCGTGGTGGTCACGCCGGGCGCGGGCTTTGTCGAGCCGTGGGCAGCGCTGGTCATGGGCCTGATCGTCTCTCCCGTCTGCTACCTGGCCATCAGCCATCTTAAGACCAAGTTCGGCTACGACGACGCGCTCGACGCGTTTGGCTGCCACGGTATCGGCGGCATCTTGGGCGGCGTGCTCACGGGCCTGTTCTGCGTGCCGCAGCTTTCGTGGACCGGTAAGGGTGGCCTGTTCTACACGGGCGATGTGTCGCTGCCGGTCTCGCAGATCCTGGGCATTGTGGTGACGGTCGCTATTGTGCTGGTGCTCGATTTGGTGATCGCCGCGGTGGTCAAGGCACTGTTCCACGGCAGCCTGCGCGTGGACGAGGCCGACGAGGCGCTGGGCCTGGATGCGAGTCAGCACGGCGAGAGCGCATACCCTTCGTTCTCCGGGCTCGATTAGCAGCTTCCCCAAGCACTGCACCTCGGCCTTCAATCGTCGTTTGCGTACCTTAAGTACGCGGCACTCCTCTTTCAGGCCGATCTGCGGCACTTGGGAAACCTGCTAAGACCTGTTAGTTGCACTTATCTGATCTACAAGGTTGGTCTGTGGCACCTGGAAAACCCGTGCCATGTGAGGGACAATTCATTTCTTTTTTGAAGAGAGGAATTCACTATGAAGAAGATTACGGCGATCGTTCGTGCCGAGAAGCTTGAGGTTCTTAAAGACGCGCTGTTTGCTGCTGATGTTCGCGGTATGACTATCAACCAGGTGCAGGGCTGCGGTGCGCAACATGGCTGGAAGGAATACGTGCGCGGCAACGAGCTGCTTGTCAACACGATCCCTAAGGTGCAGTTCACCCTTATTTGCGCCGATGAGCATGTCGACGGAATTGTCGACATCATCTGCAACGCCGCTCGCACCGGTGCCGTTGGAGACGGCAAGATTTGGGTCGAGCCGGTCGAGGAAGTTATCCGCATCCGTACCGGCGAACACGGCCCCGCCGCGGTGTAGGACAATCTTTCGCCTGGCGGGCGTGCCTCTCCTTCGTCTACAATATCGTGCAGACGAAGGAGAGGCACGCTCATGATCAAGATGTTTGCGAGTGACTTAGACGGAACGCTGCTGAACGCTCTGCACGAGGCAGATGGGACCATCCGCCGTGCCATTCGCGAACTGACGGAGGCTGGCCTGCATGTGGTTCCCGCGACCGGACGCTCGACGCTGCCGATCGGCGAGCATGGCTTTACGGGGCTGGCGCTCGATGCCTGCTGCTCTAACGGCTCCATCGTGCGCGACAGCCATGGCGAGGTGCTCAAGACCTGGACCATTGACCCACAGGTCACCGAGGAGCTGCTCAAGGCGTTCCCGGACATTTGCTTTGATTGCTCCACGCCCGATGGCATGTTCTCGAGCGGTTCGTTCGAGATGCATCAGGCGGGCTTTAAAAAGGACAGCCCTATCAAGCGTATCGTGATGCGTGGCATGCGTGCACGCGGCGGGTATCACGAGGAGCAATATTTCGACCAGTCGATCGGTGACATCCTGCGCCACGATGTGTGCAAGATCAACTGCCGCGTGACCTCGCCCGAGCTGGAGCGTGACCTTAAAGCATATTTGGCCGAGCGATCGGACCGCGTGGTCAACGCGCCGTTCGATCCGGTGATGTTCGAGATCACGGACGTGGTGTGCAACAAGGGCGAGAGCGTGGCCTGGCTGGCGGGCTACTACGGTATTGCCGAGGATGAGGTCGCGGTCTACGGCGATGGCGGCAACGATATCGCCATGCTCAAACGCTTCCGTCACAGTTATGCGACCAAAAACGCTAGCGATGCAGCTAAAGCCGCCGCGAGCGTGACCATCGGCAGCTGCATGATCCACGCCGTCCCCAAACACATGCTCGCTACCATGCATAAGCAGAATTCCCGCACCATCATCGAATAATGTGACAAAGGGACTGCCCCTTTGTCACAGGGGTCTGTGTGCTTGGAATACGAACATATATTCGTATATATAACTAGGCTCTGGTAGAATCGGTATCGTTGACGGCAGTTCCATGTGTCGGGCAGCGCCCTCCATCTGATGGGAGGTGATGCCCGTGACCGATCTGACTGATTTCGTGAAGCTCCTGACCGCTTTGGCCTCGCTCCTCACGGCGCTTATCGGACTTACCGAGGCACTCAAGCAGCGTACGAAGCAGAAAAAGACGATATGAGAAAGCCATTTGGGTCGCCTCCCCCGCGGCGCAGCTTCTTTCCGCGGGCTCGGGATGCCACAATGGGCTTTGAGTATCGGCCCGTGCGGTAGCCCTTACCGCACCTGCGGGGAGGAGGCTTCCCATGCC
>DBFAZJ010000238.1:0-4421 GCA_048244295.1 Collinsella sp.
TTCGGCCCAACCTGTTCAACGGACGGGTCAGCAGCCTTCTGCTCGTTCGGTTCAGCATTCGGCTTCTCACGCGGCTCAGCAGCCCACTGCTCGTACGGCCCAGCCTGCAGGCGGCACCCGCTTTAAGCAGCAGGCACCTACCCAGCGAACGCAGGCCCCCCAATCGCATTCGCATCACGCTCGCGGTTCGCATGGCGTTGCTCCGGCGACCCGCTCGAGCTACAACACGCATGCTCGTCGCGGTGCTCAAAAGAAGAGTTCTCCGGGTCCCATGATCATCGGCGTTGTGGTGTCGGTGCTCGCGCTTGCTGCGATTGCTTTCTTTGTCGTACCGGCCGTCAAGGGCTTCTTTGCCGGTGGGGATACCAAGGTCACGGCTGGTCAGCAGGTTACGGTGACCATTCCCGATGGTGCTTCGGGCGATACTATCGCCTCGATTCTCTCCGAGAACCATATCGTCGAAAATCCCAAGGATTATTATGCGGCGGTGAAAAAGCTCAACGCCGATATGTCGCTCAAGCCTGGTACCTATTCGTTCACCACACACATGGATGCGACCAAGGTTGTTCAGCAGCTCATGGAAGGCCCCAACGCGGGCTCCAATGCGCTGACTATCCCTGAGGGCCTGACGGTCGATCAAGTCGCCGATCGTGTGGCCCAGGCCTACGAAAGCATCTCTAAGGAAGACTTCCTCAACCAGGCCAAGGCCTCCAACTACGTGGACGACTATAGCTTCCTTAAGGGCGCCGCCAACGACTCGCTCGAGGGTTTCTTGTTCCCCAAGACCTATTCGTTGGGTGATTCGCCGACGGCCGATGACGTGATTCGCGCTATGCTCGATCAGTTTAAGACCGAGTATAAGTCGCTAGACTTTGCGAGCTGCGAAGCCAAGATCAAGGAGCGCTACGGTGTGGAGATGTCCGACTACGACATCGTCAACTTGGCCTCTATCGTTGAGCGCGAGGGCCTCAACGCCGATCAACGTGCGCACGTGGCCTCGGTCTTCTACAACCGCCTTGCCGGCAAGCTCGACGGTCTGCGCTATCTCAACAGCGATGCGACCATGATGTATGTCACCGGTGGCGAGGTTACCGCCGACGACCTGCAGAGCGATAGTCCGTATAACACCTATAAACACGAGGGTCTGCCGCCCACGCCCATCTGCTCTCCGTCGCTCGAGGCACTCAAGGCCACGCTTGAGCCGGCCGACTCCGATGACCTGTATTTCTACATTACGCAGGACGAGGAGTACTTCTCGCAAACCTATGAAGAGCATCAACAGTCTTGGAATTAGCATGAGGATTTTTAGCCCCAAACGATACGTTGCCTCGGTCGATCGCATCGACCTCGATACCCTGTGGGCCGACGGCAAACGCGCCATTCTGCTCGATCGCGATAACACCCTTGTGCCGCGCGACACCGAGCAGGTTCCCGCCGCGGTTTCCGCTTGGCTTGACGCCGCCCGCGCCAAAGGCTTCAAGCTGTGCATGGTGTCCAACAACTGGCATCGCGACCAGGTCATGAGCTCTGCACGCGAGCTGGGACTCGAGGCCATCAGCCACGCCATGAAGCCGGCGCCGTTTGCCCTCAAGGCGGGTCTTAAGCGCCTCGGCGCCACGGCCGACGAGGCAGTGCTGATCGGTGATCAGCTCTACACGGACGTGTGGAGCGGCAACTTCGCCGGCGTCGATACCATCCTAGTCAAGCCGCAGGCAACCCAGGACCTGTGGTATACGCAGATCTTCCGTATCTTTGAGCGCCGGGCCCTGCGCGATCTTCCCTGCGAGGAATAGGTCTCGCTATGTCCCAGCACACCAAACACGGCTGCGACCATATCTTCTTTATCGGCTTTTTGGGCGCGGGCAAATCGACGCTTGCGCGCAACGTCGGCACCATGTTCAAGCGGCGTTTTATCGACACCGACCGTCTGGTCGTGCGCCGTTGCGGCAAGTCGGTAACCGAGATTTTTGAGACCGAGGGCGAGGATCGTTTTCGTGAGCTCGAGACCTCGGCGCTCCGTTCGCTCCAAAGCGAGCGCAGCCTGTTGGTTTCGTGCGGGGGTGGTATCGTCGAGACGCCGGTGAATATAGAGCTGATGCACGAAATGGGTACGTGCGTGTACCTCGAGGGTGACTTCGAGGATTCGATTCGCCAGATTCGTCGTTCCGACACGCGCCCCGATTTCCGCTCGCCCGAGCATGCCGCGCGCCTGTTTGAGCATCGCCGTCCGCTGTATCGACAGGCCGCCGACCTTACCCTTGATATTCGCAACAAGTCCTTCGAGGACGTTTCCTACCTTTGTGCCGAGATGCTTTTGGAGCGTGGACTGCTATGATTCGCCGTCAACTGATCAATTTCCAAAACCGCAGCGTCGATGTCCGTGTCGGATTGGGTGCGTTCGATGAGCTTTCGCGCATGTTTGCCTCGGCCGTGGGCAAGCCTAAGCGCGCGATGGTGGTTTGGAACTCCGCCTCGTCAGAACGTTTTGATGAGGTCGTCGAGCATGCGCTGGTCGACGCCGGCTTTGCCGTGTCGCTGCTCGTCCTCGAGGTTTCGCCTGCCGGTGCTACGCTGGCCGATGCCGATACCGTCTTTTGCGCCCTGTCGGCTAACGGCATTACCTGCGATGATCTGGTTGTCGCCGTTGGCGATGTCGCAACCTGCTCGGTTGTTAGCTGGTGCGCCAACCAGTGGTGCGGTCGCACCGAGTGCGCGCTGCTACCGACGACGTTCGACGCCATGCTCACGGTCGCGACGACCATGAAGCCGCTCGTCGCCTCGTCGGCCAATGCGCTTCCCGCTATCGCGTTTCGTCCCGAACCGGGCTTGGTCGTGTGTGACCTCGACCTTGTTCGCGAGACGGACCCCGAGGACCTCAAGCTCGGCTTTGTGGTACTTGTTGGCACCATGCTTTCGAGCAGTAAGTCCCGCTGGAATCAGTTTACTGAGACCGTCCCCGAGATTCTCGCGGGCGAGGAAGTCGCGCTCGTCAATGCTGTTCAATGGTCTCAGACTGCCCGCAAGGACGTACTGATGGCCACGAACCCGAGCGCCCGCCATGCGCTCGATTTTGGCAAGACGGGGGAGCGTACCCTGCGCGCTTGCTTGGGCGATGCCGCCTCGCAGGTCCCTGCCTACCAGCTGTTGTCCGAGGGCATGCGCTTTGAGGCGCGCCTAGCACATGATGCCTGCGACTTCGATATCGATTACGTCTTTGAGGTCGATGACTGCTTGGAGGACTTTGGTATCGAGGAACTTGCCTTCGATCTGGAGCCTGCCGCATATATCGAGGAGTTCCGCAGACAGCAGTTTGTCCGCTCGAACCGCAGCATGTTGCCGCTGCCCGCGGCGCTCGGCGCCATTCGCCTAATGAGCGTCGAGGACGAGGTTCTTGAGCGCCATGCTCACGCCTACTTGGCTTCTCGCAAAGAACTTCTCTAAGATTTATTGACTTCCATCGTCTTTCGTATCATGTTGAGGGGCGGGTTTCCAATCGGTTGCGGATCGCATGCGATTCCGTCGTTCGGTTGAGACCCGTCCCGTCTATATAGAGACAACAAGAAAGGAATCTGCATGTCTGAGTTTGCTGCCGGTCCTGCCGGTCGTATCGAGCGTGTCCGTGCCCTGATGGCCGAGCGTGGCTACGACGCCATCGTGGTGCGCGACGAGGCCAACCTTCGTTGGCTTACGGGCGTGAAGGGCGTCTTCGACTACACTTTCGAGTTCCCGCACGCTGCGTTTATTACGGCCGACCAGTGCCTGTTCCACACCGACTCGCGCTACCTCAACAGCTTTGAGGAGAACACGCCCGCCGGCAGCCCCTGGGTCTACGACATGGATGAGGGCACCATCCCCGGTTGGGTCGCCGGCAAGATCGCGGCCAACAAATGCCGCGTCTGCGCTGTCGAGGACGATATGCAGATTAATTTCTACCAGGGTATTCAGCGCGGCCTGGAGGACCGTTCCGTTGCCTGTATGCTGCCGCTGATGCACGACGACATCCGCAAGATGCGCGCCATCAAGGATGCCGAGGAGATCGAGCTCATGCGCCATGCACAGTCGATCACTGACGCCGCCTTCCAGCACATGCTCGGCTTTATTAAGCCCGGTATGACTGAGAAGCAGGTTCGCAACGAGCTCGAGAACTTTATGTTCGCCAACGGCGCTGACAGCCTTGCTTTCGGCTCCATCGTGGCGAGCGGTCCCAACACCGCCAACCCGCATGCCGTGCCGAGCGACCGCGTGATCGAGAAGGGCGACTTTGTCCTCATGGACTACGGCGCGGGCTACTGCGATTACCGCTCCGACATGACACGCACTGTTGTGATGGGCGAGCCCACGCAGGAGCAATTCGACCTGTATGCACTCGTGCGCCGCACGCACGAGGAGTGCGTCGCCGCCATCCATCCGGGCGTCGAGGG
>DBFAZJ010000239.1:0-8781 GCA_048244295.1 Collinsella sp.
CAGTACTCATATTTGCCCTTTTTTGACCACGACCCTCCAGAATAGTCGCTGAGAACGACACTAAATGACAAAATCCGACACCTGGACGTTCTTATATGAGTAGCCATTGAAGGACACCTAACGACTACTCCCATTCGCGACACACTGTGTCGCGAATTAAGCTGGTCCCATTACCGAAGACCAGTGAGAGTTCCTGCCCAGAATCTCGATAGCTTAATAAAGCGCTCCCCTCCGGAAGTTCAATGAGCATCCAAATTCCAAGCTGAAAAGCAAAGGAGTAGCGAAGCCGTCAATGCTCATTTCCTATCGAACAGGCGGGTCAAAACAAGCTAATTAGCCCGATAAACTGCTTGTATTTTTGTCTACAAAATTGTATACAAAAAGAGAATCCGAGAACCGGCGCTCGACATTATGTCGATCGATAGGAGGCGCTATGGACGCTAAGCAGCTCGAAAAGATGATGGGGTTTGCTCCCGGAGAGTTGAAGAAAGCCGCGGAAGCCTACGAAAAAGATGAGTGGCCGAAAGGTCGCACCATCAAGTTGGGAAGGCCACCAATCTCCGATGAGCCGAGCGTCGTTATATCAGCACGTGTGGGCGAATCGATTCTTGAGGCGTTTGACGAAAAAGCCAAACGCCATGGGCAAACACGCACGGAGCGGCTCAGAGAGCTCATTACACTTGATGCACTGATTGCCTAGGCCCTCTCCCCCGTCGGACCCAAACATGTACACCAGCATCCAAAGTCGACATTTTTCGACATCTTTGGATGCTGACGTACGGCTTTTTGTGGCTAGTCATTGGGGACGTTCTTAAATGACTAGTCGTTAAAGAACGTCCCCAATGACCAACTAGCCGTGGAAGCGAGCTATGAGTGCAAGTGGCTGCTCGCGAAAGACGCGCTCGACGGCGGCGCGATATTCGTCGACCTTTTTAGTCTTGCGTACGAGCTTGTGAACGGTAGCGGGGTCGGCGAAAGCGCACTTGGCGTAAAACCACCACTCCTTCATACGAAAGACCGCGTTACCGCCAATCTCTTCTGCATAGGCCGCAAACAGCGTGTCGTGGAAACGCTGCAGCTCGGCTGCCGTGGCAGCAGGACCGCCCTTGACCATGCGAGCCAGAGCGGGGTTCGCGAGCAGGCCACGCCCCAGCATCACATGGCGCGTACCGGGATAGGCCTCCACCAGCGCATCCATATCCTCAAGATCAAAAATGTCACCGTTATAGGCGACCGGAAACGGCGCACGCTCCAGCGTTTCGCCATAGAACTCCTTGCGCGGCGAGCCCGTATAGCGGTCCTTTTGCATGCGCGGGTGCACAATCAGCTCTGCCAGCGGCATGCGACAGTACAGTTCGAGCACGCGCTCGTATTCGTCGTCGTTCTCCAGCCCCAGCCTGGTTTTTACCGACACCGGCAACGGCGAACGTTCGCACACGTCACTCAAGAACACCTCGAGCTCATCGAGATTGCGCAGGAAACCCGAGCCCTTGCCCTTGGCGACAACCGTCCCCGAGGGACAACCCAGGTTAAGGTTGACTTCGCGATAGCCCATGTCGGCGAGCACCTGCGCCGCCCACACAAACTCGTCCGCATTCTTGGACATAAGCTGGGGGACGACATTTAGCCCTTGGTTGTTAGCTGGATCGACTTCCTTGAACGCCTTGCCGCCAAAGCGGTTTCCCACCCGCGGTGGCGGTAAAAACGGCGTGTAATAGCAATCGAGCGCACCGAAGCACTCCGCATGCACGCGACGGAACACATGCCCGGTAATCCCCTCCATAGGGGCAAGCGAAAGAATCATCTACTCTTCTCTCATATCAACGAACGTGACAAAGGAACCGCCCTTTTGTCACATTATTCGGAGCGCAGGGCTTCCACGGGGTCCTTTTTGGATGCACTGCGGGCCGGTAGCAGACCGGCGACGACCGTTAGCAGCACCGAAATCGCGATGAGCACCAGCGCATCCTGCACGGGCAGGCTCATCAGGTTGGGGACCTGTTTGGCCGCAAGTGCCCAGGCATTGACCGGGAAGCTCACGAGTACCACGACGACAATGGCAAAGACGCCGGCAATGAGGCCCTCGATAAAGGTCTCGGCGTTGAACACGTTTGCCACGTTACGCTTCGACGCGCCAATCGCACGCAGGATGCCAATCTCTTTTTTGCGCTCCAGCACGCTGATGTACGTGATGATGCCGATCATGATGGAGCTCACCACCAAGCTGATACTCACGAATGCGATGAGCACCAAGCTGATGGTGTTCACAATGTCGGTCACCGAACCCATGATGATGCCCATGTAGTCGGTGTACGAGATTGCCTGTTCATCGTGACCAGCGGCTTTGACCTGCTTGTTGTACGCATCGATGTGATCGAGCACGCGCTCTTTGGCCTCAAAGTCGCGCGGGAAAATCTTAACCGAGATGGGGTCTGCCTCATCCGCATAGCCCAACGTGGTCAGATTGTTGTCGTAGGTGAGCTTCGAAGCCTTGGCATAGCTCATCATGAGCGAACTCAGATCCTCGGCGTCCATGCTGAAATGGATGGCGCGAGTAAAGGCGCTCGCATCCACGCGCATGGCGCTCGCCAGGTTGGCAAAACTCGAAGACATCTGCGTCGCCATCTGGTCCATAAGCCCCGCTGTGCCCGCCTTGAGCTGGGACGATACCGTCGACGCTATCTGCTCGCTGATTACCTTCATCACCTGATCCATAGCCTGCTGCAGATACGGAGCCAGCTGCTTTTGCACATAGTCGGTCATCGCCTGTTGCAGGCGCTCGGCCAGGGCATCGCCGCCGAGCGCCTTCAATTGAGCCAGGCATTGCTGGGCTGCGGCATCATTCTCAAGATACGTCGAGAATGCGGCAGCGAGCTTTGACGCGTCTTTAAGATCTTCGGGTGGCAGCGCCCCAAACTGATCAGACTGCAAAAAGCCCTCAAACAGTTGGTTGGCAAGTATTCCCACCTGCTGCATTTGCTCGGGCGTGAGCTCCAGACCGTCAAAGATGCCCGAGAAATCTGGAGCCGGTGCTTTTGCCATGATGTCGCTGAAGTCGATGTCCTTGCCAACGTCCGAGAGGTCAATGTCCAACCCGGATAAGTCGATACCAGAAAGGTCCATACCGCCGGCCGCACCCGAAAGTGCAGACGCATCAAACGAGAACGCGCTCTTGAGCGCCGCCTCGTCCACGCTGAACATGCTGCCCAGATCCACGCCCTGTTTGGCCTCGCCCTGCAGTTCATCGAAAGACTTGCCCGTAAAGACATCCGTCTCGGGGCGGGCGAGTTGCTCCTGCACAATCTGCGAATCGGCGGCGCGCTCCATAAGCCGGCGAGTCAGCGCATGCGTATAGGCAATGCCCGGAGACAACGCACTCGCGTTGGCCGTCTCGTTAGGTCGCACCACGCCCACAATGTGCACGTCAATACCGTTGGCAACCTTGGCCGTCATAAAATCGGCGTCGCCAGACATGTCAGTCCACATGCCGGTCTCTTCGTTTTTGCGATAGGCATCGGCCGGCGACAACACCTTAAACGTCGTGGACAGCGCATCGTCGTAGGTAAAGTCGGCGCCGGTCTCGGGCGTCTCGACCCCACCGTCAGCCGTCATGGCGCTGTTAACCAGATCGTTGAGTTCATTGATATCCAACGCACCGATGCTGTAGAGCGTGTAGTCGCCCACCGTGCCGCGACTCGAAAGCACCATCACGGCTTCGTTAGCAGACGTAGGCCAATGCCCCGCCACGACGTCGTATTGGCTGTCGAGCAGGCTCTGGTCGTCAATCATTTCGTTGAAGACCGAGGTTCCCATGGACTCCATGCTCACCGTTGCTGCCGAGCTCGCGCCGCCGCTCATGGCCTCGGTCATGGCATTGGGCACCAGACGCACGGGCTTCTCGTCTCCCTTGCCCGCGCGATAGACAACCGGCGTTACGCCATAGCCGTACTGAATAGCGTTGACCTCTTTGTCAATACCATCGCCACCGGCATCGAGCCATGCCTTAAAGCTCGTCATGTCGTTGGACTTAACACTTGCAAACATATCCTTTACGGCCGTGACCACGGGAATCTTATCGGTTCCCTGAGCCTTGCCGTCGGTACCGTCGTCGGACGAATCCTCGCCGTTGGACGCCTCGTCATCCGTGGCCCCCTGCCCGCCCATCATGGACGACAGGTCGTAGTCCTGCTTGGAAATGGTGAGCGGGTAGCTCGAGAGCGTATCCTCCTCGACCTTTTTGATGTAGCCGTTTACACCATTGGACAGCGCCAGAATCGCCGCAATGCCGATAATGCCAATCGAGCCCGCAAAGGCAGTCATGGCCGTGCGGCCCTTCTTGGTCATGAGGTTTCGGGCAGAAAGCCCCAGCGCCGTCACAAAGCTCATCGAGGTTTTGCACGTAGGCTTGGCCTCGCGACGCGCGGCCTTTGCTACATCAAAGGGGTCGGAATCGTCGGTGATCTTTCCATCTGCCAGGTTGACGATGCGCGTGGCGTACTGGTACGCCAGCTCGGGATTGTGCGTGACCATGATGACCAGACGGTCGCGCGCGACTTCCTTGAGCAAGTCCATGACCTGCACGGACGTCGTAGAGTCCAAGGCGCCGGTCGGCTCGTCTGCCAGCACAATCTCGGGATCGTTGATTAGGGCGCGGGCGATGGCCACGCGCTGCATCTGTCCACCCGAAAGCTGGCTCGGGCGCTTGTTAACGTGCTCGCCCAGACCAACTGCCTCGAGCGCCTTGCGTGCACGCTGGCGGCGCTCGGCATGCCCCACACCCGTGAGCGTAAGCGCCAGCTCCACGTTTTCCAAAATGGTCTGATGCGGAATAAGGTTATAGCTTTGGAACACAAATCCGATGCGGTTGTTGCGGTAGGCATCCCAATCGCGATCGTGAAAGTCCTTGGTCGAAATACCGTCGATCAGCAGGTCGCCCGAGTCAAAGTGGTCGAGTCCGCCGATAACGTTGAGCATCGTAGTTTTGCCCGAACCCGAGGGACCCAGAATGGCCACGAACTCGCTATCGCGAAAAGACAGGCTTACGTTGTCGAGCGCCACCTGCGTAAACGACTGCGTAACGTACCTTTTGCAAATTCCTTTGAGCTCCAGCATGGACGGCAACCTCTCCTGCGCAGGCACCCTGCCCGCTCTCCTCCGCCGTTCGTATTCGACGCGTTTGTCCTACTCTATCCCCATTTTTTGCCGGCGCCAGTGAGGAATGTAACGAACCACGCCAAAAAACGAACGGGACGGCGCCCAAAAGAAGAGGTCCCAAGCGGGACCTCTATATGGTGGAGCTTATCTTGAAAGGCAGCGGACTACTTCGCACAGCGGCGCACGATCCTCGCTATGCTTTACGCGTTTTTTACTGCTCGCTATTCGCAATCGCCTGGTCGATAAGCTTGTCGAGCGCTGCGCGCTGCTCAGCGGAGCTGATGGCTCCCACGATGGGATCCCCTACGATGTTGCCATTCTGATCGATGACATACGTTGTCGGGAACGAAAACAAATTTGACGTAAACTTACCGGCCTCGCTATCCGACTTGAACCAGATGTTCTTATATGTCACGCCCTTCTTGCTCAGCACGTCCTTGGCATCTGCAATCTCGCCCTTGTTGCCATCGAGCGTAAAGGAATTGACGCCCACGACCTGGCCGCCCTTCTCGGCAAGCTCCTTATTCAAATTCTCAAGGTCGCCCAGCTCACCCACGCACGGCTTGCAAGTGGTAAACCAGAAGTTCATGACGGTGACCTTGTTCTTAGAGAACAGCTCGTCGCTGTTCACGTCGTTGCCATCCAGGTCCTTGCCCGTAAAGCTGGGGAACTTCGTCGCCTCGCTCGAAGCATTGGCACCAGCCGTCATGCCAGCGGTCGAAGCGTCGACGCTCTCGCCTGCGCTCGGCGTGCTTCCACAGCCGGGGAACTCCTTCTCCAAGCTCTCGAGCTTGTCCTCGATCTCCTTGATCTGCTGTGCACCGGCCTTGAGCGTCTTAAGCTCATCCGCCGTGAACTCATCCTTGGCGCCGTCGATGGTCTTGAGCAGGAAATCGCCGTAGTTGCTGCCGTCCTCAATCATTGCCGAGTCTTTATTTGCCGCATTGAATACCTTTTCCCACAGCGCGTTATCACTCGAAAAGATCTCGTTCTCCTTCTGCATGAGCTTCGCATACAGCTCGGCGGCCTCGTCGGCATTGGTCGGCTTCTGCGCAGTGAGTTCTGCGATCTTAGGATCGGAACTCGCAGATTCGCTCGCATTGCCACCGGGCGCCGAACATGCCACAAGGCACAAGGCCAATACCGGCACCATAAACAGGGCCGCAATCTTAGAAAGCTTCATGGTCATTCCTCCGTTTTGTCGAAGCTTGTTTACTTTTTATCGGCGGTCAAGGGAAGCTTTTCCGCCGACACATACAGGCCATAGCGATAGCTGATGGCATCGACGGGACAGGCCCCGATGCACTTTCCGCACCGGATACATTCGGCATGATTGGGCGCGCGGACCACATCAACGTCCATCTGACAAACCCTTGAACACTTGCCGCACGAGACGCATTTGCACGCGTCAACCTGAATCCCCAACAAGGACACCTTATTCATGAGCGCATAGAATGCGCCGAGCGGGCAAATCCATTTGCAGAAAGGGCGATAGAACAAAACGCTCAGCACTGCCACGACAATGAGAACGACAAGTTTCCAGGTAAAGAGCTGTCCCAACGCAGATCGAATGCCGGCATTGGCAATGGCCAGCGGAATGGCGCCCTCGAGCACGCCCTGCGGACAGACGTATTTGCAAAAGAACGGATCTCCCATCCCCAAGTCGTTGACCACCAGCACAGGCAGCAATACCACAGCAAACAGCAGCACGAAGTATTTGATATACGTAAGCGCCTTGAGCTTTTTTGTCGAAAGCTTTTTGCCGGGAATCTTATGAAGCAGCTCCTGCAGCCAGCCAAACGGGCACAGAAAGCCGCATACAAAGCGTCCCAGCAGCACGCCGAGCAAAATGAGCGTACCGGTGACGTAGTAAGAAAAGTTGAACTTGGATGAACCTACCACCGCCTGGAACGACCCGATGGGGCACGCACCCGATGCCGCGGGGCACGAATAGCAATTAAGTCCAGGTACGCAGACTGTTTTTCCCGCGCCCTGATAGATGCCGCCTTTGGCAAAGTTTGGCAGGTGGATATTGGTGACGAGCGTTGCCGCCGCCTGAATGAATCCGCGAAATCGAGCCAAAACATGCGACGCAGTGTTTTCTCTTTTATCCAATTCCGATACACTCCAAGCACAGCCTAATCGCTTTGGCCAGCACGGCATCCGCCTCGCCACGCATAACGCCAAAACACACCATGGCAATTCCGACGATCAACAAAGCGACCTGTACCACGGGTTTTACCGCTTTGAACAATCTGACCACTCCTTTCGTTACGCGACCATTGGACCATATCGGCTATAAAATCCGTGTTAAGCGCGATTTGAAATGTGCAAGGAGACTGTTATGCGTATTTTGATCGTCGAGGACGAGCAGGCGCTGTGTGACGCAATCGCGCGCAGCTTGCGAAACTTGGCGTACAGCGTCGACTGCTGTCACGATGGACAGGAGGCGCTCGACCTGCTGGGCGTTGAGGCCTTCGACCTCGTGGTACTCGACCTTAACCTTCCCCGCATCGACGGCATGACCGTGCTCCGGGAACTTAGAAAAACCGACTGCGAGACGAAGGTACTGATTCTGTCCGCACGTGGCGAAGTATCCGATAAAGTCGCCGGACTCGATGCCGGCGCCAACGATTACCTCACCAAGCCGTTCCATCTGGACGAGCTTGCGGCAAGGATTCGCAGCCTTACCCTCAGACGCTTTACACAAAGCGACATAGTTTTAACCTGCGGAAAGCTCCGCTTTGACACCAAAGCGCGCATCGCCTCCGTGGACAGCGAGGCTTTATCTCTTACGCGCAAGGAAACGGGAATCTTGGAATACCTGATGCTTAATCAGGGGCGTCCTGTAAGTCAGGAGGAGCTTATCGAGCACGTTTGGGATGGCGGCGTGAACAGCTTTAGCAACGCAACCCGCGTTCACATCTCGTCGCTCCGCAAAAAGCTGCGTGGCGCATTGGGACACGACCCCATCCGCAACCGAATCGGCGAAGGCTACGTTATGGAGGACTGCGAATGAAGCGTTTGTCGCTGCAGTGGCGCATAACGATTATGACGGCGCTGCTCACGTGCGCAGCGTGCGTGCTGACGAACTGCCTGGTCGGCTATACGGGCATGCGCTATATGGATGCCATCGGCAGTAACATCTCGGCCTTTACCGCAACCGGCGAAGATTCGCCCCAGGCGTTCGACCCAACGAAAGCGACCCTCGATAACGAGGTTACGATCGTCGTAAACGACGCACAGGAGTCTTTTGGCACGACAGCCTGGTACATCACGGCTGGAGTCACACTCCTTGGCGGCGTGCTGGCATACTTTGTGAGCGGCCGTGCACTCAAACCGCTACGGGCTTTTGCGGCCCAGGTTGAGCGTGTGCAGCCTGACAACCTAAGCGAAATCAGACTCAGTGAAGATGTGCCCACCGAGCTGCAACGATGCAGCGCCTCTTTCAACGACATGATCGCCCGTCTTGGCGAAGGGTTCTCCGCACAGCGTCAGTTTACCGGCAACGCCGCACACGAGCTGCGCACCCCGCTCGCCCTTATGCAAGCACAGATTGAACTATTCATCTCCGAGCACTCCGGTTTGCAACCCGAAACAGCCGAGCTGCTCGGCCTGCTACAAGAA
>DBFAZJ010000240.1:0-5010 GCA_048244295.1 Collinsella sp.
CCGCACCCTTCTTTACAGCACATCTATACCAAACGAGGCGACGCTAAGCGCCGCCCCATGCATTCAATCAACCCGATGATACCGTTCACGCCAGACGATTTACGCCTCGATGCGACGATACGTCACGAACTCATAATCGACACCTTCGTCGCCCTCACCCGCGGCAATCGTGGCAACCCCGCCAGCCCGCGAAACTTCCCATGCAGGATCGGCATCCAAATTGGGAAAATACGTGTCCACGGGATGGACGCAGTGGTTATGCGTGACCTCGGCCTCCACGCAGTACGGCAAAAATTGCCGATAGACATCGCCGCCGCCGATCACCCACGCAACGGGCTCATCGGCAACCGCAGCGAGCGCCTCGTCGATGCTATGCACCACGTCGACGCCCTCGGGAGCAAAGCTCTCGTCGCGGGTGAGCACGATATTGCGGCGGTTCTTGAGCGGACGCCCACCGGGAAAACTCAGCAGGTTCTTGCGCCCCATAATGACCGGGCAACCTTTGGTGCACGCCACAAAATGGCGCATGTCGGCGCGATTGGACACCACCATATCGCCCTCGCACCCAATGCCCCAGTCGTCACACACGGCGACGATGGCAGATAGCTTACACGTCATGAGCGCCACCTACACCGCAATGGGAATGTTCTTGACCTGCGGGCCGTGCTCGTAGCCCTCGACGATGAGGTCATCTGTCGTAAACGCGTAGAAATCGTGCACGTCGGGGTTAAGCGTTACCTTGGGCGCCGCAAACTGCGGACGCTCGATAAGTTCGCGGACGATATCGACATGACGGTCGTAAATGTGGGCATCGGCAATCACATGCAACAGCTCGCCAGCGATCATATCGACCGACTGCGCGACCATCATCAGCAAAATAGCGTACTGGCACACATTCCAGTTGTTCGCGGCCAAAATATCCTGGCTACGCTGGTTGAGAATCATGTTGAGCGTCGGCTTGTCGTCCTGCGGACGCTGTGTGACGTTATAGGTCACGCTGTAGGCGCACGGATACAGATGCATCTCAGACAGATCGCTGAACACGTACGTGTTCGTCATAATACGACGGCTGTACGGCGTGTGCTTGAGGTCGTACAGCACGCGGTCCATCTGGTCAAAGTCACCCTCGGGATAATGGCTCTTCTGCCCAATCTGATACCCGTAGGCCTTACCGATGGAGCCGGTCTCGTCGGCCCACTCATCCCAAATATGGCTGTTGAGGTCATGTACGTTATTGGACTTCTTCTGATAGATCCACAGGATCTCGTCCATAGCGGACTTGAGCGCCGTACGACGCAGCGTAAGCGCGGGGAACTCCTCGCGCAGGTCATAGCGCGCCGTAACGCCAAAGTTTTTAATGGTATAGGCAGGAGTGCCGTCCTCCCACACCGGGCGTACCTTTTGGCCCTCGGTCGTGGTGCCATGGTCCAAGATGTCGCGGCACATGGATACAAACTGTTGATCAGCTTTGCTCATTGACCCTCCTGTCAGTCGCCTACAAGCGAGATTCATTGTAGCCCAGGCGCACGCGGTCCCACAGCCCAAACATAAGCCCTCATTTTCTGACATATGCCAGAATTTCCTTGCTCTGCGGAGCACACGCGCTATTCTATTGTTGACATATGTCAAATAAGGAGAGTGCATGGCAGGAAGACGCGAGAAACTGCGCCGCGTCGGGATCATCCCCGAATACCGCGGCTTTACCCCCGATGGCCTGGCGAGCGGAGACGCCATCGACATGACGATCGACGAACTCGAGGTGCTGCGCCTGTGCGACCTGGAAGGCCTTAACCAAGAGGCAGTCGCACAGCAGATGGGCATCGCACGCGCCACGGTGGCGGCAATCTGCAGCCGTGCGCATCGCAAGGTAGCAAATGCGCTGGTCAACGGACGAGCGCTCATCATCGAGGGCGGCAATATCGCGTACTCCCCCATCACCACAGCGACGGCCGCATGGCCAGCAAAGGAGGTCGACACCATGAGGGTGGCAACCACGTACGACAACGGCAACATCTTTATGCACTTTGGCCGCAGCGAGCAGTTCAAGATCTACGACATTCAGGACGGCAAGGTGCTCAACGAGCAGGTCGTGGGCACCGGCGGCACCGGCCACGGCGCCCTGGCGGGCCTGCTTGCCAACGGTGGCGTTGACACGCTCATTTGCGGCGGTATCGGCGGCGGCGCTATCAACGCGCTTGCCCAAGCCGGCATCACGGTCTATGCGGGCGCCCAGGGCAGCTGCGATGCCTGCGTCGAGGCCCTCATTGCCGGCACGCTCGCACAGAACGACGAGGCCACCTGCGACTGCCATGGCCATGACCACGAGCACGCCCATGAGCACGGCGAATCCTGTGGTTGCCACGGCCATCACGAGCACGAGGGCCACGAGGGCTGCGGCTGCCACTAACGGCAAGCATTTCAACGTCAACACGCTTCCGCGCGTGCGACAACCTGCGAACGAACGGCGAAGGCCGCCTGGAATACGATCCAGGCGGCCTTCGCCATACACGACTCAACCAGTCGTTATTTCTTATTGCGCATCTGCGCTTCCATCTGGCGCAGCAGGTCCATATCGGACTTGGGGCCGCCCGTACCCAGGCCGCCCATGCCGCCCAGACCCATAGCGTCCAGGCCAGGGATATTGGGCATGCGCATCTTCTTGCCCTTCTTGCCCTTTTTGCCCTTCTTGCCGCCGGCCTGAGCCTGATTGGCCATCGTGCGCATGCGGCCCATCATCTTGTTCATCTCGCCCCACTGCTTCATAAGGCTATTGACCTCTGTGGGAGTCACGCCGGCGCCCTTGGCAATGCGGGCACGGCGCTGGCCGTTAATGATGGAAGGACGCAGACGCTCCTCCTTGGTCATCGACATGATGATGGCCTCGTTCTTGTCGAAGATGCCCTCGTCCAGGTTGCCGCCCATCTGGTTGAGCGCACGCTGGCCGCCGGGGAGCATGCCCAGGATGCCCTTCATGCCGCCCATCTTCTTGACGGCCTTCATCTGGTCGAGCATGTCATTCATGGTGAAGCCCTCGCGCAGCATGCGCTCGGCGGCCTCGAGCTGCTCGGCATCGGCGGCCTCCTGGGCCTTCTCGATAATGCCGACAACGTCGCCCATACCCAGAATGCGCTTGGCCATACGATCGGGGTAGAACGGCTCAAGCGAATCGGGTTTCTCGCCCATGCTCACGAACTTGATGGGCTTGCCGGTCACCTGGCGCACGGAAAGCGCGCCGCCGCCACGAGCGTCGCCATCGAGCTTGGAGATGATCACGCCGTCAAAGTCGGTGCGCTCGGCGAAGGTCGAGACGACGTTGACGATATCCTGGCCGGTCATGGCATCGACGACCATCAGCACCTGATCGGGCTTGACAGCCTTCTTGATATCCACGGCCTCCTGCATCATCTGCTCGTCGATCTGCAGACGACCGGCGGTATCGACGATGACCACATCGCGCAGGTGGTCGACGGCCTCCTGGATGGCACCCTTGGCAATGTCGACCGGGTGCGCGCCGTCACCGCGGAAGACTGGCACGCCGATCTCGCCACCGAGCGTGGCCAGCTGGTCGGCAGCGGCGGGACGGTAGACGTCGCACGCGGCGAGCAACGGCGAGCGACCCTGCTTCTTGAGCAGGTAGGCCAGCTTTACGGCAGCCGTGGTCTTACCGGAGCCCTGCAGGCCCACGAGCATGATGACATTGGGAATACGGTTGCTAAAGACGAGCTTGCTCTCGGTGGAGCCGAGCATCTCGGTAAGCTCGTCGAGCACGATCTTGACGACGTTTTGCGCCGGAGAGAGCGACTCCATGACCTCTGCGGTCATGCAGCGCTCCTTAGTCTTGGCGACGAACTCCTTGACAACCTTAAAGTTAACGTCGGCCTCGAGCAGCGCCATGCGAATATCGCGCATGGCCGAAGTAATATCGGCCTCGGTCAGCTTGCCCTTGCCGCGCAGGCGGTTAAATGTGTCGTTGAGGCGATCGCTCAGGGAATCAAACACTAGTCACTCCTTAATTGGACTCGCCCACCAGGGCGCGGCAGAAATCTTTGGCATTGAACTCCTGCAGGTCATCGACCTGCTCGCCCACGCCGATGCGCAGGATCGGGAGCTTGAGCTTCTCGGCCACGGCCATGGCGATGCCGCCCTTAGCCGTGCCGTCGAGCTTAGTCATGATAATACCGTCCAGGCCCAGCGCCTCGTTAAACTCGAGCGCCTGGTTCAGACCGTTTTGGCCCGTCGCGGCGTCGATCACAAGCACGACCGAAACCGGCATGGGACCGGCGGCCATATTGGCGGCGCGCTTACGGGTCACATTGACCACCTTGGCAAGCTCGCGCATGAGCTCAGGGCTCGTGTGTAGACGGCCGGCGGTATCGATAAGCACCAGGTCGCTGCCGCGCTTGTCGGCCTCGTCGAGCACGTCGTAGCAAACACTTGCCGGGTCGGAGCCGCGGTCGCGCTTGATGACGGGGACGCCAGCGCGCTGGCCCCACACATCAAGCTGCTCGATGGCGGCGGCGCGGAAGGTGTCGGCCGAACCGATCACCACGTTCTTGCCGCGGGCAGCCATGGCGCTCGCGATCTTACCGACCGTCGTGGTCTTGCCGGCACCGTTAATGCCCACAAACAGCACGCAGCTCGGCGTATCGGAGAACGGATCTCGCTCGATGGGCACAAAGTGCTGCTCAAGCTGCTCGGCCAGGGCGCGGCGAAGCTGCGGAGCGGTCTTGAGGTTCTTCTTGGCCGCGGCATCGCGCAGGTCATCGGAGACCTTGATAGCGACCTCGGCGCCCATGTCACCCATTACGAGGGTGTCCTCCAGGTCCTCCCAAAAATCCTCGTCGACCTCACCGCCAAAGTAGAAGACCTCGTTGAGGGCCTCGCGGCTGCGCTCAAGTCCGCGCGAGAGAGCATCGAAGAATCCCATTATGCATTCACGACCTTTCCGGTTTCGCGATCGAGTTTTTGCGAGACGACGCGACTGACGCCGTCGGCTTGCATCGAGACGCC
>DBFAZJ010000241.1:0-2609 GCA_048244295.1 Collinsella sp.
GCGGCGCGCACCATCGACATCGCCAAGACCACGGTTGATGGCAGCGTCACGGTGGCCGGCCAGCACGTTGTGCTCAACACCGGTAGCACCGCCAACTGTTTCTATGCGATGGGCGAGACGGTTGCCCTGCGCGGCTCCGCCAGGTCGGCAGCGCTTGCGGGCGACACGGTAACCATCGATGGCACCGTCGATGGCGATGTCGAGGTTTGGGCCGACAAGCTCATCCTGGGCAAGAACGCCCACATCACCGGCACCGTGAACGCGCACGTCTCCGAGGACCCCGAGCGCGCCGCGGGAGCCGAGGTCGGCGCGCTCAAGATCGACCGCACCGAAAACGAGGATACTTCCACCGTTAACGATGTCATCGGCGGCACCGTCGCCGCGGCGCTTTCCACCTGCTTTGTCGCCCTGCTACTCGAGCTCGTCTTTCCGCGCGCGACCGCCAGCGCCGCCGGCATGCTCCACCAGCGCCCCACGCCCCTGTGGGTGAGCGGTCTTCTGGGCACGATTGCTATCGTCCCCGCCGTCCTACTGCTGATTATCTCCATCGCTGGTCTATCGCTTGCCGGAGCCCTCATGTGCGGCGTTATCGGCATCGCATTGGTGTCGAACGCCTTTGCGGGGTGCGCGATCGCCCGCATGGTCGGACACAGCCAAAACCGCTACGCCATGGCAGCCGTGGGTGGCATCGCCGCAGGCGCCCTCACAGGGCTTCCCCTCGTAGGCGGCTTCATCAGCGGTGTGGCCTTTGTCTTTATGCTCGGCTACATCATCCAGATCATCTGGCGCAACGCCCGCCTCAAGCCGCAGCAGCCGACTAACACGCCGGGACTCCCCACCGCTTAGCAGCTAACTGCCACAAAGATGCCAAGCACCTTTGTGGCGGCGCAAACGAACCTGCCCCCTGAACCAAAAAGGGCGCCGACCATTACGGTCGACGCCCTTTCTTGTTAGTCGCTATAAAGCCCAGCGCTTATTTGTTGACCTGGCCGGCGCGAACGGCAGCCTTCTTGCGGTCGGTGGCGTTGAGCAGACGCTTGCGCAGGCGGATGTTCTTGGGAGTGATCTCGACCAGCTCGTCGTCGGCGATGTACTCCAGCGCCTCCTCCAGCGAGAAGGTGCGGGGCGGCACCAGCTGAACGGAGATATCGGAGGTCGAGGAGCGCTGGTTGCCCAGGTTCTTGGTACGGGCGATATTGACGACCATGTCGCCAGCCTTGCTGCGCTCGCCCACGATCATGCCCTCGTAGCACTCGGTGCCTGGCTCAACAAACAGCTGACCGCGCTCCTGCAGCGTACCCAGGGCATAGGCAACGGCCTTCTCGGTGGTCATAGAGATCATTGCGCCGTTCTGGCGGTTGCCGATCTCGCCGGCATAGGGGCCGTACTCCAGGAAGGTGTGGTAGAACACGCCCTCGCCGTGGGTGACGTTCATGATGCGGTTCTTAAGACCCATGATGCCGCGGGTCGGAATCTTAAACTCGAGGTGCGTCACGATGCCCGAGGTATCCATGCTCGTCATGATGCCGCCGGAGGTGCCGAAGACCTCAACGACCTTGCCCGAGTACTCGTCCGGGCACTCGACGACGGCCTGCTCGACGGGCTCCATCTTGTTGCCGTTCTCGTCCTTCTTAAACAGAACGCGGGGACGGCCGACCTGGAACTCAAAGCCCTCGCGGCGCATGGACTCCATCAGAACGGACAGGTGCAGAATGCCGCGGCCCGAGACCTCGACGCCGCTCTTGTCCTCGAGTTCCTCGATCTTCATGGTCACGTTGTTCTCGGCCTCGTTGAACAGGCGCTCCTTGAGCTGACGGGCACCCACGATGTCGCCGTCGCGGCCGACGAGCGGGGAGGTCGAGGCCTCAAAGACGATGGACAGGGTCGGCGGGTCGATCTCGATGGGCTCGAGCTCGACGGGGTTCTCGGGATCGGTGTAGACATCGCCGATATCGGTGCGGTCAATACCCACGACAGCGGCGATATCGCCGGCGCCGACTTCCTGGCACTCGGTGCGGCCCAGGTAGTCGAAGGTAAAGAGCTGCTTGACGGTAGCAGTGGCGCTGGAGCCGTCGTTCTTCACGACCAGAATCTGATCGCCCTGGTGAATGGCGCCGGAGTACACGCGACCGATACCGATGCGGCCAACGAAGTTGGAGTGGTCGATGGTCACGCACTGCATGGCCAGCGGGGCATTCTCGTCAACCTCGGGCGCGGGCATGTCGTCGATGATCATATCGAGCAGCGGATACATGTCCATGTTTCCGTCGTTGGGGTCAAGGCGGGCAAAGCCATTCATGGCACTAGCGTAGACCACGTGCTCCATGGCAAACTCAAGCTGGTCGTCGGTGGCGCCCAGGTCGGCCATCAGGTCCAGGCAGTCGTTGTAAGCCTTCTCGGGGTTGGCGCCCGGACGATCGATCTTGTTGATGACGATCATGATCTTGAGGCCGGTGTCGATGGCATGACGCAGCACGAAGCGGGTCTGAGGCATGGGACCCTCAAAGGCATCGACCAGCAGCAGGGCACCGTCGGCCATACGCAGCACGCGCTCGACCTCGCCGCCAAAGTCGGCGTGGACCGGGGTGTCGATGACGTTGATCTTGACG
>DBFAZJ010000242.1:0-6121 GCA_048244295.1 Collinsella sp.
GACTGCGATGTGATTCAGGCCGATGGCGGCACGCGTACAGCGAGCATCACCGGCGCCTGGGTGGCGCTGCACGACGCCCTCGCCATGTGGGTCGAGGCGGGCAAGATCGAACGCATCCCGCTTATCGGCCAGGTGGCTGCCATCTCCATGGGCGTTGTCGACGGCAATACGCTGCTTGACCTCGATTATTCCGAGGACAGCCATGCCGAGGTCGACATGAACCTCGTCGCCACCGAAACCGGTGAGATGATCGAGCTCCAGGGCACCGGCGAGCAGGCGCCCTTCGACCGCAAACGCCTCAACGCCCTGCTCGACCTGGGCGACAAGGGTATCGCCGAGCTCATCGAGCTTCAGCGCCAAGCCATCGCCTAACCTGCCAAATAGGGACAGGTTTATTTTGGTAGGTTTTATCTGCGGAAATGCTGCGTTGAAAGGTCTGATTGCCTGAGAGGGGAGAGGCCAAGTGCCCGAACGCCCCTCACGCAGCTTGCTATAGAGACAAGGAGGCCAGTTATGGCACTTGAGAAGATCGACATCGACACTCTCGACCCGGCTGCAACTATCGTCGTGGCAACCGGCAACGCCCATAAGCTCACCGAGATTGAGGCCATTTTGGGCAAGGTCATGCCCGAGGTACGCTTTGTGGCGCTCGGTCAGCTGGGCGATTTTGAGGACCCCGAGGAAAACGGCACAACGTTTTTGGAGAACGCCATCATCAAGGCGCAGGCTGCCGTCGAAGAGACGGGGCTCATGGCCATTGCCGACGATTCGGGCTTGGTCGTTGATGCCCTGGACGGCGAGCCGGGCGTGTATAGCGCGCGCTATGCGGGCGTGCATGGCGACGATGCCGCCAACAACGCCAAGCTGCTCGTTAACCTGGAAGGCGTGGCAGACGAGGATCGCACCGCGCGTTTTATAAGCGTCGTTGCGCTCATCGACACGGACGGTTTGGTCACCTATGGTGAGGGCGCCTGCGAGGGCGCTATCGCACACGAGGGCCGCGGCGATCACGGCTTTGGCTACGACCCGCTGTTCCTGCCGGTCGACACGCCGGGCAAGACCATGGCCGAGCTGACGGCGGACGAGAAGAACGCCATCAGCCATCGTTTCCACGCGCTCGAGCATCTGTCCGCCAAACTGACGGGCGAGGAGTAGGCCGTGCGCGCGGTGGTGCAGCGCGTACTCAACGCCGGCGTGACGGTCGACGGCGAGTGCGTGGGCAAAATTGGGCGCGGCTATCTAGTGCTGCTGGGCGTGGGCCACGGCGACACGCGCGCCGAGGCTGATAAGCTGTGGGGCAAGCTCCGGGGCTTGCGCATCAACGAGGACGAGAACGGCAAGACCAACTTGGCACTGGCCGATGTCGACGGCGAGGTACTCGTGGTGTCGCAGTTCACGCTATTTGCCGACTGCCGCCACGGCCGCCGCCCATCGTTTACGGATGCCGGCGCCCCCGATGTCGCCAACGAGCTCTACGAGTACTTCTTGACGCTTGTGCGCGAGGACGTTGAGCACGTGGCGCACGGCATCTTTGGCGCCGACATGAAGGTCGACCTGGTCAACGACGGCCCATTCACCATCGTCTTGGACACCGACAACCTTTAGGTTACGCGGTTTTACCAAACCGCGTAACAACTGGTCATGCGAGGTTGTCGTCTGGTACGTATTTGGGACGGGGCTTATTTAGCTACTTGCGTATGGCAACAGCAGGGTGCTATAGTATTAGAGTTTTGTCTATCTTAGGGGTATTATCCCCTTTTTGAATTGCACCTTCTGGAGGCCCTGTTCATGGAAGAGATGGAAGTCAATCACGTCGACGACATCCACGAGAAGCTGACCGATATGGTGGGCGATCGCGTCAAGGTTAAGGCCAACATGGGCCGCACCCGCGTTGTCGAGCGCATGGGCACCATCAAGAGCGTCCACCCCGCCGTCTTCATTGTCGAGGTCGACGAGCGCCGTGGCCGTAAGTCGCGTCAGTCCTACCAGTATATCGATGTCCTCACCGGTCAGGTCGAGCTGTTCGACCCCGAGAGCGGCGAGCACATCTTTACCCCGCTCGGCAATCAGCTCGAGGAGCATTAACGGTGACCGATCGGTCCCTGACTCTTTCCGCGCCGGCAAAGATTAACCTCTACCTGGGGGTTCATACCGAGCGCGATGACCGCGGCTACCACAGGGTCGATTCCCTGATGGCAGCCGTCGGTCTTTCCGATACCGTGACGGTCACGCCGGCGCAGGCGCTGGCCGTTCAGACGGTTCCGGCATCAGATTTTCCCATGCAAAAGAATACGGCGTATCGGGCTGCGGTTGCTATGGCCGAGCATTATGGTCGCGAGGCAAACATCTGCGTGACGATTGAGAAGCGTATTCCATTGTGCGCCGGCTTGGGCGGCCCCTCGACGGATGCGGCCGCGGTCATTGTCGCCTTGGCGGAGCTCTGGGGCATTGATCGCACCGACCCAGCACTCGACGACATCGCGCGCGGCATTGGTGCTGACGTCCCGTTCTTTTTGCACGCGAGCCCTGCGTTCTACGTAGGTGGGGGAGACGTGCTGGCAACTGAGTACCCAGCGCTGCCCGCGACGCCCGTCGTGCTGGTTAAGCCGCGCGAGGCGAGCGTTTCGACAATTGAGGCTTATCGACGTTTTGACGAGGCCCCGGTGCCTGCGGACAAGCCCGGCGCGATGGCTTCTGCCTTGCGTGCTGGTGATGCAGAGACGGCATATGCGCTCATCCATAACAACTTGGGTGTCATTTCCGCACAGATGGAGCCGCAGATTCAAACGGTTCTCGATTGGCTGCGTAAACAGGACGGCACCGTTGCTGTAGATGTGTGCGGATCGGGTGCCTGCTCGTTTGCCATTTGCGACACCGCCGACATGGCCGAAAGGCTTGCCGACGCTGCCCAGCAAAACGGCTGGTGGTCCTGCGCGACGGAGCTCATTCCCAACACGGTTCGCGTCGAAGTGCCAAAGAAGTAAAAATTTCTCTAGCACACGACGGAAATCTTTGTTACTATAGTCGAGCTAACGGGTTGTGGCTCAGTTTGGTAGAGCACTGCGTTCGGGACGCAGGGGTCGCTGGTTCAAATCCAGTCAACCCGACCAGAGCATGAGGAGGGACCGCTTCTTGCGGTCCCTTTTTTTAGCTATTGTTGTGATACCGCGATACCCGCGGTATACTCATTCGAGCTTGTCTCGCTGTATTGTGGAGGTCTACATGTTTGGACTGAGGGCTCCTGAGCTCATCATTATTCTCGTCGTTGTCCTGATTATCTTCGGGCCCAAGAACCTGCCGAAGCTCGGCAAGTCCCTCGGCTCTACCGTCAAGAATATCCGCGAGGGTATGGAGGGCGACGATAAGGCCGAGACCAAGCAGGCCGAGGAGGTCGTGGTCGAGCAGTCCGAGGAGGACAAGGAGATCGCTGAGCTCGAGGCTAAGCTCGCTGCTGCCAAGAAGAAGCAGGCAGAGGACAGCGACGCGGACGCAGAGTAGTCCCATCCCTTTGGGGTGAGCACCTGACCGGCTTGCCCGCAGGCTAGCCGGTCTTTTTCGTTTTGTTGACAGTTGATTGTTTGATCAGAGTTGGGGAGATATCCGTATGGACGCAAGCCAGATCGTACTGACCGCTGAGGGCCGCCAGAAGCTCGTCGAGGAGCTCGCTTGGCGTGAGGGCGATTACGCCAAGGAGATCGTCGAGGACATCAAGGAAGCCCGCGCGTTCGGCGACCTTTCGGAGAACTCCGAGTACGATGCCGCCAAGGACAAGCAGGCCCAGAATGCTGCTCGCATTGCCGAGATTCAGGCCATCCTCGCCAACGCTCAGGTTGCTGCCACCACGGGCGATCTGACCGTCTCCATCGGTTCCACCGTTTCTCTGATTGATCCCAACGGTGAGGTCATGGAAGTCACGCTCGTTGGTACCACCGAGACCAACTCGCTCGAGCACAAGATTTCCAACGAGTCTCCGGTCGGTCACGCCATCATCGGTCACGGCGAGGGCGACTCCGTCGAGGTCGTTACGCCTTCCGGCAAGACTCGCGTCTACACCATCGCCAAGATCGCACGCTAGACCACGGTCCCGCGTAAAGGTATGTTTTCGCTCCCTGGGACCGAATCCTGGGGAGCGTTTTAGTTTGAGGAGCTAACTTATGGCAGAGAACCAGAACGCCGCAGATCAGGCATCGACGCTCAACGACGAGCGCGCCACCCGCCTGGCCAAGCGCGCCGCCCTGTTCGAGGCGGGCCAGAACCCCTATCCCGAGCACTCTGAGCTTGAGGACTACGTCGCCGATATCGAGGCTAAGTACGCCGAGCTTGCCGATGGCGAGGACACCGAGGACGTCGTGAAGATCGCCGGCCGTGTGGTCGCCAAGCGCGGTCAGGGCAAGATCATGTTCATCGTCGTGCGCGATGCGACTGCCGAGATTCAGCTGTTCTGCCGCATCAACGACATGGACGAGGCTGCCTGGAATACGCTCGAGGCTCTCGACCTGGGCGACATCCTGGGCGTGACCGGCGTGGTCGTGCGCACCCAGCGCGGCCAGCTTTCCGTTGCCCCTAAGAGCGCGACCCTGCTTGCCAAGGCCGTTCGTCCGCTGCCCGAGAAGTTCCACGGTCTTTCCGACAAGGAGACCCGCTATCGCCAGCGCTATGTCGACCTGATCGCCAACGACGACGTTCGCGAGACCTTCCGTAAGCGTTCGCAGATTCTCTCCACCTTCCGTCGCTTTATGGAGTCCGACGGCTACATGGAGGTCGAGACCCCCATCTTGCAGACCATCCAGGGCGGCGCTACTGCTAAGCCGTTCATCACGCACTTCAATGCGCTCGATCAGGAGTGCTACCTGCGTATTGCCACCGAGCTGCACCTCAAGCGCTGCATCGTCGGTGGTTTTGAGCGCGTGTTCGAGATCGGCCGCATCTTCCGTAACGAGGGCATGGACCTTACCCACAACCCCGAGTTCACCACGATGGAGGCCTACCGTGCCTTCTCCGACCTCGAGGGCATGAAGGCGCTCGCCCAGGGTGTCATTAAGGCGGCTAACAAAGCCATCGGCAACCCCGAGGTCATCGAGTACCAGGGCCAGACCATCGACCTTTCTGGTGAGTGGGCCAGCCGTCCCATGACCGACATCGTCTCCGACGTGCTCGGCAAGCAGGTCACCATTGACACGCCGGTCGAGGAGCTTGCTGCCGCCGCGCGCGAGAAGGGCCTGGAGATTAAGCCCGAGTGGACCGCCGGCAAGATTATCGCCGAGATTTACGATGAGCTGGGCGAGGACACCATCGTCAACCCCACGTTCGTGTGCGATTACCCCATCGAGGTCAGCCCGCTTGCCAAGCGTTTTGAGGACGACCCGCGTTTGACCCACCGCTTTGAGCTGGTCATCGCCGGCCACGAGTACGCCAACGCATTCTCCGAGCTCAACGACCCGGTCGACCAGGCCGAGCGCTTTGCCGCCCAGATGGCCGAGAAGGCCGGCGGCGACGATGAGGCCATGGAGTATGACGAGGACTACGTGCGCGCCCTCGAGTACGGTATGCCTCCCGCGGGCGGCATTGGCATCGGCATCGACCGCGTGGTCATGCTGCTCACCAACCAGGCTTCCATCCGCGACGTGCTGCTGTTCCCGCACATGAAGCCCGAGAAGGGTTTCCAGTCCGGTGCCGCTGCCGCCAAGGCTGCCGAGGCCGGCAACGCCGCGAGCCCGTTCGTTAAGTCGCTTAAGCCCACGCTCGATTACTCCAAGATCGCCGTTGAGCCGCTGTTTGAGGAGTTCGTCGACTTTGATACCTTCTCCAAGAGCGACTTCCGCGCTGTGAAGGTCAAGGCATGCGAGGCCGTCAAGAAGTCCAAGAAGCTGCTGAACTTTACGCTCGACGACGGTACCGGTACCGACCGCACCATCCTCTCCGGTATTCACGCTTATTACGAGCCCGAGGACCTGGTTGGCAAGACCTTGCTTGCCATCACCAACCTGCCTCCGCGCAAGATGATGGGTATTCCCAGCTGCGGCATGCTGATCAGCGCTGTCCACGAGGAGGAGGGCGAGGAGCGCCTCAACCTGATCCAGCTCGACGCCTCCATCCCCGCCGGCGCAAAGATGTACTAACT
>DBFAZJ010000243.1:0-4989 GCA_048244295.1 Collinsella sp.
ACTTTCCCGTCGAGCCCTCAACCGGAAACCGTGTCCCACAATCGAAGCTCAGAATGGGACGTGCTTTCCGCAACCGGCCACTTTGGGAAAGTGCATCCCATTCTGGAAGCGAATTCCGGGTCGCACTTTCCGCAGCCGCTACAGCAACGCCTCGGCCCAAGCCGATTCCCTAAAGCCGGGAATCGCAAAGTCGTCGCCCACCAGCAGCGGACGCTTGACCAGCATGCCGTCGGTCGCCAGCAGCTCGTAGCACTCCCGATCCGTCATGCCCGCATCCAGACGCGCCTTCAGGCCCAGCTCTCGATATTTCATGCCCGACGAATTAAAGAAACGCCGCACCGGCAGCCCCGAACGAGCAATCCAGGTCGCAAGCTCATCAGCCGTGGGATTGTCCAAAACGATATCGCGGTCGATATACTCAACCCCATGTTCGTCCAGCCATGCCTTGGCCTTTTTACAGGTCGAGCACTTGGGATATTCAACAAACAGTACGGTCATGGGAATCCTCCGAATATAGATCGGCCAACGCAGGCACACGCCACACGAGGCGCCTTCGTATGATGGGCCAATTGTAGCCCGCGGGTCACACGTTAAACGAACCGTACCCCGAATCCGCGTTTGATGAACGGCAGCAGTTCCATTGCTTCGGGCGTGATATGGCCCGCAACGTTCATGCGCTCGTCACCGGGAAGATCAACCCGCGCAATCTCAAGCTCGCCTTCGTAGCGCCCATATCCGCTATTGCTCACAGCGATCGACCCCGCCTTTCGCGGCAGGCCGGCTCCGGCATCCGTCGGCACGGAATCCGGCTTAAGCTTCGTACGTGACTCCTGAGACCTAAAGATGAGGACACTCGAGTCGGGCCGGTCGTGATGAATCTGCCCGCGCACATAGGCATAACCGGGCTCAAGCTCGCATTGCAAATCCACGTATCCGGCGGAAACTTGAGCAAACTGCGCCCAGCCCGCATCGGATAGATCGGGGTCGCCGACCAACACAATGTCGCAATCGGCGCCATGTGCAAGCTCAAGCATATTGAGAGCAACCTTTGACGCGCGACCGCGCTGTGCCTCGACCGTCGGCAGTCCCTCGAATACCGGCCCGCGAACGTTAGCATCACCCGGCACAAAAGCCATGATTTCGAATCCAAGCGCCGCAAGACGAAGATTCACCCGAGCAATGTCCTCCAGAGCTAAACCGGTATAAGGCTTGGGGTAAAAATTGTGGCAGGCGGCAAAACGAGTCACATCGGCGCCGGCTTCACGCCACGATGCGATTTCATCAGAACTCACCGTCGATGCATTGACCACAATGCGAAATACACCGGACAGCTCCGCGACCCGCTGGGCGCTAAAACCATAGTCCAAACGAAGGTATTCCAACCCCAAATCGCGCAGGTCCTCGATGCGCTCAAGCCCGAGCAAATCGCACGTGCGAGGCCCCACATCGGCAATGAGCGCAATGCCGCGGGCGGAAAGCAGCGACAGCACATGACGGACCTTATAGGCATACGCCGCTCCCCCATCCTCGGGAATATGCAGCGAGGTGAACGCATAGCGCGCACCCGCCGCGGCACCACGCTCAATCGTCCGCTCAATATCCTGCAGAGGGCTGGAAAGATAAATCGAAATACCCGTTTTCACGCTTCAACGCTCCTTTAAAAAAGGCCGGCGGAGCAGTTAGCCCCGCCGGCACAACCATAGCATCAAGAAATCTGCCGCGCACCGCGAGCCCCGAGCAACACGGCTCGCGATATCAAACTACTCGCCAAAGAACTCGTTGATCTTCTGCTCGTCGACGCCAAAGAACCACGTCAGGACAAAGCCGGCGGCATAGGCAAGCAGCATAGCGGCAACGTAGCCGAGCTGCTGGCCAGGAACAACGATCAGTAGGCCAAACAGACCGGAAACGCCCTGAGAAACCGTGCCGATGTGAAGCAGCGCCGCGAGCGCGCCGCCAAATCCGGCACCCAGGCAGGCCGTCACAAACGGACGAACGAGCGGCAGCGTAACAGCATACATCAGAGGCTCGCCCACACCCAGGATTCCAACGGGAATGGACTCTGCGACGTACTTCTTGAGCTTGGCGTTCTTGGTCTTAAAGTACAGCGCCAAACCGGCACCGACCTGGCCGCCGCCAGCCATCATAAGGATGGGAAGCAGGTAATTGATACCCTTGGTAGCGCCGTCGGGATCGTTGAGCATAGCGTGGATCGGCGTGAGCGCCTGATGCAGGCCGACGGACACCAGCGGCAAGAAGCCTGCCGACAGGATATAGCCGCCCAGGACGCCCAGTTTCTCGAAGATAAAGGTCAAAACGCTAAAGATGGCAGTCGTCAGCCATGCGCCAACCGGCTGGATGACGAGCATCAGAGCAAAGGCGCCGATGATGAGCACCAGCAGCGGGGACAAGAACGTGTCGAGTGCGTTGGGCATAACCTTGCGAATCTGACGCTCCATCCAGGCAAAAAATGCACCAGCGATGAGAGCCGCGATCATGCCACCCGCCGCGGGGTTGTACTGCGCACTGGTGAGCGGCAGCAGAATGGCAGTGGCAGGATCAGCCGCGCCAGGCGCAAGCAGGGGCATGGCACTGTTGGCGATACACATCATGCCGGCGATGCCGCCCAGCGCAGCGGAGCCACCAAACTCACGTGCCGCGTTATAGCCCACCAAGATGGGCAGATAGGCAAACAGAGCCCAACCCATGGAACGAATGCCCTGGTACCACCACTCGCCTGCAAGCGCGCCTGCCGTCGAGACGTTAATGACGTTGCAGATACCGTTGATGAGGCCAGCCGCAATGATGCCGGGAAGCAGGGCGACGAAGACATTGGAAATCTTCTTGAGGAAGGCCTGAACCGGCTTGGACTCGTACTTGGCCTTCTGCGCGGCCTTGTTTGTGGCCGCAGCGTCAACCACGCTCTCATCAGCAACGCCTTTCGCAAGGCCGGTGAGCTTGGAGAACTCCTCGAGCACCTTATTCACCTTGCCCGGACCCAGCACAATCTGCATCGTGTCGTCCTCGACCAGGCCCATCACGCCGTCGAGTGCCTTAATACCCTCCGTGTCGACGTTGCCCGTGTCTTTGACGGTCACGCGCAGGCGCGTCATGCACGCCGCGTTTGCCAGCACGTTGTCTTTACCGCCCAAAAGGTCCAGCAGCTTTTGAGCCAGCTCTTTGTTCGTCATAACTCCTCCTTGTATTGGGTACCTCTTCTTGATGTCATATCTGCTCACGCCGTGCACCTATTGGGCATCGGCGTTGCCCTTCTCATGGCCACTCACCGCAGCACGGACATGGCCGCGCGCCCGCTCGAGAGCCACCGCAGCCTGCTCGACATCGCAGTCCAGCAGCACCGAGACAATAGCGGTCTTTACGTGGCCGCCGGCATCTGCAAGCGCCTGAACAGCGCGCTCGCGCGTGCAGCCGGTCGCCTCCATCACGATGTTCTGGCCGCGCACCACCAACTTCTCGTTCGTCTGCTGCACATCGACCATCAGGTTTTGGTACACCTTGCCAATCTTGACCATGGCACCGGTCGAAATCATATTGAGAATGAGCTTTTGGACCGTTCCCGCCTTGAGCCTCGTTGAGCCGGTCAGCACCTCGGGACCGGGCACGGGCTCAATGGCAAGATCTGCACTCTCCCCGATCTTCGACCCTTGGTTACAGGCAATTGCGATGGTCTTGCACCCAGTTGCTTTAGCGTACACAAGGCCGCCCACCACATAGGGAGTACGACCGCTTGCTGCCAGGCCAACGACAAGATCCTTGTCCGAAAGTCCACGCTCCCGCAGGTCGCTCGCGCCAAGCTCCTCGCTGTCTTCGGCACCTTCGACAGCCTTGATAAACGCCGTCTCGCCTCCGGCAATGAGCCCGACAATCATATCGGGTGACACACCAAACGTGGGCGGGCACTCCGAAGCGTCGAGCACGCCCAGACGACCACTGGTGCCTGCACCCATGTAAAAGACGCGCCCGCCGCGCTCGAGTGCCTCAGCAGCCCAGTCGATTGCTGTGGCAACCTGGGGCAACACTTTCGTGACCGACTGGACGGCACGAAGATCCTCATCGTTCATCGTCGTGACGATTTGCAGCGATGTCATCGTATCGAGGTCCATTGACCTTTGATTACGCTGTTCAGTCGTGAATTTTGTTAAATCGAGCATTTCATTCACCTCATCTTTCCTGTTTCTCGATGTAGTTTTGCTTAATGACATGCGTCGCCCGCTCGTAGTCGCTGGCAACGTAAGCAGCGTACAGGGCATCGACAACCATAAGCTGGGCCATACGCGAGGCCATGGCACCGCTGCGGACCAAGGGCTCGCTTGCAGCAACGCCGAGCACGGCATCGGCCATGGTGGCAAGCTTGGACGATCCGTCTACCTTGGTCACGGCCACAACGGGACAGTTGTGGCGTTGGGCCTCTGCAGTGCAGTCCAGCACTTCTTGCGTTAAGCCCGAGTAGCTAAAAGCAATGCCGATATCGCCTTCGTGCATGTTTTTGGCGCACAAGAGTTGGTCGTGCCAGTCGTCGTACAGATGGCACTCTTTGTTAACACGCATGAGCTTTTGCGCCAGATCGTGCGCGACCAAACGAGAGGCACCGATACCGAACAGATTGACCGCGCGTGCCCGCTTAAGATGGGCCGCGCATTGCTCCAAGACGGTGTAATCGAGCGTTCGCGCCGTCGCCTCGATCGTGCGCACGTTGCTTTTCATCACCTTCCCCACGATACGTTCGACGCTGTCGTCCATGGAGATGTCCTCGAGGGCAACGTCTTTCTTGTCACCCAAGAGCGCCAGTTCGGCAATCAGTTCGCGCTGGAACTCCTTGTAGCCCGCAAAACCCAAGCGCTTGCAAAAACGCAAAATGCTCGAGGGCGAGGAGAACGTGGCATCGGCAAGACTGCGGACGGACAGCCCGACCACCTCATGCGGATGAGCACTCACGTATGCGATGACATTGCGTTCCGCCGGACTCGC
>DBFAZJ010000244.1:0-2624 GCA_048244295.1 Collinsella sp.
TATCGAGCCCTTCCTGGCGCAGGTCGCGCACGTCGATGCGGGCGCCATTACCATGACGCTGACGGCGTTTGGCTGCTCTGGTTTGCTCGGAAGCTGGCTGTTTGGCCGCCTGTTCGATGGGCATCGCTTCCCGTTCTTGGCCATCACGCTCTCCGGCGTGCCGGTGGCGCTGCTGCTTATGGGCCCGGCCGCATCGTCGCTCGCTGCGGTTCTCGCTGTTTGCGCACTGTGGGGTTGCTGCGCCACGGCCTTTAATGTGGCGTTCCAGGCCGAGCTCATCAAGTACACGCCGGCGGATTCGTCGGCTGTCGCCATGTCAATCTTCTCGGGCCTGTTCAATCTGGGTATTGGCACGGGCACCGCAATCGGCGGTGCCGTGGTTTCGGGTCCCGGTATCGCTTGGATCGGCTTCGTGGGCGGGGCGATTGCCGTCGTGGGCGTCATCCTCGCCATTACCGTACTGTTCCCAGCCATCCGCCGCGCCAAGCCCGTCGCCTAGCCACATCCTCCTCATCAGTTGCGGTGGAATAGTTCCTGTTTAAGGCCTCTGAAGGCCCAGGCAGGAACTATTTCACCGCAACTTATTTTGGGGGAGGGGATACAAGCTGGGCATACAATGGATGTCGTTGTGTTGAGCTTACCGGGAGGTTGCTATGTGGGCATACGAGACGACGTTCTATCAGATCTATCCGCTGGGCTTTTGCGGAGCTCCGCGCGAAAACGCCGCGCCCGTTGCCGAGGATGAGCTCGCCCAGGCTGCTAACGCCGTGCCCAACCCCGATGCTCCTATCATGAAAATCGCCCAATGGGCCGACTACCTGCAAAAACTCGGTATTGGCGCTGTGCTCATCAATCCGCCGCTCGAGTCCGATAGTCATGGCTACGACACGCGCAGCCTGCGCCACATCGACCGTCGCTTGGGTGGGGATGCCGACTTTGCCGCCGTGTGCGAGACACTGCATGCCCACGGCATCCGCGTGGTGCTCGACGCCGTCTTCAACCATGTGGGCCGTGGCTTTTGGGCCTTCCGCGATGTGCAGGAGCGCAAGTGGGACTCGCCCTACAAGGACTGGTTCCACATTAGCTTTGACGGCGATTCCTGCTATGGCGACGGCTTTTGGTACGAGGGCTGGGAAGGCCATTTTGAGCTCGTGAAGCTCAACCTGCAAAACCCCGCCGTGGTCGATTACCTGCTCGAGTCCGTGCGCCGCTGGGCCGAGGTCTTTGGCGTCGACGGCCTGCGCCTGGACGTTGCCTATATGCTCGACCGCGACTTTATGCGCCGCCTGCACGCTTTTACCCGTGAGCTCAAGCCCAACTTTGTGCTGATCGGCGAGACGCTCCACGGCGACTACAGCCAAATCGTCAACGACGAGATGCTCGACTCCTGCACCAACTACGAGTGCTACAAGGGCCTGTACTCCAGCTTTAACTCGGTCAACATGTTCGAGATCGCCCATTCGCTGCACCGTCAGTTTGGCGGCGACCCCTGGTGCATCTACCGCGGCAAACATCTGCTGTCGTTTGTCGACAACCACGATGTGCCGCGCCTGGCGAACATCCTCACCGACAAGTCCTGTCTGCGTCCCGCCTACGGCATGCTCTTTGGCATGCCGGGCATCCCGTGCGTCTACTATGGCAGCGAGTGGGGAATTGCTGGCGAAAAGGGCGGCCCCGATGGCGACTGGGCGCTGCGCCCTGCGCTCGATGAGCCTGCGCCCAACGAACTGACGGCGTTCATCACGCAGCTCGCACACCTTCGTTCGGCCGACGACGCGGCGGCCCGTGCTCTCAACTACGGTGCCTATCGCAATGTGGTGATCCAGAACAAGCAGCTGCTGTTCGAGCGCGCCTGCGACGACGCGACGGTGCTCGTGACGGTCAATGCCGTGAACGAGCCCTATACCTTTGGAGCCGGCGAACTCAACGGCTCCTTCGTCGACCTGCTTGCCGACGATGCGCCCACGGTCGAGCTGACAGGCTCCCTTGAACTTGCGCCCTATGAGGTGCGTTATCTGCTGAGGGCCTAATTCATGACTGCGCCGGACGAGGGCTATCAGCATATTGAGCATGGGTTTGAGCCCGTGTTTGACGAACGCTCGCGCGTTTTGGTGCTGGGGTCGTTTCCCTCGGTGCTCTCGCGTGCCAATGCCTTCTACTATGGCAATCCGCAGAACCGCTTTTGGCGCGTGATGGCCGCGTGCCTTGGTGCGCCCGTGCCGCCCAACGAGGGAGACTCTTTGGCGAGCGGCGAGCCCGTGACGCTTGACGCCTCGATTGCCGCCAAGCGGGCTATGCTGCTGAACGGCGGCGTGGCCCTGTGGGACGTGATCGAGAGCTGCGACATTAAGGGCTCGAGCGATGCGAGCATTCGTAACGTTGTGCCGGCACATATCGAGCGCATTACCGGCGCAGCTCCCATTGAGCAGGTGATATGCAACGGTGGTACAGCTGGCCGGCTCTACAAGCGCTATCTACAAGAGCGCACCGGGCTGCCGGCCATCGTTCTGCCGTCGACAAGTCCCGCCAATGCGGCGTGGCGTCTGGAACGCCTTGTCGAGCGCTGGAGTGAAGCCGTTGATTGGCAGGCTTTTTCGATTTAGCAGTTTGAGTGCTCGGCAAGA
>DBFAZJ010000245.1:0-10209 GCA_048244295.1 Collinsella sp.
GGCAGCCACCTGGCCGATAAGCGGGATGCGTTCGATCTTGCCCGCCTCGACCCACATGGCGAGGGCGTCGTGCAGCGCCACCCAGGCGCCGGTGATGCTCGCTGTACGCGTGCCGCCATCGGCCTGAATCACATCGCAGTCGACGGTGACGGTGTACTCGCCGAGCGCCTTCATGTTGACGACGGTACGCAGGCTGCGGCCAATGAGGCGCTCGATCTCCATGGAGCGACCCTTGCGGTTGGCATGCTCGCGCTTGCAGCGCTTGCCGGTCGACGTCGGCAGCATGGCGTATTCCGCGGTCACCCAGCCGGCCTTAGCTCCCTTTCGCCAGCCCGGCACGCCCTCCTCGATAGTGGCGGCGCACAGCACGCGCGTGTCACCGAACTCGGCCAAACACGAGCCGTGGGCGTGCTTCATGACGCCACGGGTGAGCTTAACGGGGCGCAACTCGTTGGCGGCGCGACCGTTGGCGCGGTTGACCTGCATGTACTCCATAGAAATATCCTTTCGGCAAAAGATGTGGCGAAGGCTTTGGCGGCTGCCTTACATCTATTTCAGCTCATCGATATCGATATGTTCGATGCTCTTGAGCGGCTGACCAAAGATAAAGCTGCCCGCCACCGCAAACTCGGCAATGTTATCGGCCGTCGTGGCAAAACGATGCTGCGGCTCGGCGGCGTCGCCCGCCAGCTGCTCGCGGCGCGTGAGGATATCGGTCAGCTCGCGTGTGGTCTCCTCGGCGGAACTCACGACGCGCACCCCAGGCCCCAGCGCATGGCGGATAGGTCCCACCAACAGCGGAAAATGCGTACAGCCGAGCACCACGGTATCGATACCGTGGTCGCGCAGCGGCTCAACCGTGGCACCCACCAGCGCACGCACGGCAGGCGTATCGAAGATGTCCTCGTTCTCAAGCCACTGTTCCTGCAGATGCGCACCCGAGGCGAGCTCGTGTTCGACAACCTCGACAAAGCTCGAGGCAGGACAGCCGTATACATCGACGCCGGCATCTAGATCCTGAATGGCGCGCGTGTAGGCGCCCGAGCGAATGGTGAGGTTGGTGGCGAGCACGCCCACGCGACGCGAGCGGGTGCTGTTGATTGCCGCACGGGCACCCGGCGCGATCACACCGATCACGGGAACGTCGAGCACCTGCTGGGCCAGACGCAAGGCCGCAGCGGTCGCCGTGTTGCAGGCGATGACCATAATCTTGACGTCGTGCTTCGAAAGCCAACGACCCGCCTGCAACGCAAACGAGCGCACCTCATCCTCGGTGCGCGTGCCGTAAGGGCAGCGCTTGGTGTCGCCAAAGTAGTAGACGGACTCGTGCGGCAGCGCCGTCGCAATCGCGCGCGCAACCGTCAGACCGCCCAAACCAGAATCGAACACGCCAATCGGGCGCGTGTCGCCTGCCGGATTCTCGATATCGGACATTACCTCACCAGTCTCTCTCGAAAAGACATGTCCAAGTGCGGCGACGCCGCGCTACGAACGCGCCGCGACCAGCAGCTCTGCCGTCGCCGCCCAACCGTCGACAATTTTGCCGCGCGTAACGAAAGCGTTCTCGCAAGCAGCCAGGAACTCGGGCGCGCCGGCGCTCGTCAGGCCATTCTCGACCAGGCAGAACGTGCCCACGTGATCGGCCATGTAGAAGTCGGACTCGGAGTCGCCGAGCGCGAGCGTCTCCTCGCGCTCGATCCCTAGGTGCTCGCAGAAGCGCGCAATGGCGACGCCTTTGTTGAGGCCCGCGGGGTTGATGTTGAATGCGCGACCGTCCTCGACGCGATCGAGCTCGAGCGTCGTCGGCTTGGACAGGTGAGTCAGATGGCCGTTGCAAGCCCAGATCAGACCGCAGCCGGCCTCGTCCAGGATGGCCTGGACCTCATCGTCGGGCACATCGCCGCGCATACCGACGGTGACCTCACGGTATTTGTAGCCGGTCGACATGTCGTTGTGGTACTCGATCTTGTGCGGCCAGCGGGCAAGGATCTTCTCGCACACGCCGGTCTGTTCGATCACCTGGTGCGGAGTAAGGCCGCAGGCGGGGTCGTAAGGCATGTCACCGGTCAGATACTCCCAATCGTTGGCTTTGAGGTCGTACATGACCAGGCCGCCCATCTCACCAATGTAGGAGTTGAGGCCGAGCACGCGCGCGTCCTCGTGGATCATGGTACGGTTGCGGCCCGAGGTGGGAACCACCTGAATACCAGCGCGAGCGAGCGCCACGACGGCCTCGACGAGTTTGGTCGAGGGGTTACCGTCGTTGTCGCGCAGCACGCACGAGCCGGGTGCGAGCATCGTGGCATCCAGGTCGGTAAAGACGTACTTGACCTTGGCCAAGCGCTCGCGCATCTCGCCCGAAAGCTCGGCAACAGTCGGCAGGGTGTTGTGGGACATGGTTACTCCGTTTACATAGAAGGGTTTGGACTTGGACGGCATGTTTTGATTGAGGGAACACGCTTATGGCGACAGCGCACTCAGAGCGCCGCCGCCATCATGGTTCATTAGTCAAACTGGGTAACATCGATCAGGCGATTGGCCAGCGAAAGGTCGCTCTCGATGGGCACGAACTCGTCGCCCACGTGCATGAGTTCCTCGTCACCCTTTGCCAGCAGCAAGACAATGGTGGGAGCATCGGGGTTGATGTACTCCTCGCGCGCCGCCTTGAACGCCGCATGCACAGCGGCTTCGCGATCGAGGATGATCTTGTTCGGCGTATCGTCGGGAACATGCTCGGCAAGCTCGCGACAGACCTTCATCGGGTCCTCGTGAGCCGGGTCCTCATTGGCAAAGATCATCAGGTCGGAATATGGTGCGGCCTCGCGCGGAAGCTGCTCGCGGCGCTCCTGCGCCTTGCCGCCGGCAGCGCCAAACAGCGCAATGACGGGGCTGGCGGGAAACGCGCGCTTCACCGACGAGAAAAGCGAACGGAACGAAAGCTGGTTGTGCGCATAGTCGACGACGCAGATCACGCGGCCGTCCTTCGACTCCACGACCTCCATACGGCCCGGCACACGCAGTTTGGAGAGGCCCTTCTTGATAGCATCGATACCGATGCCGATCTCGCGCGCAGCGGCGATAGCGACCAGCGCGTTCTCCACGTTAAAGTCTCCCGCGATACCCAACAGGACCTTCTCCCCCGCCTCGGACTCGTCGGCACACAGGCCATGCAAGTTGAACTCGATGCTAAAGCCGACCATGCGTACGTCGCTCGCCCACAGGCTTGCCTCGGGATGCTCGACGCCAACGGTCACCAAGCGCTCGGCCGTCGACGCTGCCTCCAGCACACGGTCGACCTCTTCGGTGCCCAGATTCACCACGGCGGTCTTTGCCTGGTCAAAGATCCTGAGTTTGCTCTCAAAATAATCCTCAAACGTGGGGTGTTCGATCGGCGAGATGTGGTCGCGGCCGATGTTGAGGAAGCACGCCACGTCAAACGGCAGATTCTCGACGCGTTGGTACTTGAGCGCCTGGCTCGAGACCTCCATGACCATGGACTGGCGACCGGACGTGCGACAGTTGGCGATATGGCGCCAGACCTCGGGAGCCTCGGGCGTGGTGTTGGTGCTCTCGTAGCACTCGATACCATCGTCGGTACTCACCGAGCCGATCATGCCGCAGGACTCGCCCGCCGCCTTGATGATGGACTGGAGCATAAAAGCGGCCGTGGTCTTTCCCTTGGTGCCGGTGATGCCCACGATCTTGACGTCGCGGTCGGGACGGTCGTAGACCTCCGGCGGCAACAAGGCCATGGCCGTGCGAACGCTGTCCACGACCAGCATCGCAGCACCGCTCTCCTGCGCCAGCGGCTCCAGAGACTCGACCAGCGACTCCTCGCACACAAATGCGACGGCACCCGCATCGAGCGCCATGCGCAAAAACGCGGGCTTAAAGGCAGCACCTTTGCAGAAGAACACGTCACCTGCCGAGACCGCGCGCGAATCAAACGAGCAGCCGGTCACGGCACGCTCGTCAACCTGCTCCGATGCGCGCAGCTCGCCGCACACATCGAGAAGCTTGGCAAGCGCATCGACCGTGGTCACGATCGCGGAATCCGAATGGTGCATCTTTCACCTTTCTCAGCCATTTGGCAGGGACGGTTTTTATAGTAACTGAAACGCACCCACGCAAAAACGGCTCCCGGAGGAGCCGTTACGCGCAGGCGTTCGTAAGCCGAGGCTAGGCAGCCTGAACAGCGGGCTGGTCCTCGTCGATAAAGAAGCGCTTGTACCACACCAGGAACACGAGCGGCGTATAGATCTTGCGCTGGAAATCGCCCTTGCCCGCAAAGTGCAGATCGAGCAGGTGCATGAGCTCGTCGGTATCGAAGAACTCGCTTGCCCACGGCGCGGTGAAGTACTCCTTGACATAGTCGTACCACTTTTGCTCGCGCAGCCAGTAGACAATCGGCACCGGGAAGCCCACCTTGGGACGGGTGGCCCACTCATCGGGCAGCGACTTGTTGGCAGCGTGGCGGAGTACCTGTTTGTTGCCGTTCTCGTTGATGCGGTAACGGTCGGGAATGTGTTCGGCGAACTCCATGACTTTGCGGTCCAGGAAGGGCACGCGCAGCTCCAGCGAGTGCGCCATGCACATCTTGTCGGCCTTGAGCAGAATGTCGCCCGGGAGCCACATGTTCATGTCCAGGTACTGTTTCTTGACCAGCTCGGGCTGACCCTTCACGCGCGCATAGATGGGAGCGGCAAGCTCGAAGGCGCCGTCGCCGGTGTTGTACTCGGGCTTGAGCACGCCGTCGACCTCGCGCTCCGGCCATACCAGAGCCTGTCCCAGGAACGACTTCTCGGGGATCTCGGCACCCTTGACCAGGAAGTTATGTCCCTTGAAGTACGGCATATGCAGCGCCAGGTTACCGAGCGCGCGACGGATGGGCAGCGGAACCATCTTTTTGTACTTACGCACCGGGACCGTATCCTCGTAGTAGGCGTAGCCGCCAAAGAGTTCGTCGGCGCCTTCGCCCGAAAGCACGACGGTAACGTCCTTGCGGGCCATCTCGGCCAAGAACCACAGCGGCACGGAAGACAGGTTGGACTGCGGCTCGTCCATGTGATACTGGATGTCCTCGAGCGCACCGAAGAACTCGTCGGCGGTGATCATCTTGCGAACGTTCTCGACGCCGAGCTTATCGGAAAGCTCCTTGGCGTAGTTGGTCTCGTTGAAATTCTTGTAGTCAAAGCCCACCGAGAAGGTCTTGTCGGGCATAAGGCAAGCGGCGATGTAGCTGGAGTCGACGCCACCGGAGAGGAACGACGCGACCTTGACATCGGCGATGCGATGGGCCTCGACGCTCTCGTGCACGACCTCGTCCAGCTCGTCGACATACTCTTCGAACGGCTTCTCGACGGCAGAGTAATCGCAATCCCAGTAGCGCTCGATGTTCATCTTGCCGGTCGGGATATCGACGGTAAAGTAGTGCGCCGGCGGCAGCTTGTAGACACCCTCGAAGAAGGTCTCCTCAGTCGCCGAATACTGCAGCGTCATGTACGGACGCAGAGCCTTTTTGTTGACCGCCTTGTGGAAGTGCGGGTAGTCCAGGAAGCTCTTGATCTCGGAACCAAAGAGCACGCCCGGAGCGCCGTCGCCCGCATCGGCCATGGGATAGTAGTAAAGCGGCTTGATGCCAAAGATGTCGCGGGCGCCAAAAAGCTTGTTCTTCTTTTTGTCCCAGATGACGAAGGCGTACATACCGCGCAGGCGATCGAGGACGGCCTCGCCCCACTCCTCGTAGCCGTGCAGGAGGCTCTCGGTGTCGGCGCCGCAGTGGAACTTGTAGCCCTTGGCCTCGAGCTCGGAACGGAGTTCTTGGAAGTTGTAGATCTCGCCGTTGAAGACAATGACGACGCTGCCGTCCTCGTTGGCCATGGGTTGAGCGCCGGCCTCGGTCAGGTCGAGGATCGACAGGCGGCGGAAGCCCAGGGCAACGCGGCCGTCGATAAACTGACCGCCCATGTCGGGACCGCGATGGACGATGCGGTCCATCATCTTGGTGAGCACCTCGGATTGGTTATCCGTCCCACCGACAAAACCAACAAAACCGCACATATACTATCCCCTCTGCTGTTGCTGGGCATCAAATCGAATCAGTAGCTTTTGAGTATACCCGAGGGCGTAAAGAGGGGCGGAATGTTCAGGCAATCTCAACTGAATCAGCTCCGCGCCGACACGCGCCAGTTACCTTTAATGGATATGAGATGAATGAGGCGATTGTTTTGCTATACTCTCTCCGCACGGGCGATTGGCGCAACGGTTAGCGCAGGTGCTTTACACGCACAAGGCTGGGGGTTCGAATCCCTCATCGCCCACCACCGAATTGGAAACGGTCCTCGCAAGGGGACCGTTTTTGTTTGGGCCCGGTGCATGGGATTCGGACCCGCCAGGGTGCGGAGCTGAGGAAACGCGAAGCGTTTTCCAGCGCAGCACGCGAGGGCCGTAGGCCCGAAGCGAAAGCGGGCGGCGTCAGCCGCACGCGACACCCCTCATCGCCCACCATTGAGTTGGAAACGGTCCTCGAAAGGGGACCGTTTTTGTTTGGGCCCATTTCATGGGATTCGAACCCGCCAGCACGTCTGTCACAAAGGCCGTGGCCAAATAATGGCAAAAATGAGTACTGCTACTTTGCTTGCAACATATAAACAGATAGTGTTTGCTTAGGTTACGCAACATATGTCCATTATAAGGACTAACAGTTAGATCACAATCGTGCATTCATCGCCATTTCGACTTGCTATCTGGCCTTATTAGTCCAAAATTGCTGCTACCAAATCGGTAGCAGTACTCATATTTAATGTTTTTTAACCAGCGGGTCTCCCTGCCTTAGCAAATCTAAGGCAAAACGGGCTCCAGACCGCTGAATCATGCCACATAGGGCACGCTCGCAGTCCGGAACCCGGTCCAAATTGAGTTATTGCGCCGCGTTAGACCAAGACACCCGACAGGATCTCGATCAGACTGTCCACGTCGGCTTCCTCGCAGACGAGCGGCGGCAAGAAACGCAGCGTATGAGCACCCGTAGCGTTAATCACGGCACCGGCGGCCAGCGCGCGGGCAACAATATCATGCGCGTCGCCCGCGGCATCATCCAAATCGCAGCCGAGCATCAGGCCACGGCCACGCACCTCTACCACATGCGGAAGTTTAGCCAGCGCCTGCTCCATATAGGCACCCACCTTGGCAGCATGGTCGGCATAATCGCCGCGCACGAGCGCGGAGAGCGTCGCGGCACACGCCGTGATGGCCAGGCAGCTACCGCCAAAGGTCGAGCCGTGGTCGCCCGGCTTAAACACGTCGGCAATCCCCTTCTTTGCCACGACGGCACCCATGGGCACGCCGTCGGCAATGCCCTTGGCAAGGCTCATGATGTCGGGCTCCACGCCATAGGTTTGGAACGCAAATGGCTTACCCGTGCGGAAGATACCGCACTGGACCTCGTCGGCGATAAGCACGGCGCCCACTTCGTGTGCCAGGTCGCGCGCTGCCGCCATAAACTCCTCGGTCATGGGGTGCACGCCACTCTCACCCTGGATCGGCTCGAGCATCACGGCACAAATCTCGCTCCCCAGCTGCTTAAAGATCGCACGCAGTTCATCGACATCGTTGGGCGTGCAGGCCACAAAGCCACCCGGCAGCGGGCGGAAGCTATCCTGCAGCCAATCCTGCATGGTGGCGGCAATGGTCTCGAGCGTACGGCCGTGGAAGCCGCCGCGCATGCACACGATGGTGTTGCCGCCATTACCGGCACGCTTGGCGTACAGGCGCGCGAGCTTCATCGAGCCCTCGTTGGCCTCGGCGCCAGAGTTGGCAAAGAAGGTCTCCCAAACCTGCTCATCCGCAGCCGGGGCACCAAGAGCAGCTGCCGTGGTCTCATCGCCGGCGACAATGGCATCGGCAAGCACGCGCGCACCATCTACGTCGTCGTTAGCAAGCTTGGACAGCAGCGCCGCGACCTGTCCGCGCTGCTCAATGTAGAAGTAATTGGAGACATGCATGAGCTTTTTGGTCTGTGCCTCGAGCGCCGAGAGCACAGCCGGGTCGCCATGACCTAGGCTGCACACGCCGATACCGGCAAGAAAGTCGAGGTACTCACGGCCATCGTCGCCGGTGAGCTTCATGCCGTGACCCTCGACAAACTCGACCGGAGAGCGGCCAAAGGTATGCATAACGTAATGGGATTCAAGCGATTGCTGAGCTGCAAGTGACATGGGATGCCTTTCGTTGGGCGCCAGACGGCGCGGGGCTATGGGTGCAGGAATGGGGCGGCTGCGGGTCAGCTAGACCGTCTGAAGCTTCTCGACCTCGTCAAGGTTCTCGGTCAGACGCGCAGCAAACGTCGAAAGCGGATGCGGATGCGTATCGAACTCGTAAGCCGTCTCGGTGGAATGGATCACGGTGCCGACGCCGGCATCGGTCAGCAGCTCCAGGAGCAGCGAATGCGGCGTAGTACCGTTAATGATGTGGGCACGAAATACGCCGCCGGTAAGCGCATCGACGGCCGCACGCAGCTTGGGAATCATGCCCTTATCGACCTCGCCGCCGTAGAGCATTTCGTTAACCTCGTCGAGCGTTAGGTTGGAGATAAGCGAGTCCTTGTCGCTAAAGTCCTTGTACAGGCCATCGACATCGGTCAAAAAGATCGCCTTGTGCGCGTGGAGCGCCGCGGCAACGGCACCGGCGGCGGTATCGGCGTTGATGTTGAAGAAACCGCCGTCCTCCCCCGCCGCGACGGTAGCGATGACGGGAATGTACTCGCTATCGAGTAAGCGCTCGATATAGTCGGTGTTGACGTGCGTCACTTTGCCCACACGACCGAGCTCGGGGTCGAGCGGCTCGGCGATGAGCGTGCCGGCATCGCTGCCCGACACGCCCACGGCCAGGTTGCCGTGGTGGTTGATGGCAGCAACCAGCTCCTGGTTAACCTTGCCGCCCAGCACCTCGCGCACGATATCCATAGTCGCCGGCGTGGTCACGCGCTGGCCGTTCTTAAACTCGACGGGAATATCGTAATGGCTCAGCGCCTCGTTGATAGCCTTGCCGCCGCCGTGCACGATGACGGGGCGCATACCGATGATCTTGAGCAAAACGATGTCGCTCATCACGTCGCGGCGCAGCTGCTCATCAACCATGGCGGCTCCACCATATTTGATAACAACCGTCTTGCCGGTCAGGTTCTTAATCCACGGCAGCGCTTCGAACAGCAGCTGCGCGGTTGCTTCGTTGGATTCGCTCGAACGACAATCGCGTGCGAATTTCATAATCTGCCTCGTCTTTCGTATCGTTATCGCGCCGTGCTCAGCTGTCCGCAATCGCGGCAAGATGCGCAGCGTGCCCGGAATCTAGGAACGGTAGTCGCCGTTGATGGAGATGTACTCATGCGTGAGGTCGCAGGTCCACACGGTCGTTGCCGCGACACCTGCGCCCAAGTCGGCCGAGATCACGATCTCTGGCGCCTCGAAACGTCGTAGAGCCTCGTCCTCGTCAAAGGGAACAGTCAGACCGTCGCGACAGACAGGCATGCCCATCATGTCGATGGAAACGTCTTCCTGATTAAACTTCACGCCGCACTTGCCGAGTGCCATGGCGACGCGGCCCCAGTTGCAGTCGTGGCCGGCGATGCAAGTCTTAACGAGCGGCGAGTTGGCAACGGCACGGGCGGCGATATCAGCTTCCTCGTCGTTGGCGGCGCCGGTAACGTTGACCGTAACAAGCTTGGATGCGCCCTCACCATCGGCGGCGATATTGCGCGCCAGGCTCTCGCACACCTCGTGCACGGCAAATGCCAACTCGTCAAAGACATCGGAGCCCTCGACGATAGGCTCGGCATCTGCGGCAGCAGCGCCAGAAGCAAGCATGATACAAGTGTCGTTGGTCGAGGTATCGGAATCGACCGTCACCTTATTGAAGGTCTGCTTAACGGTCGAGAGCAACAGGGCGTGGAGCGCCGCCGGCTCGACGGGGGCATCGGTAGTAATGACCGCGATCATGGTGGCCATATTGGGCATGATCATGCCCGAGCCCTTGCACATGCCGCCCACCGTATAAGCGTTGCCCGCATGGCCCGCGGCCTCACTGACGTAGGACACGGCGTACTCCTTGGAGTGCGTGTCGGTCGTCATGATGGCGCGAGCGGCATCGGCGCCACCGTGAGCAGAGAGCGCCTCGTAGGCAGCAGGAATGGCGGTCTCAAACGTGTCGATC
>DBFAZJ010000246.1:0-2427 GCA_048244295.1 Collinsella sp.
CATCGACCCTGCCCGCAAGCGCGTCTTCGACGGCATCTTCGACACGCTGCAGACCGGCCTCTCCAAGTTGGGTACCGATGCACGCAGCCAGTCCAAGGCCGCTCGCGACCTCATCTACCTCATCAAGGACATCCCGATGGACGGCCGAGCCGACTACGACGTGCTGGGCTTCATCTACGAGTACCTCATCAGCAACTTCGCTGCCAACGCCGGCAAGAAAGCCGGCGAGTTCTACACGCCGCACGAGGTGTCCATGCTCATGAGCGAGATAATCTCGTGGCACCTGGCCGGACGCGAGAACATCACCATTTACGACCCCACCAGCGGATCGGGATCGCTGCTCATCAACATCGGTAAGGCCGTGGCGCGCCGCAACGGCGACCCGGACTCCATCAAGTACTACGCTCAGGAGCTCAAGGAGAACACCTACAACCTCACGCGCATGAACCTGGTGATGCGCGGCATCCTTCCCGACAACATCGTGGCCAGAAACGGCGACACGCTCGAGGACGACTGGCCGTGGTTCGACACCATGGAGAACAAGGATGAGACCTACGACCCGCTATTCGTCGATGCTGTGGTGTCAAACCCACCCTATTCCCAGAACTGGGACCCGGAGGACAAGGAGCTCGACCCTCGCTTCAAGTTCGGCGTGGCGCCCAAGTCCAAGGCCGACTATGCCTTCCTACTGCACGATTTGTATCACCTGCGCCCCGACGGCATCATGTGCATCGTCCTGCCGCACGGCGTGCTGTTCCGCGGCGGCGAGGAGGGCGCTATTCGCAAGAACCTAGTGGAGAACCGCCATATTCAAGCAATCATCGGGCTTCCTGCCAACATCTTCTTCGGTACGAGCATCCCGACCATCGTCATGGTGCTGCGCAAGCAGCGCGAGACGAGTGACGTCTTGGTGGTAGACGCCTCCAAGCACTTTGTGAAAGAGGGTAAGAACAACAAGCTGAGAGCAAGCGACATCAAGCGTATCGTCGACGCCGTGACAACGAACGCAACCGTCGACAAGTTCAGTCGCCTGGTTCCCATCGACGAGATCCGCGCTAACGACTATAACCTCAACATCCCGCGCTATGTGGACTCAAGCGCGGCCGCCGAAAACTGGGACGTGTACGCCACCATGTTCGGCGGCGTGCCGAAGGCCGAGGTCGACGCATTCGAGCGCTATTGGAAGGTATGGCCGAGCCTCAAAGGACAACTCTACCGTGACGCAGGTGGGTCGTGTCTTGCGCCCGCGACCGACGACGTTGCGCAAGCGGCGAAGGAAAACGCCGACGTCCGTGCCTTCTTGAGCAGCTATCGTGATGCGATAAGCCATTTACCTGCCACGCTGCGAAGCCGCTTGGTAGACAGCGCCGATGAAGTCGATACCGTGGCGGAGGAAGAGGCCATCGCGGCGCTATTGAAAGACACACTGGCGGGCATGGCCCTGGTCGACGGCTACGACGCCTACCAGGCGCTTGACGATGCCTGGGTGGGAATCTCCGGCGATTTGGAGGTCATCCAGACCGAGGGGAAAACCGCCGTGCGCAAGGTAGACCCGAACATGGTGGTCAAGAAGAAGAATGGCAAAGACGTCGAGGTACAGGACGGCTGGACTGGTCGCATCCTGCCGTTTGCGCTTGTTCAAGAGCACCTGCTTGCCGAAGACGTCAAGGAGATTACTTCCCGTGATTCCCGCCTAAGCGAGATATCGCAGGAGATAGACGAGATTCTCGAAAGCTTCGACGAGGAGGACAAGGGGTCCTCTGCTGCTGTCAACGACGAAGGTTCGTTTGTGGCGGCTGAGCTCAAGAAGGCTGTGAAGGTTATCGGAAAGCACCCTGAAAACGATTTCGAGCAAGGTCTGGTTCGTGCGCAGGCGCTGCTCGGCGAGGAGAAAAGTCTCAAGAAGGCGAACAAGGAAGCGAGAATGGTTCTTGAGGAGAGAACCAAGGAGGTCATCGAGGGTCTGACCGACGCCCAGTGCGACGATCTGCTGGCCGCCAAGTGGATAGAGCCACTGCAGGTTGAGCTTCTGGCCCTTCCCGAAACCGTTGTGAGCGACTTCATCGCGAAGGTAGCTGCGCTCAACGCCAAATACGCGACAACTTATTCGGACGTGTGCAATCAGATAGATGATGCAGAAAGCCAGCTGGCAGACATGTTGGGGCGGCTTAGGGGCAACGAGTACGACATGGCGGGCATCGCCGAGCTGCGCAAGTTGTTGGGCGGTGAGTAGCATGACAGGAAAACAAAATGCCCCGGAAATCCGCTTCGAGGGTTTCACTGACCCTTGGGAACAGCGTAAGTTCTCGGATATGTATGTGGTCAACAATGAGCGAAACGCCAATTGTGAGCTTGGATACGATAGTACACTTTCCATTGCAACGATGACTTTCAATGGCGGAAACGGCGCAGCCGACGATTCGCTAA
>DBFAZJ010000247.1:0-13157 GCA_048244295.1 Collinsella sp.
CGTTGAGGGCCTCGCGGCTGCGCTCAAGTCCGCGCGAGAGAGCATCGAAGAATCCCATTATGCATTCACGACCTTTCCGGTTTCGCGATCGAGTTTTTGCGAGACGACGCGACTGACGCCGTCGGCTTGCATCGAGACGCCATAGAGGACGTCAGCGTCCTCCATAGTACGGCGCTGATGCGAGATAACCAAGAGCTGCGTATCGGAACGCAGCACATCGAGGGCTCCGATGAGCTTGGACAGGTTAGCGTCATCAAGCGCCGCCTCGACCTCGTCCAGCACATAGAACGGAACCGTACGTGTGCGGTACACGGCAAAAAGCAGGGCGAGCGCCGTCAGACTCTTCTCGCCGCCCGACATGAGCATCATCTTGGTGATGCGCTTGCCGCGCGGCTGCGCCACGACCTCGATACCCGTCTCGGCAGGATGCTCGGGATCGGTCATCTCCAGATGAGCCTGGCCGCCCGGGAAGAGCATAGCGAAGATCTCGCGGAAGTTCGCGTCGACCTTCTCAAACGTCACCAGGAAGGCCTTCCGCATCTTGCGATCAATGGCCACCGTGATCTTGGTGAGCGCCTTGCGCGCGCTCTCCAGATCGGCCAGCTGCTCCTCGATGTAGTCGGCGCGGCGCTTGAGCTGCTCGTACTCCTCCATGGCAACTTGGTTAACGGGACCAAGGTTGTTGATCTGGCGCACAAGCTGGTTGAGTTCGCGCTCGGCGGCATCGCGGTCCGTGGGCACCGGAAGCATGAGCGCTTCCTCGAGCACCGTCGTGCCATCGGCGGTAATGGCCTTGATGGCAGCCTCGACCTGCACCTCGAGCTTGCCACGCGCGACCTTGAACTCGTTTTGCGCGGCGGAGGCGGTATCGACTCGCTCCTTAGCGCGGGCAACCTCTGCCTTGGCATCCTCGATGGTCTTCTTGAGCGAAGCGGAGTCCGCCTCCTCCAGAGAGGCCTGGTCACGCAGGCGCGCTGCCCAATCCGACGCGCGTTCCAACAGGGCAGAATAGCGTTCGTGCATGGGGTCGACGCGCAGGCGCAGCAGCTCGAGCGAGCGCGAAGCCTGGCGTGTTCCGCGGATACGACGGTCGATGCCCTCAAGACGATGCTCAAGGTCGGGCACGCGGCCCTTCAGCGAACGCAGGCGCTCGCTCGTCTGGGCCAGGCGCACCTTGGCATCGGCGAGCTTACCGGCGGCCTCGGAATCGTCACGGCGAACGCGATCGAGCTCATCGTTGGCCTCGGCAATCTGGAGACCCAGGTCGCTTGCCTGTGCACGCGCCTCGTCACGCGAACGGGTGAGCTCGTCAACGCGCGGGCGCGCGGCACGAACGGCCTCGGCAGCCTGCTCGCGGCGCTTGGAGATGCGCACGCGCTCGACCTCGGCATTGTTGGCGCTTTGCTCCAAGCGGCCGATCTCGGAGAGCAGCGAGCGGCGCTCGCCCTCAAGACGGGCGATCTCACCGGCGGCATCGCCCTCGGCGGCACGGGCCTCCTCGACGGCAACGTTGGCCTCGACGACTTGGTCCGAAGCATGCTCAAAGATGGCAGCCAGATCGGGTTCCAGGCCCTCGAGCTCACGGATGCGGCGCTTGCGCTCCAAGGCACCCAAAGCCTCGCCGGCATCAAGCCCCACGCGCACCAGGCCGCCGCAGGCGACGCGGGCGCCATCGGGGGTCACGTAAGTCACGCCTTCAACGACCGGCGCCGACAGCGCGGCAGCAAGATCGTCAACGACGTAATAGCCGCCGAGCAGCGCCTCGACGACGGGACCGTAGCCTGCGCGCACGGACAGACGATCAACCAGACGGGTACCGGAGGCGCCCTCAGCGGCGGTAGAGCCGCTCACGCCGCGCGCCACCAGCAGTGCCTCGCCCGAGGCCTTCTTTTGGTCCAGAGCCGCACGACCGGCACGCTCAAGCGTGGCGGCGTCATCAAACAGCAGCGCATCGATATCGCCGGCGAGCAATTGCTCAACCAGGCCCTCAAGCTCGCGCGGGGCCTCCAGCACGTCGCCCAGACGACCCAAGACATCGTCGCCCAGCGCACCCACCAGACGGCTCACGAGCGGCGAGCTGTCGGCCATGCGGGCATCGAGTTTCTTTTGGCTGGCAAGCTCCGAGCGCACCTCGGATAACTTGTTGCGTGCCTCGCTCTCACGGGCACGCAGGTCCTTCAGGGCCGCGCGTGCCGTCTCGGTGGCCTCACGCGCATCGACCTGAGCCTGGCGCGCTTCCTCAAGAGCGCCCTCAAGCTCCTCGGCGCGGTCGCGACGGCTCTCGAGCGAAGCCATGACCTCCTCGAGCTGCTCGTCGATCTGCTCCAGGCGCGAGGCATACATGTTGTCCTCGACCTCGGCATTGCTCAGCGAGTCCTTCACCTTGGCGAGCTCGAGCGCGGCGTTGTCGGCCACGCGCTGCACATCGCGTTGCTCACGCGTAAGCTGCGAAATCTGATTGTCGAGCGCCACGCGCCGCTCGTGGAGCTCTGCGGCGGCAGGACCAGCGGCGTCAACGTCCTCCTGGGCCTGCATGTGCGCGCCGGTCACTTCCTCAAGCTGCGCACGCGCGTCCTCGAGCTCCTCGACCACGCGACGACGCTGATGCTCGGAGCTCGAAATCTGCCCGCGCATGTCAGACAGGCGCGACACCATGTTGTGACCCTTTTCCTCGAGCAGGCGCATGTCGGAGTTAATACGGCCGACCACATCTTGCATATGGCGGCGCTGCTCGCCCAAGTCGCCCACAAACAGGCCCTTTTCCTCAAGCATAACCTGGAGCTTCTCGAGCTCGCGCTCTTTCTCACCCAGGCGGTACTGCGCAAGCTCCAGCTCGGCAGCACCTTCCTTGGAGCGGCTCTCCAGGTCGTTCCACTGCGACTGCAGCGAACGAAGCTCATCGACAGCCAGCATCTGCGTAAGCTCGTTCGCGCGCGAGGACAGCTCTTTGTACTTGCGCGCGCGATCGACCTGACGCTCCAGCGGTCGCAGCTGACGGGCGATTTCCTTATTGATGTCGCGGGCACGCATCAGGTGCTCGTCCATCGACTTAATCTTTTTGAGCGCTCGCTCCTTGCGGCGCTTGTGCTTGGAAATGCCGGCGCCCTCCTCGATGAGGGCGCGACGCTCCTCGGGGCGGCTCTGCAAAATGGCGTCGAGCTTGCCCTGGCTGATGATGGAATGCGTATCCTTGCCCAGGCCCGAATCGTGCAGAATGTCCTGAATGTCCATCAGGCGGCACGGACTCGAGTTGATGAGGTACTCGCTTTCGCCCGAGCGATACATGCGACGGGTGATGGCGACCTCGTCAAAATCGACGGGCAGCATATGGTCCGAGTTATCGAGCACCAGCGTGACCTCAGCGACACCCACCGGCTTGCGCGCTGACGAGCCCGAGAAGATGACATCCTCCATGGCCTGGCCACGCAGCTGCTTGGCGCTCTGCTCGCCCAGGACCCACAGAATCGAGTCGGAGATGTTCGATTTTCCCGAGCCGTTGGGACCGACGATGACGGTCAGGCCCGGCTCAAACGTCATATGGGCGCGGTCGGCAAACGACTTGAACCCTTTGAGCGTGAGGGACTTGAGATACACGGTTCCTCGCTTACACGTGCTTCTTGTTCAGAATCACGCCGTTGGTGGTGTAACCCATGCGGTCGAGCGCTTCGAGCGCGGCGGCTCCCTCGGCTTCCTTCTTTGAGGAGCCGGAGCCGCGACCCTGGCGAATACCATCGATCAAAACCACGGCGGTAAAGGTGGGCGCATGCGCCGGGCCCTCGGAGCCAACGAGCTTGTACGCCGGGGGCTCGTGACCGTCGGCTTGCACGCACTCCTGCAAAAACGACTTGGGGTTCGCAGGATGCTCGGCACGCTCGGAAGCCAAATGCGGCTTAAGCGTACGGTGAATGAACTCTGCCACGGCATCCCAGCCGGCATCCAGGTACAGCGCGCCCACGAGCGACTCATAGACGTTCTCGAGGGCCGAATGCAGGCCGCGCGCACCGGTACCGGTCTCGGAGGCACCAAAGATGATGATGTCGTCGATGCCCAGCTCGTGAGAAACCTCGGACAGCGTAGCGCCCGAGACAAGCGACACCTTCAGGCGCGTGAGCTTGCCCTCGTCAAACTCCGGATAGGATTCAAACAGGGAGCGTGCGACCACAGCGCCCAAAATGGAATCGCCCAAGAACTCAAGGCGCTCATAGCTGGCAGAAACCGGCTGGCCCTCGACTGCCGAGGGATGCGTAAGGGCCGCGCGCAGCAGCACCTTATTGTTGAACTCGTGGCCCAGGATTTCCTGGGCGCGCGCAAGTCGTTCAGACAAAGCCAAAACTTAGGCCTCCCTGGCATTTTCGATCGCGTCGACGGCGTCGGCGACAGAGTTGAGCGAGAGCAGAGTCTCGTCATCGATCTCGAGGTTGAACTCGTCCTCGATAGCCGTAACCAGCTGCAGGCGCTCGAGCGAGTTGGCATCGAGGTCGTCAAAGGTGGTCTCATCGCTAATTTCGGCAACATCGACGCCCAGAACGTCAGCAGCGACCTCGGCGATCTTGTCGAAGATTTCGGAGCGGTCCATAGCGCTTCCTCTCATAGTGCATGAATACCAAAAGAATGGTACCGCCCGGGCGGTACCAAGACACGGTTCTGATTCTACCCCACGACGCACGCCCCGAGACGCATAACGCCGCTGTTATAAAACGATGCCGTCCATGGAGTTGGCGACATTCTCGACCAGCCCGGCGCGCACGGCTTCGGCCGCCGCGAGCGTACCGTTTTTAACAGCCTCGACCGAAGTGGCGCCATGGCCGATCAGGACCACGCCGCGCAGGCCCAAAAGAATCGCGCCGCCCTTGGCGTCGCCCGAAAGCTTGGCCTTTATCTCGCGCATCTGCTTTTTAATGAGCAGCGCGGCGATCTTGGTGCCAAGCGAAGACATAAAGGCACCCTTGAGTTCCTGCAGCAAAAACTTGGCAGCGCCCTCGGTGGCCTTGAGCGCAATATTGCCCGACATGCCATCGGCAACGACGACATCGAAGTTACCGGAGGTGATGTCCGTTCCCTCGCAGTTACCAACAAAACCGGGAACGACGGCTTTCATGGCCGGGAAGCAGGCCTTGGTAAAGTTGGAGCCCTTCTCGTCCTCGGTGCCGTTAGCAAGAAGGCCCACGCGGGGATGCTCGATGCCCAGGACGACGCGAGCATAGGCGCTACCCATCTGAGCAAAACGCACCATGTCATCGACCTCGACATCGGGGTTGGCGCCCATATCGCACAGCACCGTCAGACCGCCGGCGCGATTGGGCAGCGCATTGGTCAGACAGGGACGCACCGGCTGCTTCTTACCTTCGGCCATATATCTAAACGGCGTGACGTAGGCGGTCGCAGCGGCGGTCATGGCACCGGTGGAGCCGGCGGAGAAAAACGCGTCCGCATTTCCCTTCTTGATGGCGCGGCACGACAGCACGATCGAAGACTTGCGTTTGGTCATCACGGCGCGAATGGGATCGTCATCCATGGCGATAACGTCGGGTGCCTCAAGGGCCTCAACACGTGCGTGGGAAGCAGCAAAGGGATTGACGATTTCGGCGGGGCCAGCTGCCAAGACCTCGATATCGGGATCGGCGGCAAGCGCAGCCTCGATACCATCGAGAACAACCTGAGGTTTCTCGTCTCCACCCACAACGTCTACACAAACGCGAACGTTACTCATATACATGCTCCTTATACAAAAATGGCCGACTCATTGAGCCGGCCATTGTGGTTCCATTTGGAACGGCATCGCATCCAGAGTATACCGTTACTCGGTAACGATAACCTCGCGGTCCTTGTAGAAACCGCAGCTGGGGCACACGTGGTGCGGAAGCTTGACAGCGCCGCAACGGGGGCACGTGGACTGAGCCGCAGCCGAGATCTTCATGTTGGCGGAACGACGGGTGTGAGTGCGGATACGACCCTGCTTTTGTTTAGGTACGGGCATAGTGACCTTCCTTATGAACTATCCAGTGTGGCGATTACGCGCAAGTAGCGATACTACCACAGTTTTACTCATCGAGCTTGAGATTCTTCAATGCTGCAAATGGATTTTCCGTGGCAGCGGCCCATTCCGCCTCTGCCTGGGCGGCGCAATCGCATTGCTCGACGTTGAGATTGCAACCGCATGTGGGGCACAGACCACGGCAATCGGGCTTGCAGAGCACCACAAACGGCGTGTCCATAACGACCGCGTCATTGATGGGCTCGCCCAGATCGACGATGCGGTCCTCACCCAGGAGCTCATAGCCGTCTTCGTAGGCCTCGGGATCCTCGGGCTCCTCAAAGAGGTAGAACTCCTCGATCTCGCCGGCGATATCAAACGAGGCGGGCTCCAGGCAACGGTCGCACTCGCCGGTGGCGTGCGCGCGGACCATGCCCGTGAGCAAGACACCGGTACCGGCATTGGTAAAGACAACGTCGTAGTCGATGCCGTCCTGAAGCTGGTACTCCTTCTCGCCCACCGTGTAGGTGGCGACATCGACCTTACCGGTCAGCGGATACGAATCTCCAGGAAACTCGAGCTGCTCGGAAAGATCGACGGTAACGCTCGGGAACTCAGCCATTACCACTGACCATTCTGTTGGGCGGCACCCTCGTTGAGCTGCTGACGGCAACGGGTAACGGTGCCGGTCAGGCTCTTGAGGTTCTCCTCCAGGTGCGTAAAGACCTGCTCTGCGTAGTCCTCGGCAGCATAACGCGTCTCGCGCTCGTACTGCTGGGCACGGTCGCGAATGTCGTCGGCCTGCTGCTGCGCTAAGCGGACGATCTCCTGCTCACCGGCAATGGTGAGGGCCTGCTGCTGAGCGTCGGCGATGATGGAATCGGCCTGGGCGGCGGCGGAAGCCATAAGCTCCTCGCGCTCCTTAAGGATACGGCGGGACTTCTGCCACTCCTCGGGATAGCTCATGCGGATCTCGTCGAGGATGTTGAAGAACACGTCGGCGTCGATGACCTTGAACTGAGCGTTCTTGCCGAAAGGCGGCTTGGCTTCCTCGATCAGCCCTTCGAGCTCATCGACCAAGCTGACGATCCTATCGCCAGGAAAATTCTCGCCCGGCATCCGGTCTCCTTTCATAGGTAACATATCATCGTGCTAGTTTACCACATGCCACCAGGCAATAAGAAACGTCACGAAAAGCGATGTTTGAGCGCTTCGACCACGTTGGGCGGGACAAACGTCGATACGTCACTACCGAGCGAGGCGATCTGGCGAACAACCGAGCTCGAGATATAGCCGTACTGCGGCGCGCTCATGACAAAGATGGACTCCAGCTCGTTATCCAAGCGATAGTTGAGGTCGGCCTGCTGCAGCTCGTACTCAAAGTCGGTCATGGCGCGCAGGCCCTTGACCACGGCCCCCGCCCCCTGCTCGCGAGCGAAGTCGACCAAGAGGCCGGTAAAGGGCAGGACCTCGACGCCGTCGATATCACCAAGCGCCTCGCGGGCCAGCGCCACGCGCTCATCGAGCGTAAACGTGGTGCCCACACCGTTTTTACCCTGCGACTCGGCAACAGCGACGATCACGCTGGGAAAGATGCGGCGGGCGCGGCGGATCACATCGATATGGCCAAACGTGATGGGATCGAAGGTGCCCGGGACGATCACGCGATTGATGGTGTCACTCATGAGCATCCTCCTGAAACGTCGTGGCATCGTTGTTGTCAGCATCGGTGCCGGCGCTATCGCCCTCACCATCGTCATCGCCGACCCAACGAAGCAGGTCGACCGAGGTAATGCCGTAGCGCTTCTCACGTACAGTCTCAAAGTCTGCCGGATGCGCGCCCGCATCGGCGGCGGCATGCTCAAACAGGGCATAAGCGCCAGGTGCAAGCAGACCCTGCTGGGCCAGGTTCTGCAGCAGTTCCTCGACCGGCTCGGCACCAAAAGCATAGGGCGGGTCGAGCAGGACCAGATCAAAGGGGCCGCCCAGCACCCGGCCGCGCAAGGCGCTCGCCAGCACGTCACCCGTCACCACGCGCCAGCGCGCACGGTCACGGCAGAGCGACTCGATATTCTTGGTAATGAGCCGCGCGGCGTTGCGATCTATCTCGAACGTCGTGAGCGAGCGGGCACCACGTGAGAGCATCTCTAACCCTAAGGCACCGGAGCCGCCAAAGGCGTCCAGCACACGGACCTCGTCCAGATCGAAGTCGAATACCGACATGACCATAGATGCGCACGCCTCGCGTACGCGATCAGTCGTGGGGCGGGTGACATCGCGACCACGGGGCTCCTCGATCTTACGACCGCGCCATTCGCCGCCGATGATTCTCATCCTCCGCTGACCTCCTTAAAAATGTGTCGATATCGCATGGCAACCGCATCGCGCAGGGGGCGAGTCGCCACGGAGTCAAGAGTGCAAGCATACCGCAAGAGCTCGACCGCGTCCAAATGGGCCCACTCGATCAGCTCCTCGTCGGCATCCAGGTCGACGAAGCGCAGGGTCACACCGCCATGCTGGCGGTACCCTAGGATTTCGCCCTCGTGACGCAGACGCAGGTCCATCTGGGCGAGCGTAAAGCCGTCCGAGGTTTTTTCGAGCGACTGGAGACGGTCTTGCGCCGCCGATGCGCCGCCGTTGCCCTTGGAGTGCGTCATGACCAGGCACGTACCCGACACGCTGCCACGGCCCACGCGACCGCGCAGCTGGTGCAGGGCAGCCAAACCAAAGCGCTCGCCGTTCTCGATGACCATGACGGTGACGTTAGGCACGTCGACGCCCACCTCGACCACCGTAGTCGAGACGAGCACGTCGATCTCGCCACGCTTAAAGGCATCGATAACCTGGTCCTTCTCCCCCGCTGGCATACGGCCGTGAAGGCGCTCGATGGCAAGACCAGGCAACGCCAGACGCAGGCGATCGAGCTCGGTCGCCGTATCGTGCAGCGGCACGGGGACCGTCACGCGGCCCTCCTCGTCGCGGGCGATACCGGGCACGTCCTCCAACTCATCGGCCGAGTCACTCGGCTCCACGAGCGGGCAAATCACGTAGGCCTGCTGACCTTTTTCATGCGCTTCGCTGATGGCGCCATAGGCGAGGTCGCGGCTCGACTCGGTGAGCACGCGTGTCGACACGCCAGCGCCAGGGACGGGCCGATGGCGGATGATGCTCGTATCCAGATCGCCGTAGACCGAAAGCGCCAGCGTACGCGGGATGGGCGTTGCCGTCATAACGAGCAGATCGGCACCGGGGCCCTTCGCGCGTAGGGCGTTGCGCTGGCCAACGCCAAAGCGGTGCTGCTCGTCGATGACAACAAGCGACAGATGCTTGAACGCAACGTTATCCGAAAGCACCGCATGGGTGCCAAAGAGGACATCGAGCTCGCCGGACTGCAGCCGCTCATGGATCCGCTCGCGCTCTGCGGCCGGCGTGGCGCCCGTCAGAAGCGCCCAGGACATGCCGGCCTGCGAGAGCAGAGGGCCGGTCTTATCGGCATATTGGCGCGCCAGCACGCCCGTGGGCGCCATAACGCAGGCCTGCGTGCCGCTATCGGCAGCCACAGCCAGCGCGCAGGCGGCAACGGCGGTCTTACCGGTACCGACATCGCCCAGCAGCAGACGGTTCATCACGCGCCCGCCATCGCACATGTCATGCAGGATGTCTTGGAATGCGGCCTCCTGCTCGTCGCTCAGCGAAAACGGAAGAGCCTGTTTAAGCGCGCCCAGATGCTTGCCCGCGGTGTGGGCATAGGGCACCACATCGACCAGGCCACCGTCGTTGCGCAGACGCAGCGCCAGCTGCAGGTAGAGGCACTCCTCGTAGGCAAGACGCCGGCGTGCGATGTCGCGCTCAGCCATGCTCGAGGGAAAGTGGATCGAACGCAACGCGCGGGCATTGCTCATGAGCTTCCGCTTTGCGCGCAGCGGCGCGGGAATCGGATCGAACGGATTGCCGACGACCTCGAGCGCGCCGCTTACGATGCGGCGCATCCACGCCTGGCTCACGCCATCGCTCACGTAATGGACCGGCAGAATGGTGCCTGCGGCGCGCCCGTCCTCGAGCTTTTCAAAGTGGGGCGAGGCCATCTGCTTAAAACCGTAGGCAAACTCGACCTTGCCCATCACGGCCAAGCGGTCGCCCTGCTTAAGCTGCTGGGCAATCCAGGGCTGGCGGAAAAAGGCGACCTGTAGCACGCCCGTCTCGTCAACAAGTGAGACCTCAGTCACCTGCATGCGCGGGCGCGGCTGCTTTTGGACGATACGATCGACCGTGGCGATGATGGTGCACACGGTGCCGATGGGCGCCATCTCGATGGACCACGAACGGGTAAAGTCGAGGTATCGATGAGGGATATGGAGAAGGAGGTCCCCCACCGTCCGAATTCCCAGACGGCGAAGGGCCTCCTCACGTTTACCCGAAACATATTTGAGTCGCGCGATATCCTCGTCGAGCGCATTGCTCTGGGCAAAGCGCTCCGAGACGCGCGGCACGGAGCACAGCTCGGACATGGCCAGTTGCCTACTCGATCGAGAAGATCACGGGATAGAGTGGCTGCTCGCCACGATGGGCGTCAATCTCCAGATCGGGCTGAGCCTCCTCGATAGCGTCGACGATCTCCTGGAAGGCCTCATCGGACAGCTCCTCGCCGGCCAGAATCGTCAGCGCGTCGCCCTCCTCTTCCTCCTGCATGCGGTTGATGCAGTCGAGCGTGACCTGCTTCACGTCGGAGCCGACCAAGTCGATGGAGCCGGCGATGATACCCATGACGTCACCGGAGTGAATCGGAGAACCGTCAGAGGCACTGGAGTCGCGCACGGCGCGGGTGACCTCGCCATCGCGGACCTCGCTGATGGCGTCGACCATGGCGGCGACGGCATCCTCGAGCTCGGAATCGGGCAGGACCGCGAACAGCGCGGAGAAGGCCTGCGGGACGGTCTTGGTGGGAACGACGGCGACCTTCTTGTCGGTGCAGGCTGAAGCAGCAGCCTCAGCGGCCATGCGGATGTTGCCGTTGTTGGGCAGAATGATGACCGAGGTCGCGTTGACCTGGTCCACCGCGCCCAGCAGGTCTGCAGTCGAGGGGTTCATGGTCTGACCACCCGACACGATCACGTCGACGCCGAGGGACTTAAGGATGTCGGCCTCGCCAGAACCGGCGGCAACGGCGACAAAGCCCAGCGCCTTGGCGGGCTCGGCGGCCTTTTCCTGGTCCTCGTGAATCTTAGCGGTACGGTCGTGGGCCTCCATCTCCATGTTGTGGATAAAGACCTCGTAGATCTGACCAAGCTGCAGCATGTGCTCGAGCACCAGGTTGGGGGTGTTGGAGTGCACATGGATCTTGTAATCGGGGTAGGCACCCACGAGCAGCTCGCAGTCGCCCATGGAGCCCAAGAACTTAAGGCACTCGTCCTCGTCAAACGGGGCGTCGGCCTTAAAGAGGAACTCGTTGCAGTAGCGGAACTCCGAGCCCTCCCAATCGTCGTTGGCCTCGATCTCAACGCGACCAAGGGCCGCGTAGCGGGCAGAGCCGGCGGAATCAAACGTGGCGGAGAAATCCTCGACCACGGTGCTGCGACCAAGAGCGGCAGCCACAAAGTTCTCGAGGAAAATGGCAAAGCCAAAGGCGCCGGAGTCGACCACGCCGTTCTCCTTCAGAACGGGCAGCAGGTCGGGCGTACGAGCGACGGACTGGTAGGCCTCGACGACGATAGCGTCGAGCGCGTCCTCGGCCGAGAACTTCTTCTTCTCGCACTCATCGGCCTTGGTCGAGACATCGCGCAGCACCGTGAGGATCGTGCCCTCGATGGGCTTGCGGACAGCCTGGAAGGCAACCTTGACGGCACGACGGAAGGCGAAGGCAATGTTGGCGGACGTAATAGGCTCGTCGGCAGAGACAAGACCCTCGGCCACGCCGCGCAGAATCTGCGAGGTGATGACTCCGGAGTTACCGCGGGCACCCATCAGGGAGCCGTGGGTGATGGCGCCGGCGATGGCTTCCATGTCGGCGTCGGCAGGAAGAGCAGAAAGCTCCTTGGTCACCGAGGCAAGCGTGAGCGACATGTTGGTGCCGGTGTCGCCGTCGGGTACGGGGAAGACGTTGAGCTTGTTGATCTCCTCGGCCTTGTCGGAAACGGCAGCCGCAGCGATCGGAAAACAGGTGCGAATGGTCTTTGCAATCATGGGTATTTGAATCTCCGTTTTCGGATGCTAGTTCAGACGGCTCTTGAGCGCGTCGATGTGGATGCCGATCTTAAGGCTGGCGGGATCGATCTGGGCGATCTCCTGCAGAGTGAAGGCAACGGAACTCGAAAGATTGTGGCAGACGGACTTCATGTTGACGCCGTTCTCGAGCACGACGTGAAGATCGACCGTAAGGCCGTTCTCGTCGGCGGAGACAAGCACGCCCTTGCGGAGGCGCTGACCGGCAAGCAGGCGCACGCTCTCGGCGCCCTGGAGCTGTTCGGCCATACCGACGACGCCATAGCACGTCATCGCGGCATAACCGGCAATATCGGCAATAACGTCGTTCGAGACGCTCAGGCTGCCGTTAATGGTCTCAGACACAAGAATCTCCTTATCTGGTGCTCGCGGCACCATCTCGTGGGAGCAATCATTGCAATATTCTACAACGACCGCGCCATGTTGAGGTGGCGGGCCTCGGGATTACATCCTCGACACGAAATGTTGATACGGTAACGTTCGCGAACGGCGATCGCGGCATGAAAAAACCCGCCGCATAAGCGACGGGTTTTACAACCTGGCTCCCCGGGTAGGACTCGAACCTACAACAGCGCGGTTAACAGCCGCGTGCTCTACCATTGAGCTACCGAGGAATTAAAAAGCCCAGCAGAATGGGCTGAAAAATTCTGGCTCCCCGGGTAGGACTCGAACCTACAACAGCGCGGTTAACAGCCGCGTGCTCTACCATTGAGCTACCGAGGAATAGGTGCGTGCTCTCAAGCAACGAAATTTATTATACGGACGAATCAGCTTAGGGCAAGAACTTTTTTGAGAATTTTTCCGACCTAGTCATTGGGGACGTCCCCAACGACTACATGAAAGCGCCCTCAAGCGGATGTGCTTGAGGGCGCCTCTTGCTTGACTAGCTTTCGATGTAGTCTTTCAGTTTGCTGGAACGGCTCGGGTGACGGAGCTTGGCCAGGGTCGTGGACTCAATCTGGCG
>DBFAZJ010000248.1:0-2364 GCA_048244295.1 Collinsella sp.
TCCCAATAGCCGACGGCAAGACCCGCCAAGTACGCGGCACCGATTGCCGTGGTCTCCACCGTCTCGCATTGCAGCACGGGGATATCCAGCAGGTCGGCCTGGAATTGCATGATGAACTCGTTGCGCGAGGCACCGCCATCGACAGACAGGCGCTCAATCGAAAGCCCCACGTCCTGCTCCATGGCACGCAGCACGTCGTAGCTCTGATATGCCATGGATTCGCAGGCGGCACGTACGATGGTCGCACGGCTCGAGGCGCCGGTCAGACCGCACACGATACCGCGGGCATGCGGGTCCCACCAGGGAGCACCCAAACCCGCAAAGGCGGGAACGAAGTAGCAGCCCTCGTTGTCGCTAATCGAAGCGGCGAGTTGTGCCGACTCGCTCACGCTCGAGATGATGCCCATGTTGTTGCGAAGCCAGTTCATCGTTGAGCCGGCGGCAAAAATAGAGCCCTCGAGCGCATAGCTGACTTTGCCGTCCGCGGCGATACCGATGGTGGAGACCAGGCCATTCTTGGATTCGACGATCTCGTCGCCGGTGTTCATGAGCATAAAGCAGCCCGTGCCATAGGTGTTTTTGGTCTGGCCGGGACGGAAACAGCAGTGGCCGAACAGCGACGCCTGTTGGTCACCCGCCACGCCCATGATGGGCGGCATGTTGGTCATGATGTCGCTCGCGACGCGGCCGTAGTCGCCCGAGCTCCAGCGAACCTCGGGCATCATGGAACGTGGAACGTCAAAGAGCGCCAGCAGGTCGTCGTCCCAATCGAGCGTATGGATATTAAAGAGTGCCGTGCGGCTGGCATTGGTGTAGTCGGTGGCAAAGACCTGGCCGCCGGTGAGGTTGTAGATGAGCCAGGTGTCGATGGTGCCAAACATGAGGTCGCCCGCCGCCGCGCTCTCGCGTGCGCCGTCGACGTTGTCGAGAATCCACTGCACCTTGGAGGCCGAGAAATACGGGTCAAGCGTAAGTCCCGTGCGGGAGCGCACCAGCTCCTCGCAACCCTGTTCAACCAACGCGTCGATCGCCGGCGCGGTACGACGGCACTGCCATACGATGGCGTTATAGATGGGCTGGCCGCTCACGCGGTCCCAGACCACCGTGGTCTCGCGCTGGTTGGAGATGCCGATGGCGGCGATGCGATCGGAATGGATGCCGCTCTTAAACTGAACCTCCATCATCACGCCGATCTGGCTGGCAAGCACCTCCGTGGGATCCTGCTCCACCCAGCCGGGGCGCGGGAAGCTGGTTTTGACGCTACGACGCGCCTGGGCAACGATGCAGCCGTATTCGTCGACAATGGCCGCGAGTACCGAGGTAGTGCCGCAGTCGAGCGCCATGATGTAGGAACCGCCAAAGTTAAACGAGGCATCTTCCATGCCCAGGCTGCCCAGATTCAACGACATCGCTTACACCCTTCTATTGCATCGGGTCGGACAGGACCCGCTCGATCTCTGATGCGGGAAGTGCGCCTTGGCGCAGGATCTGGAGCCCGCCGTGCTGGAACGACACGATGGTCGAGGCGTCGCGACACGGGGTCTCACCGGCGTCGACGGCAACATCGACCCCCTCCAGGATGCGACCCTCGACGGCGGCAAAGCTTGCCGGCGAAGGCGCGCCGTGCGTGTTGGCGCTCGTGCAGGCAAGGGGACTGCCGCAGGCGCGGATGAGCGCTTGGACCACGGGAGAGGCCGAAGCGCGCAGGGCCACGGTGTCGTCGGCAGCGCGCATAAAGGTCGGCACGCAGGGGGCTGCCTTGACCACGATAGTCAGGGCTCCCGGCCAGCATCGTCGCGCGAGTACGCGGGCATCTTCCGGGATATCCACGCCATAGCGGTCGAGTGCTTCGACGCCATCGACCAGCCAAGCGACGGTTTGCGTGAGCTCACGTTGCTTGAGAGTGAAGATACGGCGATAGCCGGTGCCGAGCGCAGGAACTGCGGCGCCATTGACGGCAGCCTGCGGATCGCGCGGCCACGATGGGAATTCGCTTGTATCTTGGGGCACGGCGCCCGAGAAGGCGTTGACTGCCACGGCGACACCGTAGACGGTCTCGGTCGGAATCAAGGCCAGGCCGCCGCGGCCGAGCACCTCGGCCGTGCGCTCGACGGCAAGCCGATGCGGCTCGCGCGTTCCCTCGTATACCCGATAGACCGTCTGCATGTGTATGCCAGCCCCTTACGCTCCGGTGCAAGTTTGTTTACTGTGGGGCATTCTCGCACGAAACGTTCAACCTATTTGCCCAGAGCGCATGTTGGTTTGGTGAGCGGCTCTAGTAGTCGGTGAAAGTGAGGGGGTTATTGGACGGCTACGAACTACTTTGGTCTTCCGGCGTGACGTTCTTGAGCGGCGTAACGCTCG
>DBFAZJ010000249.1:0-2106 GCA_048244295.1 Collinsella sp.
CGTCTACGCCCGCAACACCGTCACCAACGACGTGCTGTACAAGGAGGGCCTGGACCTTCTCGTCGTGCCCTCCGCCGAGCTCTCCCGCGGCCGCGGCGGCCCGCGCTGCATGAGCATGCCCTTCTGGCGCGAGGACCTCTAGGGTCTTCTAGGACCCGTACAGGTCATAATACATACATCTAGCTGCCATTAGATGTCTCCCATTGGGGCGGTGCGGGTTTTCGCACCGCCCCAATCTTGTATGAGGAACGTCAACACGATTGGATGACTGCTTTTGTAAGGAGCTTGGCCATGGACATCAAGACGATTGGCGTTGAGGAATGGCTCAACGTTTGGGAGAAGAGCGCCACGTGGGACATCGCCCAGTCGACGATCTCGTCGCTCACCATGGGCGAGCTGCGCGCGCTCGATGAACAGGACGGCGCCACGTTCTACGAGCGCCTGGACCGCGAGAAGATGAACTACGGCTGGATCGAGGGCTCGCCGGAGTTTAAGGCCGAGGTTGCCAAGCTGTATCGTCGGGAGGTCAATCCCGATCATATTCTGCAGACCAATGGCTGCACGGGCGCTAACCTCAACGCCATCATGGCTGTGGTCGAGCCCGGCGACCATGTTATCGCCGAGTGGCCCACCTACGCGCCGCTCTACGAGATTCCGCGCACGCTGGGCGCCGAGGTCGAGTATTGGGAGCTTCGCGAGGAACTCGGCTGGAAGCCCGATATCGAGGAACTCAAGCGCTTGGTGCGTCCCAACACCAAGCTTATCTGCATAAACAACGCATCTAACCCCATCGGTACGGTGCTCGATGCCGATATGCTCGGCCAGATTGCCGAGATCGCCCGCTCGGTGGGCGCCTACGTGCTGTGCGACGAGGTATATCTGCCGCTCGAAAACACTGAGTCCTTTATGTCGATGGCTGACGTGTACGAGAGGGCCATTGTCACCAACTCGTTGTCGAAGACCTATTCGACACCTGCGGCCCGCGTGGGCTGGGTCCTGGCCGACAAAGAGGTGTCCAACCGCATCCGTACCTATCGCGATTACACCATGATCTGCGGCGGCGTGTTCAACGATGCTCTGGCGACCTATGTGCTTGAGCACAAGGATAAGATTCTCGAGCGCAATCGCAAGATCGTGTTTGGCAACCGCGATATCGCGCAGGCTTGGATCGATACGCAGCATCGCGTTTCCTGGACGGCCCCGCAGGGCGTGTCCACCTCGTTTATCCAGCTGGATATTCCCGAGGATGACGAGGAGTTCTGCAGGCGCCTGCTGTCCGAGAGGGGAGTGCTGCTGGTCCCCGGTAGCCGTTTTGAGCTTCCCTGCGGCGCACGCCTGGGCTACTGCGCGAGCGAGGACGTTCTGCGCGAGGGCCTGAGGCTTTTGGGCGAGGCACTGGCGGAGTTCGATCGCTAGGATTCCGATGGTCTTCGGGGGCCTTATCCAAATTAGCCGAAGATAATCGAAAACGGACCCGTTTCCCTAGGGGAAGCGGGTCCGTTTTTCTATACCGAGAAGTCAAGTTGTTACAAATGGGGCCGTAAAGCGAGGCGGTATCCGCTGGGCCTTATACTGAGTTTCCGGTGAACGGTATCAAGCGTCTGGTAAACGGTAATTTATTTATCAGAAATGAATAGGACAAACTTTTTTCTGAATAAAAATGAAAATGGTTGAGACGCGGTGTGAACCGCTAATTCTATTCATAGCTTTATTGGAAATATGCAATTTGAGGATGGTTTAACAAAGTTTAGTTCCATTTGATTTTAGGATTAAAACGCGTTTAAGCACGTAAATACGCTTTATTAAGATGAAGTGTGCCATGCGTGAAGTATATGTGTATGCCGTTCACCCCCTATAAAAAACCGTTCGGGGGCAAGGTGGAAGTATGAGCTGATTTTGGATATAAATATGTCGTCAGCAATAACGCCTCACACGGAGGGGCGCTAACGAATCGGCCCTGACAAGGGCCCGAAAGAAAGGTAGGAGGCCATGACGAAAGGTCTGCACGTGCCTTCCGAGATCGGCAAGCTCAGGAAGGTCTGCCTGCACCGTCCCGGCGACGAGCTCCTCAACCTGCCGCCCGACGAGCTCGAGCGACTCCTGTTC
>DBFAZJ010000250.1:0-5510 GCA_048244295.1 Collinsella sp.
CGCTCGCTCGATTGGCGCGTCACGCCCGAGCTCGATTTTCGCATCGATCGCTCGACCGATGAGGCCGAGCGCATCACGCGTGCGCTGGAAAACGTTCCCGCCACGCTTGCGATCGAAAAGGACGAGGACGGCTATCCGATAGCGGATGCCGCCCAGGAGGCAGCTTTAGATGACTAATTCCGCCGACCTCGCCTCGTGCGAGTCTGCAGATATTCAGCGACGCATCCTCGAGCTCATCGAGGGTGCGTCCTCCATTGCGATTTCGGGACATACTTCTCCCGATGGCGATGCCTTGGGCTCCGTGTTGGGTCTGGGCCTTTCGCTCATGAAGTTTTTCCCCAACAAGGACATTGCGCTGCTGCTGGCAGACGATGACCCGGTTCCTCGCATTTACCGCTTTATGGAAGGCTCCGATCGCCTGGTGCCGGCATCTGCGTACGCCGGCAATCCTGACCTGTTCATCTCGGTGGACGTACCGGTCGTCGATCGCCTGAACAACTCCGCCGAGGTGCTTCGTCGCTCCAAGCATGTGGTGTGCTTCGATCATCATCCGGCGCGCGAGGAGTTTGCCGAGCTGAGCCTGAGGCGCGTCGATGCCGCGGCCTGCGCCATGATCATCGACCGTTTCTTGGACAATTGCGGAATTGTCGCACGTGATGGCGTTGCGACCTGCCTGCTGTGTGGCTTGGTTACCGATACCGGCCGTTTTCAGTACCAAAACGCCGATGCCGCCGCGTTCCATGCGGCCTCGCGACTGGTTGCCCACGGTGCCGATCCGGCGCGTGTGGCACTCGAGGTCTACCAGAGCATGCGCGTTGAGTTTTTGCACCTCAAGTCCATCGTTATGGGCCGCATCAAGACGGTGGCCCACGGGCGCGTGGCGTATAGCTATGCCTACCAGAGCGACCTTGAGGCCTGCGGTGTCACCTCGGACGAGTGCGACGGCCTGGTCGATGTGGTGCGTTCGGTGATGGGCGTCGAGGTCTGCATGTTCTTAAAGGGCATTGAGGGCGATACCAAGGTGCGTGGCAACCTGCGCTCCAAGGGCGACCTCGATGTGTCCGAGATTGCTGCCAACTTTGGCGGTGGCGGGCATCATGCCGCCGCCGGCTTTTCCAACAACGGAACAATTCGCGAGACGCTCGCCGTGGCACTTCCCATGCTGGCCGAGCTGGTGGGGGAGGATCCCGCTTCGGTGACCGTCGAGCTCTAACTTATTGGATGGTACATGGCTCGTCGAACGCCTTCTCAATTGAATATGCTGCTTGCCGTCGATAAGCCGGTGGGCTGCACGTCCCACGATGTGGTCTCGCAATGCCGACGCGCCCTCCATGAGCGGCGCGTCGGCCATGCCGGCACGCTCGACCCCATGGCATCTGGCGTCATGGTGGTGGGTGTGGGCCAGGCCACCCGTCTGCTGGGCATGCTCACGCTCGATACCAAAAGCTACGTCGCCGATATTTCGTTTGGCGCCGAGACCAATACCGATGATGCGGAGGGCGAGGCGGTCCGCACGGTGGCTGTTGCCAACGAGCTCCGCGATCCTGCCTATGCTCGTGAGCGCTTGGCCGCCATGCTGGGCCCGCAGATGCAGGTGCCGCCGGCGTTTTCTGCTATCTCGGTCAATGGCGTTCGCGCCTACAAGTCTGCTCGCGAGGGCAATGCGGTGGACCTACCTCCGCGCCCCGTCGAGGTCTATGCCGCCGACCTGATCGCCGTGGGCGGCGAAGGTGATACGTGTGTGTGGACCGTGGCGTTCTCGGTGAGCAAGGGCACCTATATCCGTGCGCTCGCTCGCGACCTGGGCCGCGCTTGCGATAGCGCCGCGCATATTTCCGCGCTGCGCCGCACGGCTTCCGGTGTTGTTTCCATTGGCGCTTGTCATGCGGTCGAGGAGCTTTCTCCCGAGTCCGCGGCTGGCTTTGCCCTGGATCCCATTGCGGCCCTGGGCGCCACACGTGTTGACTTGCCGGGCAATCTTGCCGACGACCTGCTCTGCGGCCGACGCATTCCCGTTGAGCGTGCGCTTGTCGATTTCGATACCTCGAAGGCGCCGTTTGCGCTGGTGCTCGATGGGGGACTCAAGGCGCTCGCCCGCATTGAGAGTGGCCGCTTTGTCATGGAGCACGTGTTTCCGCAGGCAATCGGCGGTGTTCGATGATGCTGTCCGCTCGCGAGCTCGCGCGTATTTTTTTCTCGGGCGACTCGGACGAGGCTCGCATCGTTACTGCCGATACGTTTGATGAGTGTGAGCACTTGGGTGCCGCATCGATTGCCATCGGCGTGTTCGACGGCGTTCACCGTGGACACCAGGAACTCATCGAAGCACTTGTCCGTGATGCCCGTGCCCATGGCTGCAAGGCGGTCGTAGTTACCTTCGATCCCGATCCGGACGTCGTGGTGAGTCCTTCGCCCGCTCAAAAACTGATGACGACGGCCGACCGCCTACATGCCCTGGCTCTCACCGGGGTCGATGCGGTTGTCGCCGTTCCTTTTACGCCCGCGGTTGCGGCACTCGATCATGTCGGTTTTCTCTCACTGTTGTCGCGCGTCGTCGACATCCGCTCGATTCGCGTTGGCAGCGACTTTAGGCTGGGTCGCGGTGGCGCCTCGGGCGTTGCCGAGATGCAGGTATGGGGTGCCGAGCGCGGTGTTGACGTCTATGGCCACGAGCTGCTGTGCGTTGATGGGCAGACGATCTGCGCCACCCGTATTCGCCAGGAGCTTCGTCAGGGTCATGTTGAGCTTGCCGCTGAGTTGCTCGGTCGTCCGTACATGCTGCGCGGGGTGGTTGCCGGTGGCCGTCATCAGGGATCTGACATGGGCTTTCCCACGGCAAACATTCAGGTGCCCGATAGCATTCAGGTGCCTGCCGATGGCGTTTATGAGGGCCTTGTGCTGGTCGATGATACCGTGTGGCCCGCTGCCGTTAACGTGGGCCTGCCGCCGACGTATGCCGACGACGCCGCCTCGGCGCATCTGGAGGCTAATCTGATTGGGTATACGGGTGACTTGTACGGTGCGTCCGTCTCGCTGGCGTTTACGCGCTGGCTGCGCCCGTCGCGCGTGTTCGATTCGCTGGACGAGTTGATCGCGACCGTCGAGGGTAATATTGACGATATTCGTCACAACTTGGGTGAGCAGGGGGTGAGCATCCGTGATTAGCGATGAAGAAAAAGACCAGGTACGCGCTGCGTCTGACCTTGTTGCCATCGTGCAGGAAACGGTTGAGCTCAAGCCCCGAGGCCATGAGTTTTGGGGATGTTGCCCCTTTCACGGCGAAAAGACCCCCTCGTTTCACATTATCCCTGCCACGCAGGTGTGGCATTGCTTTGGCTGCGGTGAGGGCGGCGACGTCTTCACCTATATTATGAAGCGCGAAAACCTGAGTTTTCCCGAGTCGATTCGCTACCTTGCCGATCGTGCCGGCATTGAGCTGCACGATACCGGCGCCCGTCGCGAGCGTGGCACCAAGCGAGCCCGCATCTACGACCTATGCGCCGAGACGGCCCAGTTCTACCACACCATGCTCATGCGCGGTAAGGATGGCCGTCCGCGTGAGTATTTTGCCAGCCGCGGTATGGGCGGCGATGTCTGTCGCCGCTACTGTCTGGGCTTTGCGCCGGGTCGCAACATGCTGGTGGCTCATCTGTCGCAGGCGGGCTTTACCCCGCAGGAGATGATCGACGCCAACGTGGCTGTCAGCCGCGGGCGCGGGCAGCTTGCCGACCGCTTTTACGACCGCGTGATGTTCCCCATCTTTGATGAGCAGGGGCATAATATCGCCTTTGGCGGGCGCATCATGGGTGACGGTCAGCCTAAGTACCTCAATACCGCCGAGACGAGTGTGTTCCATAAAAAGAGAAACCTCTATGGCTTTAACTGGGCCAAGGAGTTTATCGTCGCGCAAAATACCGCCATCGTGGTTGAGGGCTATACCGACTGCATCGCCTGCTGGGAGGCGGGGATCAAAAACGTCGTCGCCACGCTTGGTACGGCGCTCACCGAGCATCATGTTAAGACGCTCACCCGTTTTGCCAAGCGCATTGTATATATGTTCGATGGCGACGCCGCCGGTCAAAAGGCCGCACGACGCGCGATTCAGTTTATCGAGCAGGATTCGATGGACCTTCGCTGCGTGGTGCTGCCCGACGGCAACGATCCCATGGAGTTCATCACGGCGCACGGCGGAGAGGAGCTGCAGAAGCGCATTGACGCCGCCGAGCCGCTCATGGACTTCGTGTACCGTTCGCTGCAGGAGTCGAGCGATATTACCACGCCGGGCGGTCGCGCCAAGGCGCTGGAAGATGCTCTGACGCTTATCTATCCGCTGCGTGACAGCTACATGATCGACACGTACTTTATCCAGATTGCCGACCTGTTGGGTTTGGACCTTGAGACCGTGCGCGCGAGCTCGGGCCGCGTGTTTCGCGATGTCGCCAAGCGCGAGGATGCGGAGCGCCGCCGTGAGCAGAACTATGAGCGCCAGAGGGCACGGGCCGAGCGCTCTGGAAACGCAGGCGGTCGGGCGTCTGGTTCGCAGGGTGCGCCTCACGGCGCTTGGGCGTCGGGCGCGACGCCGTCAGTCTCTGCGCCGGTCGAGGAGGAGCCGTACGACTACGTCCCGCTCGACGCCTATGGCGCCGCGCCGGTAGAGGCTGCCGACGACCTGCCTCCGATTGATGTGCCGGCAGGGATGGATGGTGCGATTTCGGTTGCCGATGCTTCGGCTGGCCCCGCAGCTCCGGCGATGCCGATCGTGCTCACCGATCTGGAGCGGAAGTCGCTGGCAGGGGAGCGCGAGCTGTTGACCATGCTCACGAGCTACCCCGACCTGTTCCGCACGTATGCCGACCGCATCTGCTCCATCGAGTGGGTTGACCCACGTCACGAGTCCATCGCATGGGCCGTTCTGGCAACGCCGCCAGGAACCGATCCTGCAGCCTGCATGGATGCGGCGCGCTCGGTGTGTCCCGATGCGGCAACGCTTGTGAGTGCCGGGCGCATCTCGGCGACGAGCAAGCACCCCACCGAGACGAACATCGTGTTTATGCTCGATACGCTCGAGCTCTACACCATCAAGCGTCGCATGCGTGCCGCACAGGCCAAGCTGCGCCAGGACCGTTCGCTCGATGATGAGGCCCGTCGCGCGCTGACCGTTCAGGCTGCGCAAGATTCGCAGCGTCAACGCGAACTGCAAAAGTCGATCGGCGGCGTGGCGGACCCGTTCCGTTTGATCGGCCTGGAGGCCGCAGGCACCGAACAAGCCTAGATGTTGTGGTCAACCAGCGTATTCTCGCCTATATCCAGTCCTCTTTTTGGGTATAGACGTCAATGTGTGTGCTAAAGTATTGAGTCCTGTGGACTATGAAGGGAGAATCTGTGCCAAAAAAGACTGAGAGCACGGGTACTGGGCTGGAATCCTACGTTGCAAAGCTCATGGGCAACGGCTCAAACAGGACTTCGGTAACCGAGGACGAGATTCAGGTCGCCCTGAAGGATATCGATGT
>DBFAZJ010000251.1:0-3717 GCA_048244295.1 Collinsella sp.
GATGGTGCCCTGGAGCTTGGTCCCCGCCTCCGTCACGCCCAGGTGAAGCGGAACGTGGGGAATCTCACGCGACAGGGCACGATAGGTTTCAAGCGTCGTCTGTACACTATGGGCCTTGGCCGAAAGCACAATGTTCGTAAAACCGCGGTCCTCAAAGTGCTTGACGAAGCGCTCGCTCGACATCACGAGCTTTTCGGGCTGCGTGAGGTCGTCGCGCTCGGCGATATCCTGCTCGAGCGAACCGGCATTGACGCCGATACGAATCGCGCACCCAGCGGCGCCCGCGGCATCGATCACAGCATCGACCTTAGCCCAATCGCCGATATTGCCGGGATTGATGCGAAGCTTGGCGGCACCAGCCTCGACGGCGCCGATGGCGAGCTTATGGTTAAAGTGAATATCGGCGACGATCGGCACCGGAGACTCGGCACAGATGGTGCGGAAACCCTCAAGCGCGGCCTCGGTGGGTACGCTCACACGCACGATATCGCAGCCAGCCTGCGCCAACGCGCACACTTGCGCAAGCGTTGCCTGGGCGTCAGCGGTATCGGTGCAGGTCATGGATTGGACCACCACCGGCGCGCCGCCACCGATCTGCACACCGCCCACATGCACGGGGCGCGTCAACTCGCGAGGCAAAGGATGGGATAAAGACAATCCAAACACTCCCCTACAGGATAAATCGAAGGACGTCGGAACGAAGCATATAGACAAACAGCAGCGCAAAGAGCGCGATGCCCACATAGCTCACAATCGTCTGGACCTTGAGCGGAAGCTCGCGGCCAGCAATCTTTTGAATGATCTCGATGACCAGCTTGCCGCCATCGAGTGGTGGGATGGGCAGCAGGTTCATAAAGCCAAGCGAGAACGAAATGAGGGCGGCAAACGAAAGGAACGTGGCAGGGCCGGCAGCAGCAGCCTGTGAGGACATAACGCTAATGCCCACGATCGAGGAGGACTGGTCGAGAATCTCCATCGTATGCTGCGGCTGGAGCAGGCGCATCACGCCCTCCGCTGTCTGCACGACATAGGAGAACGACAGGCGAGCCGAGGTGATCGGGTCCAAACGGACTACCTTCGTAGAGGCATACACACCAAGGCGCTCGTCCTCTTTGAGCGCAACCGTGGTCGAATGCTGCTTGCCGTCACGCTCGTACTCGATGGCGATATCGTCCTTACCGGCGGCCTTGCCGATAGCATCGTAGACGTCCATCCAAGTGGAACATGAGACACCGTCAACCGAAAGGATCGCATCACCGGCCTCGATACCCGCCTTGGCGGCAATAGACCCCTCGTCAACCTGACCGATCACGTTGGTATCCATCGGCACGGTGACACCCGCAATGGAATAGATACTCATAAGGAGCAAAAAGCCCGTCAAGATATTGACAATAATGCCGGCGAGCAGCATAAAGGCGCGCTTGAGAAAGCCCTGGCCAAGATAGGTGTGCGAACGTTCTTGCGCAAGGAACTCGGCCTCGCCGCACGGCAGCTCCCACACATCGCCCTCGGCAGTTGAATGTTCGCGATCGAAACGGCGGCCGTCAAAGGTGGTGTAACCCGCCGCGTCTCGCGGCAGCGTCTGATACTTGGTGGGATAGTAGCTCGGCGAGGGCTTCTCCCCTTCCTCATACCAGGGTGCGATGGAGCCCCAGCCCAGCAACAGGGCGCATGCCTCGAGCACATCCTCCTCGGAAAGCTCGAGCTCGACAGCAAGGTCGGCCACGGTCACGCGACCATGACGATAGACAGCCGCGAGCACGCGATCGGCGCACGAGACATCGGTCGGATCCATACCGCAGATGGCAGCATAGCCACCCAGCAGCAGCGGGGTCACGCCAAACTTGGTTCCAATGCGACGCGACGTGTGATGGATGTCAAAGCGACACGGCAGGCCCAAAAAGAACTCGGTCACACGGACGCCGCAGGCACGCGCCGCCAAAAAGTGGCCGCCCTCGTGCAAAAACACGAGGGCGGAAAGCATCAGCAGGCCCCAAAAGACCGATGAGAGAACGCTCAGAACAGTATCCATAAACGAAAAAGCAATCCTTATGGGTTAGGAACGGGTTGCGGCGAGCACCTGCGCAGCCTTTTCACGCGCCCACGCATCGATGTCGCGAAGCTGCTCAAACGAATCGACCGTCTGCATATCGTGGTCATCCATGCAGGATTCCACAATGCGATCGATATCGGTAAAGCTGCAGTCATCGTGCAGGAAGGCATCGACGGCGACCTCATTGGCGGCATTGAGCACGCACGGCATGGTGCCACCCATCTTGCCGGCACGCTCGGCCAGTGCCAGACAGCGGAAGGTATCTATGTCGGCAGCATCAAACGTGAGCTGCCCCAGCTCGCGGAAATCGATACGAGGCGCCGGGGTATCCCAACGCTCGGGATACGAGAACGCGAACTGAATGGGAATACGCATGTCGGAAGCACCGAGATGCGCCATCACGGAGCCGTCGGCGAACTCGACCATAGAGTGAATCTTGGACTGACGCTGCACGACCACGTTAATGAAATCGAGGTCGCAGTTAAACAAATGCATGGCCTCAATGCGCTCCAGACCCTTGTTCATGAGGGTGGCGGAGTCGATGGTGATCTTGGCACCCATGGCCCACGTGGGATGTGCAAGGGCATCGGCACGCGTCACGCGATCGAGCTCGTCGCGCGTCCGACCAAAGAACGGACCGCCCGAGCAGGTAAGCCAAATACAATGAGCCTCGCGCGGGTCCTCCCCCAGATAGCACTGGTAGATGGCGGAGTGCTCAGAGTCGACTGGAATAAGCTGGCCCGGTAGCGCCAACGGCATAAGCAAGTCGCCACCGACGACGAGGGACTCCTTGTTGGCAAGGGCAAGGCGCTTATTCGAGGTCAAGGCCGCATGGCTCGCCTCGAGACCGGCGGCGCCCACAATAGCGACGAGCACGCAGTCGACATCGTCGCGACGCGCGAGCTCGCAAACCGCCTGCGCGCCAACGCCGAGCTTCGTTCCCTTAGGCAACTCCTGCAGCACGGCGTCATCGCCATGAGCGGCATCGGCCACGGCAACCGCCGGAACCGAGAACTCGCGGGCAGCGGCAACGAGCTCGGAGGTACTGGAGTTAACGGACAGCGCCGTCACCTGCAGCCGATCGGTATGCTGACGGCACACATCGAGTGCCTGGGTGCCGATAGAGCCCGTACAACCCAGGATGGCAACACGGAGTCGTCCATCGGGGCCATACGTCGTCTGAAATGACATTACAGCACGCCTCCGATCATCAGCACCAGCTGCGCGGTAATGCAGCCAAAGATAAGCGAGTCGCTACGGTCGAGCATACCGCCATGGCCCGGGATAAGGTTGCCGGAATCCTTGACGCCCACGCCACGCTTGATGCGCGACTCGATGAGGTCGCCGATAACGCCCAGGACGGACACGACCACGCCGCACAGCAGCGCATAGGGCAGGCTGAGCTTGTAGAGGTGCGTCGCCCACAGGATGAGCCAAATCAAAACCGAGCCCAGGATGCCGCCGACAAACCCCTCCCAGCTCTTTTTGGGAGAAATCTTGGGAACCATCTTGTGTTTACCGATACGGCTGCCCACGATGTAGGCAAACGAATCGGAGACCCAAAGGGACGCACAAACGCCCACCGAAAGCAGGGCGCCGGCAAAACCGGGCACGGCATCGCGCAGCAGCACGATAGCCGACAGCATAAAGCCAGTGTAGATGGG
>DBFAZJ010000252.1:0-10163 GCA_048244295.1 Collinsella sp.
GGTCGTGATAGCGCTGATGCGTCTCGTAGTGGGCCTCGGCTTCGGGACGCGTCGTGGGAGCCATGACGTTCGCAAAGACCTTGTCGCCCAGAATCGAATGGCTGCCGACCTCGAGCTTCGCCGGATCGTTCTCCTCGAGCCAGTCGATCAGCACGTCGAGGCCCTTGAGCATTCCACGGTACTCCTCGATATCGCCCAATGCACCGTAAATCATCTAAATCCCCTCTCGGATCGTTTCTTTGGCGGCTACTCGGCAAACGCATTACCGACGCTGTTGCCACCCACATGCGTCTCGACCAGGGTAAGGTCGGGATTGAACACGACAGTGTCGGCGTCGCGCCCCGGCATAATGCTACTGCACTTGTCGTCGACATGAGCTGGCAACCGATGCCGGGGCAGACGCCCAAGCTCTTACAGCTCGGTCACGACAACGCCGTTGTAGACCTCGTCCCAACGGTCCATGACCAGATGGCCGGTCATGGGATCCATGGCATTGAGTTTGCCGCAGGTGTTGGCGGTACGCAGCACCGTCTCGTCGTCGGCGCCGGCAGCAATCGCATGTGCGAAGCCGGCAATGGTCGAATCGCCAGAGCCCGTAGCGTTAACGGCGGGGATATCGGGGGTCTTGGCGCGGAACGCACGGCCATTGTGGAAGCCAACTGAGCCGGCAGCGCCCATGGATACGACGACCCAGGGGATATCGGAGAAGCGGGCGTCAGAGGCGAGCGCGGAACGGAGCTCGTCCACATCGTCGGTGGTAAAGCTCGTGCCCAGAAGGCCGTTAATTTCGGTCAGGTTAGGCTTAACCAGCTCAGGCTTGACCTCGGACTTGAGCGCAGCCTCGAGCGAGGCGCCCGAGGTATCGAGCAGCACCTTGGCGCCGGCGTTCTCTGCAATGCCCGTGATCTTGGCGTAGTAGTCCGCCTCGACGCCGCGGGGCAGCGAACCCGAGATGGTAACGACATCGGCCTTGCTCGCAAGCTCGGCGAACTTGGCGGTAAAGGCATCGAGTTCCTCGGGGGCAATCGTCGGGCCGCTCTCGAGCAACTCGGTCTGGTTGCCAGCATGAAGGATATTGAGACAGATGCGAGTCTCGCCCTTGATGGGCACAAAATCATTCTTAATGCCGTTAGCATCCATGAGCTCGGCCATATAGGCGCCCATATGACCACCAAGCAAGCCGGTTGCCACAACGTCGTCGCCCAGCTGGCCCAGGACGCGGGCCACGTTAAGGCCCTTACCGCCGGCGGTCTTTTCGGGCGTCACGCGGTTGACGTCGTCGATGATGAGCTCATCGAGCTGATAGCGCGTATCGACGGACGGGTTCATCGTAACGGTGAGGATCATTTCTAGCTCCTTATCTCGCAGGCTCCTTATGCCTTGCAAAACGAATTGGCTACATGCGACTACAGAATCTCGATTGTGAACGAGCGCACGATGGTTTCTTTGGGCTTGGCGATAAGGCAGCCGCGCTTGTGCTCAAGCACGTCGTCCTCATCGGAGCAGGTCGAAAGACCGCCCCAGGGCTCAACTGCCACAAAATCACCCTCGGGCTTGCTCCACACAATGAGGTACGGGAAGCCCTCAAAGCTCAAGCGAACGCCCTTGTCCTCGCCCTTCTTGGAAAGCGTGACCTGACGGCTCTCGAGCACGTCAAAGATGGTCTCCGCAAAATCGAAGAGCTCATGCGACAGGGGCAGCGTCTTTCCCACCATGGGGTTCTTGGAGCGGTTTGCCACGTCAATCAATCCAGTCGAGGGAACGGCAGTGCAGAGCTCCGCAGCCTCGTCTTTCTCAAAACGCAACTCGTAGTCCGTATAGGACTCACCCTCGTCGAGCGGACACCTAAAGCCGGGGTGTCCACCGATAAAGAAAGGCATGTCCTCGGTGCCCTCGTTGGTAACCTCATAGGAGACGCGCACGGCGGCGTCCTCGAGCGTATAGCGGGCGACAAGTTTAAACGGATACGGATAATCGCTCAGCAATGCAGCGTTATCCTCCGATGCCAGGCACATAGCCAGCTCGTTTGCGCTTTGGCTCAACAGCTTCCACTCCTGCTTGCGCGCAAAGCCGTGGCGGGCGAGCTTCACATGATGCCCGGCAAACGTCATGGCGCTGTTATCGCGCAAGCCTCCGCAAATCGGGAAGCAAATCGGTGCCTGGCCGGACCACACGGCGGGATCGCCCTGCCACAGATACTCGCAACCTCCGGCTTCGATCGAGGTAAACGAACCACCAGCCGTGGACACCTTAATAGAAATCGAATCGTTGGAGAGAGCGTATTCCATTGCCCATCCTTTCGAACAACTGCTTTTTGCTCGCAAGTACCCGTCTCGGCCCTAACCAAAGGACAAACCCGCACGTTCATCGATGCGTCCGGTATCCCAGCCATGTAACGGGGTACCATACAGACATTGATGCAATTACAGCTGAAAGGCCTTCTTATGCGAACCATCATCCTCTACGCCTCGCGCCATCACGGCAATACGAAAAAGCTCGTGGACGCCATCGTCGAGGCACACCCCGAGATCGATACCCTCGACGTCAAGGCGCTCGGTAAAAACGAGTACCCCGACCTGCACGAATACCATCTGATCGGTGTCGCCACGGGCATCTATTACTCCGAGATCGACAAGGACATGGCACGCGTGCTCACGAACGTGCTGCAACCGCAGGACAAGGTGTTTGGCCTTATGACCTACGGTGGCAAAAACAAGTGGTACGGCAAGGATATCGATGGCATCTGCCGCATGAGGCAGGCCATCTTTATGGGTGTCTACGGCTGCCCCGGCTTTGATACGTGGGGGCCGTTCAAGCTCGCCGGCGGCGTCCAGAAGGGGCACCCAACTGCCGAAGAGATTAAGGGAGCCGTCGATTTCTTCGACAAAATCGAAAATGAGTACGGCGATATCATCGTCGAAGAGTATGCCAAGCGCGAGAAGCGTCTAGCATACGAAAAGGAGCATCCCGCGGGGGGTCTTGTGGCCGGCGTCAAGCGCACGGCAAAGAAGATCGCTAACAAGCTGTAACTGTTAAGGTGCTTTTGAGCATTTAACCCATACGGCGGGTCCGAGCAGATTCGGGCCCGCCGTCTTTTTCTATCGTTACTCGGTAAAGGCGTTGCCGACGCTCTGACCGCCAACATACGTCTCGACGAGGGTAAGCTCATGGTCGAACACGACAAAGTCGGCGTCGCGACCCGGCATGATGCTGCCGCACTTATCCTCGATGTGCGCGGAGCGTGCCGGCACCTCGGTTGCCATGCGAATGGCGATATCGGCGCTGGCGATGCCCCAGTCAACGATGTTCTTGACGCCCTGGGCAAGCGTGAGCACCGAGCCGGCAATGCTCTTGCCGTCGGCGAGCCAGCACAGGTTGTCCTTCATGATGACGTCCATGCCACCACTGGTGTAGCTGCCCTCGGGCATGCCGCCGCAGCCCAGGCAGTCAGTGATGAGCACCGTGTGTTGCCAGCCCTTTGCCTGCAGCAGCGCTTTGATGGCGGCAGGGTTAACGTGCTTGCCGTCACAGATGATCTCGGCGTAGGTCTCGGGCGTGGACATGGCAGCGCCCACGACACCGGGCTCACGGTGATGCAGCCCGCGCTGGCCGTTATAGGTATGCGTAAAGCAGCTGGCACCGGCGTTGATGGCGGCGATGCACTCATCGTAGGTGGCGTCGGAGTGACCGATGCTGGTCACCACACCCTTGGCATTCAGGGCAGCCGCATAAGCAGCGGCACCGTCGCGCTCGGCCGCCATGGCGCTCTTGACGATGCGACCACCCGCAGCCTCCTGCCACTGATCGAAGACCTCCTCGGAGGGATCGATCAGGTAAGCGGGGTTCTGCGCGCCCACGTGCTTCATGGTAAAGAAGGGGCCCTCCAGGTAGATGCCCTGAATGCGAGCACCGCAGAAGTCGGGGCCGCGACCCTCGTCCGCCTGAGCGATGGCGGCGCAGGCGTCCTTGATCTGCTCGACGCCATCGGTGAACGTCGTGGGCAGCCAGCTGGTGGTGCCGCGACGGGCGAGCTCGGTCGAGCTGATATCGATGCCCTCGGGATCGTTATCGGTAGTTGAGTGGTTGTAGAAGCCATGGATGTGAGTATCGACCATACCCGGTGCGATCCACGATCCCGTGTAGTCCTTAATCTCGCAAGAGGGCTCGTCGGCCTGCCAGGCGCCAAAGACGCCATCCTCGACCATAAGATAGCCGCCCAGTTGCGGGCCTGCCGGCAAGAAGAACTTGTCAGCCTTAATTGCGTACGTGCTCATATGCACTCCTTGCTTCTAAAGCAGTTGACTGTAGTGATGCTTATACCCAGCTCACGTAAAACAAAAAGCGCCCGCCCGCCGTTATGAGCGGACGGGCGCCCTTACAGGGGGACGCGATTAAGCGGTGAAGGGGTGAATCGTCACGCCCTTAACCACGCGGTTGACCGTGCCGGTGGGACTCGGCGTATCGGGCGTGTTGCCCACGCGCACGGAGTTGAGCAGGCTGATAGCCTGGGCAAACATCACGAACGGCAGAGCAAGGTAGCCCTCGGGAAGTGCCTCGTAGCCCTTAAAGGTGAAGGACTCACCCTCATAGACGGTGGCACCTTCCTGCTGAACGGCGATGGTGTGCTGAGCGATCTCGTCGCCACCGATCTCGTTGAGGATGTCGATGTCGTACTGACGGGTGTAGGCGTCGTTGTTGACGAACACGAAGACGAGCGTCTTATCGTCGACGAAGGACTTAGGTCCGTGACGATAGCCCATGGAGGTGTCGTAGGAAGTAGCGACCAGACCGTGAGCGAGCTCGAGGATCTTGAGCTGGCTCTCCTGAGCAAGGCCACCGAAGGAGCCAGAACCCAAGTAGGTCACGCGGTTGAAATCGCCAGCCAGGTAATCGGCGATCTCGGGCTCACGGGAGATGACCTCCTCGCCCATCTTGGCAATCGTCTCGACCCACTCGGCCTTCTGCTCGTCAGAGGCAGTGTCGAAAATAAGGGTGGAGAGCAGGGTCATGCAGGAATAAGAACCGGTCATGGCGAAGCCCTTGTCGTTGGCGCGCGGAATGAGCAGCGTCAGCGCATTGGGATCATCGGCAGACTCGACGGCAAGCTTGCCCTCGGGAGCGCAGGTGATGTTGAGGAACTTGACGTTGTGGACGAGCTCCTTGGCAACGGCAACGGCGGCAAGGCTCTCGGGGCTGTTGCCAGAGCGGGCAAAGGAAACCACGAGCGTGGGATCCTCGGCGCGCAGGAAGTCGCGCGGGGCGCTCACGATATCGGTCGTGGCGATGGGCTTAAAGTCGTAGAGATCAGTGTTGCCAGCGTGACGCAGGTACGGGGCGCAGGTATCGCCAACGTAGTCGGACGTACCGGCACCGGTGAAGACAACGGACAGACGCCCCTCGCCCATAGCGCGAGCCTCGGCCAGGAAGGCCTCGATGGCCTCCTTGTTCTCGCGATAGATGTTGAGCGTATCACGCCAAAGCTCGGGCTGCTGAGCAATCTCGGCCGTGGTGATCTGGGCGCCGAGCTCGGTGAGCTCCTCGACACTCTTCTCGAACATTTCTAATACCTCTCTCTAGAAGTGATCCTCTGACGTGCAATTATACACTTCGGTTGGTTATCTGGTAGTAACCAGTTAAATGCAAAGAATCACCATATGGAAACGATGCGAGCACTAGTTACTGCGCTGGTGGTAAACCTTGTATTTAAACTGATCGGCACGAGCAACCGAGAGTGTGTACTCCACTACCTCGTTTGACTCGTTATACGTAGTCCTGACCAAATCGAGCACAGGCGAGCCCTCGACAATTCCCAAAAGGTGGGCATCGGTGGGACGGGCTATGCTCGCATAGAACTCCTCTTCGGCCACGCGAATCTTTTGCTGAAAGTCCTGCTCAATCACATCGTAAAGCGGCTTACGCTCCAGCAGCGGTCGCTTTAGGGACAGAAATTGACGAACCGGTAGATAGCTGCGTTCGACCATCATGGGCATGTTGTCGGCAGAACGAAGGCGCTTGAGCTTAAAAATGCGATCACCGATGCGCAATCCCATATGCTCGGCCAGATTCTTATCGGCCTCCATCTCGCAAAACTCGAGAATCGTGGTCTCGGGTTCTCGACCCATCGCGCGCATCTGCTCGGTAAAGCTGTAGGACTGCATAAGATTGGTTGCCTTTGCCGAACGGTCGGTCACAAAGGTACCGCGACCGTGCTGCCGAACCACCAGTCCTAAACGCTCCAGTTCCTGCAGAGCTAGGCGTACCGTTGTGCGCGAGAGACCATAGCGCTCCGAAAGTTCGCGCTCGGAAGGAATCATGTCACCGGCGCGATATTCATGGTCAATCTTTTCGGTCAGAATATCGACCAGCTGATCGTACAGCGGTTGCTTACGCGCTCCGATCGCCATCCTATCCTCCCTTTTGCTCGAATTCGGCTAACTACCTAGGGTGTTATGCATTATCTGTCTGCCACACCCGAATCATTAAGAAAACAAAAGCCGCGCGCTCTTTCGAGCACGCGGCTTTTAACATACACATGGCTTAAGGGGTCGGGGTGTGAGCCGCGTAGGGACACACCCCTCAAGCTAGAGCCTTACCAGATGCTCGGCCAGAGACCAAGCGGACCAGCGCCCAGGATGCCAAGGACGAAGAGCAGGAGAATGCCCTTGGTCGGGGTCCAGCTGTGCTTAGCGAACATGTAGTAAAGCAGCAGCGTAAGCATAAGCGGGACGAGCTTCGGGACGATGGTGTTGAGGGTGTCGGCAACAGAGAAGTTGACCGGATCCTCGGTAACGGTGCCGTAGGTCACGGACTCCATGCCGTTACCCAGATCGGTGACGCCGCACTCGACAGCGTTGCCGTCGGCATCGGAAGCGGTAAGGGCGTTGCCGTCCTTATCGGTCATGGCGATAGTACCGGCCTCAGCGGTCTCGGTATCGATGCCCTCCATACCGGTGAAGTTCTCGGCCTCCTTCTCGGAGACGATCACGGTAGTAGCGGAGAGGCCACGGGTGGTGCCGTTGGGGATCTGGAGGTTGATCTGGGTGCCACCCATGGTGACGACCAGGCAACCGACGACGAAGACGCCCATGATGGAAGCGGCACGCGTGAAGGCCTGCATGTTGGCGGTCAGAGCGTCAATAGCGCTGGTGCCAAGCTTGTAGGACCAGTTCATGAGCCAGAAGCGCAGAGCGAACTGGACAGCGTTGAAAATCACCAGGAAGATGATCGGCGCAGCAGCGTTGCCGTTGATGGCCATGTTGGAGGTAATGCCGGCCGTGATAGGCACGAGCGTCAGCCAGAACAGGGCGTCACCGATACCACCGAGCGGGCCCATTGCGGCGACGCGGACGGCGCGGATCGTGGGGATGTCAACCTTGTTCTGCTCGAGCGAAAGCACGATGCCCATAACAAAGGTGACGAGGAACGGGTGGGTGTTGAAGAACTCCAGGTTGTGGCTCATGGAAGCCGCGAGGTCGTTCTTGTTGGTGTGGATCTTCTCCAGACCGGGGATGATGGAGTAGAGCCAGCCAGCGGCCTGCATACGCTCGTAGTTGAACGAGGCCTGCAGGAAGCAGGAGCGCCAAGCCATCTTGTTGAGGGTCTTCTGGTCGAGCTGCGGAGCAGGAGTGAGATCCTCGTAGTGCTCCGGGATCACATACTCATTAGATGCCATCTTCGAAGTCACCTCCGTCAGAAACAGCTGCACCCTTCAGCTCGGTCTGCTGCTGGAAGTCCCAGAAAGCGATGCCGAAGCCGATGAGAGCGAGGATGAGCAGAGCAGGGGTTGCCAGCGAATCGTTGGCAACGGTGATGAGCGCGAGGCCAAAGCCCATGAGGAAGAAGCCCCACATATCGCGGTTCATCATAACCTTGAGCAGGACGGCGAAGCCGACGAAGCGCATCATGCCGCCTGCAGCGGACAGACCGGTCTGCAGCCAAGTCGGGATGGCAGAAGCGATGGTCTGACCGATGGTAGCGCCAGCGATGAAGAACAGGGTGACGACGACAGCGAAGATCAGGCCGAGCAGAGCCATGGCGAAGTAGTTCAGGCGCTCGATGCCCTTGGTGTCCGCGTTATGAGCCATGTTATCGGCCGTGGACATAAGCGGGGACATAAGCGTGAAAACCAGGGTAACGCCGAGCTGACCAAGCAGAGCGAACGGAATGGCAAGGCCGACTGCCGCGTTGGGCTCGAGACCCGTAGCGATAGCGAGAATGGCTGCCATGATGCCGCCAATGACGGCGTTAGGCGGCTGAGCGCCTCCGATCGGCATGTTGCCGATCGTCATGAGCTGATAGGTACCACCCACGAGAAGACCGGTATTGAGGTCGCCAAGGATAAGACCGATGACGGCGCCGGTGACGATGGGCTGATAGAGAGACTCGAGGAAGTCAAACTGGTCGATTGCCGCGATGAACGTGACGACGAAGACCAGAGCGATCTGGATGATCGAGTATTCCATCTTGCTCCTCCTTTCAAAATGTATGTACGCACTTTGGATATCACGTACAGAACGTCAGGGTTTCACTCCTGACAACGTGGATCACGAGGATTACGAGAAGAGCTTGCTCGTGTCCTCAACAGGCGTGCTCGGAACGCGCCTGATCTCCAACTCCACCCCCAATTCCTGCAGCTCTTTAAACGCAGCGACATCCTCGTCGTTAACTGCGACGGAGGTGGCGACTTGGCGCTTTCCTTCCGACATGTGCATGTTGCCGATGTTTACCTTCTTTATAGGCACACCGCCCTTGACGAGCGTAAGCACGTCTTCCGGTGTTTCGGCCACGATGAAGATCTTCTGGCGCGGGCTCGCCTTGCCAATGACGTCGATGGTCTTCTGCAGGGAGAAGAAACGCGTAGCGACGCCGGCGGGAGCGGCCATCTTCATGAGGTTCTGGCGCATGGTGTTGGACGCCACGTCGTCGTTGGCGACGAGGATGAGGTTGGAGCCCAGAGTGGAGTTCCACTGGGTGGCAACCTGACCATGAACCAGTCGGTTATCGATGCGGGTAAGAAGAATGTTGGGTTCTGCCATGTTGATCAGCTTCCTTTCGATATTTGCTGACGACAGTTACTTGATCTCCTGAATCGCGTAACGCGAAACATCTACGACGGCTCCGGATCGGACTTTGATCTGGACCTTCTCGCCTTCGATGCCTTTGACGGTTCCGTAGATACCGCCGGCGAAAAGAACCTCCTGACCCGGCTTGAGCTCGGTGTGCAGCTCCTTGAAGTACTTCTGCTTCTTCTTCATGTTGATTTGCGACCAGATGGTGTAAATCAAGCCCATGATGACAAGCAGGCCTAAAAGGGCGACCGAGGAGCTCAGGACGTTGGCTCCGAAATCGGCCATTAGATGCCGTCCTCGTCGCCGAAGATATCCTCTTCCTCGGAGCCGGCAACGGATGCGACCGTCTGGGCGGTGACGCCCGTCTGGCCAACGGTCACGGCCTGCTCGCCAAGCTCGGCGAGCGTGGCATTGCCGCGGAGGAACAGAAGCTCAATAACCATGGGAAGGTTGGTGCCAGTCAGAACCTCGACGTTGTCGACATCCTGGGCAATCATCATCGACTGGTTGAACGGGGTGCCGCCAAGCAGGTCGGTAAAGACAAGCACGCCATCGCACTCCTCGCGCATGGCGGTAATAGCGGCGCGGAGATCCTCACCGTAGGATGCGGCCTGGCCGCCCTCAAAAGGAACGACGGTAAAAGCAGGCTGGTCGCCGGCAACCATAGCGATAGCGCTTGCAAGGCCGGGTGCGAACTGTCCATGACCGGTAAGAATAAAGCCAACCATTCAAATTTCCCTTCCGAAGGTGTGTACGATCTGAGTCCGATGATTTTCGGAAGCCAGCGGGCACTCGCCCTTAAAGCTTCTTAGAAAGCGTTCTTTGAAGACCAGTGGTTTCTAAACTGGTAGTAACCACGTGACGTGTTGTTGTCACTATATCACCCCAGAAGAGGTCGCTTTCGTTGATTCATACGGTAAAACGTTTTTGCACCGCTCACGGTGATAAATCGACCGTTTACCGGTCGTTAACACTTCTACCTGCGGTTTTGAAACCATTTCGAAATGCTTTGGCAAAAAATCGGATCTTTTCCTGTGTCTAAACAACGCAGGGCGGCTAAAAATAGCGTGTAGAAAAATTGCAGGTCATTGTGAA
>DBFAZJ010000253.1:0-2059 GCA_048244295.1 Collinsella sp.
TATATGCGCATGGACGAGACGCTCGACGCAGCGCAGCTCGAGACCATGCACGCGGCGGTCGTCCGTCGCGCGAAGGGCGAGCCGCTGCAGTACATCACCGGTAGCACGCAGTTTCGCATGATCGACGTCGCGTGCGCCCCCGGTGTGCTCATCCCGCGCCCCGAGACCGAGATGCTCGTCGAAGAAGTTCTGAACTATCTGGATGCCGAGGTGCTGAGCCCCGAGGCTGCCGCCTGTCAGCGTGTTGAGCTGCCCTGGAACGATGAGGTCGAGGAGGCACGCAAGGCCGAGGCCGCGCTGGCGGACGAACGCGCGACCGCCGAGCGCCGTGCCGCTAACCTGACGGCTGCCGATGAGGCGGCGCTAGGCGGCGATGTGCTGGGCAGTCGCGCCTATGCCGAGGAACTGGCCGATCGCGAGGCCGAGGAAGCCGCCGCGCAGGCAGCAGAAGCCGAAGCGGCAGAAGCAGAGGCCATGGAAACCCCCGAGCCCGAGCTCGACGAATACGGCATCGCCATTGAGGACAACGACCAACAGGCGACTCCCGCGCAAGATGCCGCCGAGGCCAACGTATCTGCCCCAGCCGAGCCCCGCACTGCCCGCGTTCTCGAGGTCGGCTGCGGCACGGGCTGTATCTCGCTCTCCCTTGCCTGGGAGCGCCGCGGCCACGTTACTTGCACCGCCACCGATATCGAGCCGCGCGCTATCGATCTGGCCACCAAAAACCGCGACGCGCTCGGCCTCACGGCAGATGAGGTTGCCTTTAGCCTCACCAACCTGGTAAGTTCCATTCCCCGCGAAGAGTGGGGCACCTTTGACGTACTCGTCTCCAACCCGCCTTACATCCCGACCGACGTCATGCGTTCGCTGCCGCACGAGGTCAAGGACTTCGAGCCTGATTTGGCGCTCGAGGGCGGTGCCGACGGCCTGGACATCTTCCGCCGCCTGCTCAATGCGGCGCCCTACATGCTGCGCGCCGGCGGCCTGTTTGCCTGCGAGCTCTACGAGGGCGCCCTCGATGCCGCGGCCGAGCTCTGTCGCCAGGCAGGCCTTTCGGACGTGCGTATCGTCCACGACCTCACCGATCGTCCCCGCATCGTTCGAGCCATCGTCACCGAGCCCAAACAGCGTATTTAAGCTGAATAAATAGACATTTGCGCAAGTTTGTCCTTGCAATATACCGTAAAACTTCTACTATAGAAGGAGAAAGGTATGTCAAATCAGCTGCATCGGTACCGTATCGTGCTTGATTACATCGAACCTTGGCTTGATGAGCAGGATGAAGCTACGCTGAAGCAGATTTATGCAGACCTTTTGGTGCTCGAGAAGGAAGGTCCCAGCCTTGGTCGTCCGCTGGTTGACCGCGTAAAGGGCTCGAAGCTTCATCATTTAAAGGAGCTGAGAGTGACGTCGTGTGGTGGGCAGGTGATTCGCATCCTCTTCGCCTTTGACCCCAAGCGCCAGGCGGTATTGCTATTGGCGGGTGATAAGTCGCGAGCGGGATCGTCAAGGGCAAAATGGAACGGTTGGTATGCGATCAACATTCCAAGGGCCGAGCAAATATACCGTCGCCACGTGAGGAGGCTCGATCGAGATGGAACTGCATGAGTATATGGAATCTCGCGGGATAACACGCGACTCCATTACCGCCGAGCAGGAGAGGACTCGCGATCGTATCGAAGCCTATAAGCTTGCTCAGATTCGCAGGTTAAAAGATCTAACACAGGCGTCGGTCGCCCAGTCGATGGGCGTTTCTCAAAAACGTGTATCCGAGCTCGAGCGTGGGGAGTTGGGTTCGATGAGGCTCGACACGCTGAGCAGGTACGCAGAGAGCCTCGGCGGAAAACTGGTTGCAAGCATCGAGTTTCCCGATCGTACCGTTACGCTTGCGCGCTAAAAATCTTCAATTAACCCCCTCACTTTCACCGACTACTAGAGCCGCTCACCAAACCAACATGCGCTCTGGGCAAATAGGTTGAACGTTTCGTGCGAGAATGCCCCACAGTAAACAAACTTGCACCAGAGCGTAAGGGGCTGGCATACACATGCAGACGGTCTA
>DBFAZJ010000254.1:0-9394 GCA_048244295.1 Collinsella sp.
GGGAGCGATGCCGGTGCGGATTGCCACCTTACTTGAGCACGATAAAGTGCGTCCTCGTGTACTATGATAAGTTCCCATATAACACTGCTCCTCGGATGCCTTGGTCCCAATCGGTGAAACCATGGTATCAGAGCGCGCAAAATAGGTTCGCAGAGGCTTTTTAGAAAGGTAACCTCCAGCCCATGATTAAGATTGCCAAGTTTGGCGGCTCGTCGGTCGCCGACGCCGAACACTTCAAAAAGATCAAGGCCATTGTCGACGCCGACCCTGCCCGCCGTTTTGTGGTGGTTTCCGCCTGCGGCCGCCGCTTTAAGGGCGACACCAAGGTGACCGACCTGCTCTACCTGGTTAACGCGCACGTTAAGTATCACGTGTCGTGCGAGGAGCTACTCGAGGACATTGGCCAGCGCTATTTTGATATCGCTGACGAGCTGGAGCTCACCTATCCCATCCGCGAGGAGTTCGCGGCCTTTGCCGAGCGCGCCCGCTCGGGCGGCTACTCCACCGAGGAGCTTGTGAGCCGTGGCGAGTACTTTACCGCCCGCCTGATGGCCGAGTACCTGGGCTTACCGTTCCTGGACGCCGCGACGGTTGTGGCGTTCCATCACGACGGTACGCTCAGCATGAATCGCACTTCCGAGCTGGTGCAGGAGTACGGTCAGCAGGGCGGCTTTGTTATGCCCGGTTTCTACGGCGCGACGCGTGAGGGCCAGATTAAGCTGCTCGACCGTGGCGGCGGCGATATTTCCGGCTCGATTCTGGCCAAGTGCCTGGGCGCCGATCTGTACGAGAACTGGACCGACGTCTCGGGCTTCTATTCTGCTGATCCGCGTATTGTTCCCGAGGCTCAACCCATTGCGCGCGTTACCTACGAGGAGCTGCGCGAGCTTTCGTACATGGGCGCAAGTGTCCTGCACGAGGAGGCCGTGTTCCCCGTGCGCGAGGCTGGTATTCCGCTGGTCATCAAGAACACCAATGCGCCGCAGGACCCCGGCACCATCATTAGCGAGACAGCTGATGAGGGCGAGGCGGAGCCCATCATTACCGGCGTGACCGGCAAGCGCGGCTTTGTCGCCATCAACGTTGCCCGCGACCGCACCAAGCCCCGTGTCGGCTTTATGCGCCGTGCGCTTTCGGTCTTCGAGCGCTATGACGTTTCCGTCGAGCACATGCCCACCGGTGTCGACCGTTTTGGCGCCGTGGTGCAGGAGCAGGACGTGCACGACTCGCTGTACTCGCTCGTGGGCGACATTCAGCAGGAGGTCGAGCCGCTCGAGATCGAGGTTGTCGAGGGCCTGGCGCTTATCGCGACCGTTGGTCGCAACCTGCGCGGTCGTGCCGGCATCTCTGGCCACCTGTTTGGCATGCTTGGCCAGGCCGGCGTGAGTGTGCGTATGATTTCGCAGAGCTGCGACGAGATCAACATCATCATCGGCGTGGAGGAGAAGGACTTTGATCTGGCGATTCAGACCATCTACCGTGCTTTCTCCGACGAGAACGGTATCGTGAAGGTCTCCGACCTGGAGGCTCCCGCGCCGGTCGATCCCGCTCTGGACGCGCTCCGCAAGTAGCTGCCATCCCGGTGCATTTTTGGGACATGTCTCATAAATCTACGGTGGGGCGTTTCATTTCGGTTTCGTTTCGACGGGGCGGGTTTCGTGTCCGCCCCGTTCTTGTATACACTGGCAACAATATTCGGCCTGCTTGGCGTGCGGGCGATAGCCACAACCTTTAAAGGGGGAAGCATGAAACAGTACACGGTTGCTATTTTGGGCGCCACGGGAGCCGTGGGCACCCAGATGCTCGAGTGCCTCAACGAGCAGGAGTTTCCGGTCGGTAAGCTCAAGCTGCTAGCGAGCGCGCGCTCTGCAGGCAAGACCGTTGAGTTCCGCGGCGAGCAGGTTGTGATTGAGGAGGCTTGCCCCGAGGCCTTTGAGGGCTGCGACATCGTACTCGGCGCCGCCGGCGACGATATCGCCAAGGAGCTGCTGCCTGAGGCCGTCAAGCGCGGCGCCGTCGTAGTCGATAACAGCCACGCCTTCCGCATGGATCCCGAGGTGCCGCTGGTCGTGCCCGAGATCAATGCCGATGACATTGAGTGGCACCACGGCCTGATTGCCAACCCCAACTGCGCGACTATCATCGGCCTGGTTCCCACCTGGCCGCTGCACCAGCTTGCCGGCGTGAAGCGTATGATCGTGTCCACGTATCAGGCAGCTTCGGGCGCTGGCGCGCCCGGTATGGCCGAGCTCGAGGCTCAGCTGGCCGCTCTGGGCCGTGACGAGGAGATTCCCGAGCCGCGCGCCTTTGCCGCCCAGCTGGCGAGCAACCTGATTCCGCAGATTGGCGGCGTCAAGGAGGAGGGCTTTACCTCCGAGGAGATGAAGTTGCAAAACGAGGGCCGCAAGATCATGCACCTGCCCGAGCTGCGCGTGAACTGCACCTGTGTGCGCGTGCCGGTGCTGCGTTCGCACTCCGAGAGCATTACGCTCGAGTTTGAGCGCGACATCACGGTGGAAGAGGCCCGTGCCGCGCTGGCTGCCGCTCCGGGCGTGAAGCTCGTTGACGACATGGGCGCCGAGGATGCGCACGACCGCTTCCCCATGCCGATGGACACCTCCGACCAGGACCTGATTTGGGTCGGTCGCGTACGCCGCGACATCTCGAACCCCGAGGCCGCGCGTGGCATCACCTTCTGGTGCTGCGGCGACCAAATCCGTAAGGGCGCGGCAACCAACGCCGTCCAGATCGCTAAGCTGCTCTGCGAGTAGCGGTGGACCTGTCCGACGGGGGCCGGGCTTAGCTTTCAGAACGTCCTCGACCATGTGTGGCACCTTGTCCTGCTCCTTCGGAGCCGCGGACAAGGCGCCACACTGGTCTGCGGAGTGTTCTGAAAGCTAAGCCCGGCCCCCGCCTTCGGTGACGCTGCTGCAAGCGACCTGCGATGGGGCCGTTGTTGGTTGGGGCCGCTGGGCTGATGGGAGCACGTGGCTGTTGCGGGCCCTGGTCCCGGCGGCGGCCTCGGCGCTTCGCGCCTGCCTCCTTGGGGGACTGTGGAGCGCGGATCGCAGCTGCGGCGCGTTGCGCCTGCTGCCTTGGGCAACTTTGGGGTCGATTGAGGTTGTCTGCACAATTCGCGGTATTATGTTTGCGGAGTTTTGAAAGGAGCCGCTGGTGGTCACGACGACGTTTGCTTCGCCTTTGGGCGAAATCCTGCTTGCCGCTGATGGCCGCGGTTTGACGGGGCTTTGGTTTGAGGGGCAGGAGCACTTTGGCTCCACGCTTCTGAAAGAAGATCCCGAACATGTTGAAGGTGCCGATGCGGTTTCTGGTACCGGTGGGATGTCTTCGGTGAGTCCGGCAAATGGCGCGGCTTCTTCGGTGCTTGAGCGTTCTTGGGCTTGGTTGAATACTTATTTTGCGGGGCAGGAGCCTCGGTTTACGCCGCCGTTGCATATGATTGGCACGGCGTTTCAGCGTGAAGTTTGGTACGAGCTGCTTTCTATTCCGCGTGGCGAGGTCGCTACGTATGGTGAGATCTCCCAGCGTGTTGCGGCTCGACATCGTGTACCGGGAAACGAGGCGCCCGTTGTGTCTCCCCGTGCCGTGGGGGCCGCGGTCGCTCGCAATCCTGTTTCGATTATCGTGCCGTGCCATCGCGTGGTGGCGGCCGACGGATCGCTCAACGGATATGCCGGCGGGCTTGATCGCAAGGAGTGGCTGCTGCGGCTTGAGGGCGCGTACGAGGAGTAACGCTCGAACACTTTGCATAACTAGGACGCCGCGAAAGGACGAGTCGCTGTCTTTTCGCGGCTGGCATGCGTCCAGGCGCTCGGTGTCTGCGCCTTAAGTTTGGCTAAGCCATATCCTGCGTATTTGAAAACGCGCAGGTTGAGCAGCTAAGGCTGCGCTAAGGAGGCTGACGGTGCGCTATCATCGGCAGTATCGAAACTTGTATAGCCGTGCGCCAAAGGAGCAACCATGAAACTGATGCTTGCCGAGGACGAACCCGGCCTCTCCCGCGCCCTTACCGCGATTCTTCAACATAGCGACTACGAGGTCGACACCGCGCTCGACGGTCTGACGGCGCTCGAATATCTGCTCGCCAACGACTATGACGCCGCAATCCTGGACATCATGATGCCCGGCATGGATGGAATTGAGGTGCTCAAGCGCACACGTGCCGCCGGTAAGCGACTGCCCATCATCATGCTCACGGCAAAAAGCGAGGTGTCCGATAAGGTCGAGGGCCTGGATGCCGGTGCCAACGATTATCTGACCAAGCCGTTTGCCGCCAAGGAACTGCTCGCTCGCATTCGTGCCATGACGCGTGCCGCGACGGCAATTGACGCCACGACGCTCAGTGTGGGCAATATGCGCCTCGACACGGCATCGTGCACGCTTGTGGGTCCCTTGGGCGAGGAGCACCTGGCCAATCGTGAGTTTCAGCTTATGGAGCTCTTTATGCGCAACGCCGGCACGCGTATGCCCACCGAACGTCTGATGCTCGAGGTTTGGGGTGAGGATGCGCCCGAAGGCGCCAACGTAGTGTGGGTCTATATCTCGTACCTGCGCAAAAAGCTGACGGCGCTGGGTGCCAACGTGGCCATCCGCGCATCGCGCAATCAGGGATATTCGCTTGAGGTTGTCGAGGAGGGCGAATAAGCGTGAGCGCGAGCGCGTGGTGGAAGCGCATGGCGACAAAGCTCGGCATGGGAGCGGACTCGGGTAATCCGGGGCGCGTCGATGCTGCCAGTGCAATGGGACGTCGTCTGCGTCGCAAGTTCATCCTGGTTGCCATGGGTGCCGTGACCGTCGTGCTTACGCTCATCATTGCCGGCATCAACGTCGTCAACTACTCGCATATCTGCAAGATGGCCGATGCTCGCCTGGACTATATCTTGGCGGGCAAGAACGGCATTGATTGGACGGATGAGCCTAAGACCGACCCCGGCCAGGATGTGGGCGCCGGTAAGACCGCTGCCGGTGACAGGGTGGTCATGCGCACCGGGCACTTCGAAGGTATGACGGCGGAGTCTCCCTTCGACACGCGCTACTTTACGGTGTCGATTGCCGGCGGGCAGGTGACCGATGTCAACACGGCCCGCATTGCCGCGGTGGGTGCCAAGCGTGCTGCACGCATCGCTGCAGGACTATATTCCAAGGGTTGGACCTCGGGTTTTTCTGGCAATTATCGCTATACGACTGACGTTCAAGACGATGAGACCACCTATGTGTTCGTGGACTGCTCGCGCGAGCTTGCAAGCTTTCATTCGTTTTTGAGCGCGAGCGTGGCGATCAGTTGCATTGGCTGGCTGGCGGTGCTGGCAATTGTGGCGGGTGCCTCGGGCGCGGTGATTCGACCGATGGTCGAGAGCTACAGCAAGCAAAAGCGCTTTATTACCGATGCGAGCCACGAGATCAAGACGCCGCTGGCTGTAATTGACGCCGCCAATGAGGTGCAAGAGATCGAGAGCGGCGAGAGTGAGTGGACGCAGAGCATTCACGAGCAGGTCGCGCGGCTGACGGCGCTCACGGAGCGTCTGGTGTTTTTGGCTCGCATGGACGAGGGTTCGGCGGGCTTTACCATGATATCGATCGATCTTTCGGAGGCAGTGGACAAGGCGGCGTCGCCGTTTGAGTCGGTGGCGGTTTCGCGTGGCAAGCGTCTGTCGACGTCGATTGCGAGTGGCGTGCGGGCCCATGCCGATGCTGCAGCGGTGGCGCAGGTGGTTGAGCTGCTGCTGGATAACGCCACGCGCTATGCGAGTGAGGGCAGTGTAATTGAGTTGAGTCTGCGTGCCGTCTCACGCGGTGCAGGCAAAGGTTCGGCCGAGCTTGTCGTTTCGAACGCCGTGGACGAGCTGCCCGAAGGCGACCTAGATCGATTGTTCGACCGCTTCTATCGTGCGGACGTGTCGCGCAGCTCCAAGACGGGCGGCTCGGGCGTGGGCCTATCCGTGGTGCGTGCCATCGCCGAAGCCCATGGTGGGAGCGCTTCTGTCTGCGGCCACGGCAACCAGATCACCTTCACCGTCCGCCTCTAAAACCTGCCAAAATGAACCTGTCCCTTTTTGGTCGGTGCGAAATGGGTAATACTAAAGAGTTATCCGACCAGATGGGAATTAATCGATGGCCTATATCGAATTCAAAGACGTCATCAAGGCATACGGCGAGGGCGACGCCCGCATTCACGCACTCGACGGCGCGAGTTTTACGGTCGAGCGCGGCGAGCTCGCCATCATTTTGGGTGCTTCAGGCGCCGGTAAAACGACGGCGCTCAACATCTTGGGCGGCATGGACACGGCAACTTCCGGCACCGTGACGGTGGACGGGCGCGACGTGAGCTCCGCTAACGAGGCGCAGCTCGTGGAATACCGCCGCGCCGACGTCGGCTTTGTCTTCCAGTTCTACAATCTGGTCCCCAACCTGACGGCCCTCGAAAACGTTGAGCTCGCAGCTCAGATTTGCCCCGATTCGCTCGATGCCGAACAGACGCTTCGCCAGGTTGGCCTGGGCGAGCGCCTGGGCAACTTTCCGGCACAGCTTTCGGGCGGCGAGCAGCAGCGCGTGTCCATCGCCCGCGCACTGGCAAAGAACCCCAAGCTGCTTCTGTGCGACGAGCCCACGGGCGCGCTCGACTATAAAACCGGCAAGCAGATCTTGCAGCTGCTGCAGGATACCTGCCGCAAGCAGGGCATTACGGTCATCATCATCACGCACAACTCCGCGCTCGCGCCCATGGCCGATCGCCTGATTCGCTTTAAGAGCGGCCGCGTGGAGAGCGAGACGGTCCAGCAAAATCCCGTGCCTATCGAGACGATCGAGTGGTAGCGCCCATGGATCAGGACCGCCAAAACAGCCAACGCCGCGACGCGCAGAACACGGAGCGCGAGCAGGATTTTACGACCTACCGCACTGCCCAAAGCTCAAACGATATGGTGCCGACGGTGTTTCGCCGCGGTGTCTACCGCACGATTCGCGGCAGCCTCAAACGCTTCTTGTCTATCGTCGTGATCACCGCGCTCGGCGTGAGCGTGATGTGCGGCCTTAAGGCGGGTTGCGAGGACCTGTGCGATTCGGTTGACGCCTACTTCGACCAGCAAAATGTCTATGACATTAACGTGCAGTCGACCTATGGCCTGACTGACGATGATCTCGACGCCATCCAAGAGGTCGATGGCGTCGAAACGGCCGAGGGCATCTACACCGAGACCGCCTACACCGCCGTGGGCACAACGCGCGAGCGCGTGGTCGTGCAAAGTCTCTCCAAGGAGAATATCGATCAGCCAGTGCTCGTGAACGGCGATTTGCCCGAGAGCGCCGATGAGGTCGCGGTGACTTCGAAGTTCCTGAAGGCTTCGGGCAAAAAGCTCGGCGATACGGTGAGCTTTGCTGCCAACGATGCGAGCTCGTCGAACCAAAGCGCCAAGGATCAGTTTGCCGATGGCGATTACACCATCACGGCCGAGGTTCTCGATCCCACTGATGTGAGCTCCGACTCGACGGTCAACGCCTTCCGTGCCGCCTCGGCGGCGGACTATAAGTTCTATGTGAGCGAGGACGCCGCGACATCTTCTTCCTACTCCGCGGTCCACGTGGTCGTCGAGGGAGCCAAGGATCTCAACTCATATTCGGATGCCTACGCGGCAAAGATCAATGAGGTCAAGGGCAATATAGAGAAGATCCGCGAGGAGCGTGAGAAGGCGCGCGCTCAGGAGCTGACGGTCGACACGCCGACAAGCTTGGATGCGGCCGAGCGTCAGGCCGCCATGCTCTTTGGGATCGAGCAGGACAACATCAATCGCATGGCCGAGGGCAGCGACGAGCGTGCGCAGGCGCAAGCCGACCTGGACCAGCGCCGTGCCGCCGCCGACCAACAGTTTGCCGACGCCCGCGCCGAGCTTTCCGATCTGGGAGAATGCACCTGGTACATCCAGGACCGCGGCAATATCGCAAGCTACTCGAGCGTGGAGAGCGATAGCTCGTCAATTGAAGCCATCGCCACGGTGTTCCCGTTCATCTTCTTTATCGTCGCCGTGCTCATCAGCCTTACCACCGCCACGCGTATGGTCGAGGAGGAGCGCACGCTCATCGGCCTGTATAAGGCGCTCGGCTATTCGCGCGGACGCATCCTGTCCAAATACGTGGACTATGCGCTGTGGGCTTGTCTGATCGGCGGCGTGCTCGGCAACATCATCGGCTTTGTGGGGCTGCCGCTGTTCCTGTTTACGGTGTTCGATGACATGTACTCTCTGCCCCAGATGCTGCTTTCGTACGACATCGTGTCGTCGCTCGTGTCGGTTGCGCTGTTTGCCGTGGGCGTGGTGGGCGCCACGATTATCGCCTGCCGCCACGAGATGGCCGAGACGCCGGCTTCGCTCATGCGCCCCAAGGCGCCGCGTGCCGGCTCGCGTATCTTGCTTGAGCGCATCGGCTTTATCTGGCACCGCATGGGCTTTTTGAACAAGGTGGCAGCGCGTAACCTGTTCCGCTACAAAAAGCGTGCCCTTATGACCATCTTCGGTATCGCCGGCTGCACGGCGCTCGTGATCTGCGGCATGGGCATCCGCGATACGTCGGTGGCGCTTTCGCCCAAACAGTACGGGCATATCACGCGCTATGACCTGCTGGCGGTTGCCAATCCCGATGACTTTACGCAGACGTGCGCGGCGCTCGACGAGCGAAGCGCGGCCAAGGATTCCGACGTGACCGTGACTTCGACGCTGCCGATCATGACCGACAACGTCACTTTTACGTTTGGCGGCAAGAGCGAGACCGTACAGCTCATTGTGATTCCCGACGACCGCACGGGTGACTTGGGTGACTACGTGCGCCTGGAGGATGAGTCCAAAGAACCGCTCGCCTTGCGTGACGGGGACGTGTACTTGAGCAAGAGCTCGCAACTGGTGCTGGGGATTCAGCCGGGCGACACAGCACACGTCCAGGATTCGTCGCTCAACGTCGCCAAGGTCAAGGTTAGCGACATTTCGCTCAACTATCTGGGCAACACGCTCTATATGACGCAGAGCACCTATGAGCGCGCGTTCGACCGAAGCGCGCGTCTTAACGGCATCTTTGCGCTGCTTAAGGGCTCATCTTCTGACCAGATTGCGTTTAGCAAGAAGCTTAAGAACGACGGTTGGCTCACCATCTCGAGCACGGCCGAGCATTGGGAAAATTATGAGGCGAACTTCACTATCATCAATTCCGTCGTGGTACTTGTGACCTTTATGGCGGCGTGCCTGTCGTTTGTGGTGGTGTTTACGCTGTCCAACACCAACATCTCCGAGCGCGAGCGCGAGCTGGCGACCATCAAGGTGCTGGGCTTCCGCCGTGGCGAGGTGCACCACTACGTCAACAAGGAGACGTTGATCCTCACGGCGATTGGCGC
>DBFAZJ010000255.1:0-1534 GCA_048244295.1 Collinsella sp.
CGCGGGCGTCGTGCTGGAGGACATTACGGCGCAGACCATCCCCGAGGATTTCGCACGCAACCAGAAGGTGCACCACTGCTATATCGTGCGCCGCCTGCCCATCGAGGACGCCATGGCCGAAGTCGGCTTTAGCGCCGAGGAGATTGCCGAGCGAACCGAGGAGCTGCGCAACCCCGAGGCCCGCAAGCCCCGTGCAGCAGCGCCCGCGCACGCGCAGGCCGGCAACGGCAAGTCCAACTTTGCCAGCAAACCCTCCCCTGCCGGCAAGTCCAAAAAGAAGAAGTTCTACGCCAGCAAGCCCAAGGATAAATAGACAACGTTGCGGTGGAATACGGACTGTTTTGCCTGGAATTAGGTAAATTTAGACCGTATTTCACCGCAACTCATATTGGGATGGCGGATGCCGACCTATCCCTGGATGACCAATCGGTAACCAATACCCACGTGCGTCTGGATATAGCGCGGGTGCGCGGGGTCGGACTCGATCTTCTTGCGCAGCGTGCCCATAAAGACGCGCAGGCTCGCCAGGTCGCTCTTAGTTGCCGTGCCCCAAATCTCGTGCAGGATAAACTGGTGCGTTAGTACCTTGTCGGCGTTATGTGCCAGCAGGCACAAGAGCTTGTACTCAATCGGCGTCAGATGCAGCTCCTCGCCATCCATCGTGGCAATGCCGGCATCAAAGTCGATATGCAGCTCACCGGTATCGAACGAGCCCTCGGAGGCAACACCACCCGTTTGCGCATACGAAAGGCGCCTGAGCGTCGTGCGAATGCGTGCAAGCAGTTCCTCGACCGAAAACGGCTTGGTCAGGTAGTCATCGGCGCCGGCATCGAGCGCGCGAATCTTATCCCCGTCCTCGCTGCGCGCCGAGACCACGATGATCGGCATGCCCGACCATGCGCGCACCGACTCCACCACCTTGACGCCGTCCATATCGGGCAGGCCCAGATCGAGCAGCACGATGCTCGGTGCCTGCGATGAGGCGGCGGCGATGGCGGCATGGGCGGTCTCCACGGCCATATGACGCAAGCCGTGCGCCTCGAGCGCGGCAACAATAAGGTTGCGGACGGCGGGATCGTCCTCAACGACCAAGATGAGCGGTTTTACGGCAGAGTTCGGCACAGCGCTACTCCTTATCAAACGAAACGTCGGCGACGGGAAGCTCAATCGTAAAGACCGAGCCGTGCGGGTCCGCCGCGGCAACCTCTATGCTACCGCCATGCGCCAGCGCAATGGAGCGGCAGAGCGAAAGACCCAGGCCCACGCTGCGATGGCTGTCGGCAAGACCGTGGTTGGCGGTGTAGAACGACTCAAAGATTCGCTCGCGGTCCTCGGGCGCAATGCCCGGGCCGTCATCGGCCACCGAGCACGCCACGCGTCCATCGTCGACGCTAATCGAAATCATGATATGCGAGCCTGCGGGCGTATAGGTGATGGCGTTGTTCACCAGATTGACCACCAGCTGCACCATCAGGCGCGCATCGACGTTGACGAGCGCCGGCTCATCGCACGCCACCACCTTAAGGTCGTGCTC
>DBFAZJ010000256.1:0-2081 GCA_048244295.1 Collinsella sp.
GCTCTACATTGGCAACTTTGGATTCCGTACCAGTAGCGACTATGACAAGTTTGCCACGCTGGGCACGCACGGTTTTTGCACCGACCCGGCAGCCGAGCTGCTCGGCGAGGGCGGCTACGACTATGTGGCCAGCTGCGGCCCCGCCGTCATGATGAAGAAGGTCGCCGCCGCTGCCGCCGAGGCCGGCGCGTACTGCGAGGTGTCGCTCGAGCGCATGATGAGCTGCGGCTTTGGCGCCTGCAACACCTGCAATGTCGAGACGGTCGACGGTATGAAGGGCGCCTGCATGTGCGGCCCCGTGTTCGATGCTTCCAAGGTGGTGGTCTTCTAGTGGGTACCGTGAACATGGCCGTCGATTTCGGCGGCGTCAAGATGCAAAACCCCATCAACACCGCAGCCGGTACCTTTGGCTACGGTTGGCAGTTCCAGAACTTCTTTGATGTTTCCCAGCTGGGCGCCATCACCACCAAGGGTTGCGCAGCCGAGCCCTGGCCCGGCAATCCCGCGCCCCGCATGGCTGAGATTCCCGGCGGCATGATCAACTCCGTGGGCCTTCAGAACCCCGGCGTGGCCGCCTTTGCTCGCGAGTCCGGTCCGTGGCTCGAGCAGCTCTCCAAGGACGGCTGCCAGGTCATCTGTCAGGTTGCCGGCCACTCCGTTGACGAGTTTGTCCGCGCACTCGAGATGTATGTCGAGCTGTGCCCCTGGGCTGCCGGCTACGAGATCAATGTGAGCTGCCCCAATATCGCCGCCGGCGGTGCCGCCATGGGCTCCACGCCTGAGGGCGCCTCTTCCGTTATGGCTGCCTGCCGCAAGGTGACCGATAAGCCGCTGTTCGTGAAGATGGCGCCGGTCAACGTCGCCGAAATCGCCAAGGCCCTCGAGGCTGCCGGCGCCGACGGCCTTTCAGTCATCAACTCCATCCAGGGCATGGCCATCGACGTCCATACCCGCAAGTCCCGCGTTGCAAAGCCCAAGGGCGGCCTTTCGGGCCCGCTGTGTCATCACATCGCCGTGCGCATGGTCTGGGAGGTTGCCCAGGCCGTCGATATCCCCATCAACGGTGTCGGCGGTGTCATGACCGGTGAGGATGCGGCTGAGTTTATCCTGGCCGGCGCCACCTGCGTGTCGGTCGGTATGGCCAACTTCGTCGATCCGTGCGCTTCGCTCAAGATCGCGCACGAGCTCGAGGCCTGGGCCGAGTCCCAGGGCGTTAAGGACATTAACGAACTGGTAGGTGCTTTCGAATGCTAGAGACCGATGCCCGCGACCGCGTAATCGTCGCCCTCGACTGCGATCGTGAGCGTGCGCTCGAGCTTGCCCACGAGCTTTCGGGTCATGCCGCCTGGCTCAAGGTTGGCATGACGCTCTATTACGCCGAGGGTCCCCAGATCGTCAAGACATTCAAGGACCTGGGCTTTAAGGTCTTCCTTGACCTTAAGTTCCATGATATTCCGCATCAGGTTCGCGGTGCCGCCCGCTCGGCCTCGCTTGCCGGTGCCGATCTGCTTTCGGTCCACGGTTTGGGTTCGGGCGCCATGCTCGCTGCCTGCCGCGAGGGTGCCGAGGAGGCGCGCGAGGACCGCGCCAAGCTCGTCGCCATCACCGTTCTTACGAGCATGAATCAGGATGCCTTGAGCGAGATCGGCGTCGAGTCGCCCGTGGCCGAGGAGGCCGCCCGCCTGGCAAAGCTCGCTCAGGCCAACGGCATCGACGGTATCGTGTGCTCGCCGATGGAGGCTCACGACATGCGTGAGCTGTTGGGTCCCGATGCCCTGATCGTGACTCCGGGTGTGCGTCCGGTTGGTGCCGCCCTTGGTGACCAGTCCCGTGTGGCGACGCCTTCCCAGGCTATCGAGCGAGGCGCAAGCCACATTGTGGTGGGCCGTCCCATCACCGGTGCCGACGATCCGGTTGCCGCCTTTGACGCCATCGTCGCTGAGCTGGTCGAAAACGTCGCGTAAAAGATTCCCCTAAGTCACCACTTTTGGGTCTCATTAGCACAAAATAGCCCCTGTGCCTGCGTAAACTTTCCCATCCTTTGTGTGGAATCGCAGGTCAGGGGCTTAACTTTGGGCGCA
>DBFAZJ010000257.1:0-2535 GCA_048244295.1 Collinsella sp.
GTGCGGGCTCGACTCACATCGAGCCTTGGAGGTATGTGTGTTTGGTATTGGAGAGGGTGAGCTCGCGATCATCGTGGTCTTCGGCTTTTTGCTGTTTGGCCCGGATAAGCTCCCGCAGATGGGCCGCACGATCGGCCGTGCTATCCGTCAGTTCCGCGAGACGCAGGAAAAAATGACGGCTGTTGTTCAGTCCGAGATCATCGATCCGGTAAGCGAGGCCGCGTCGGCCCCGGTCAAGCCCAAGAAGGCTGCTGCGACCGACGACGATTCCGATGCGGACGAGGATGCCGCCGAGACGGCAGCGCCCGCAAAGAAGGAGACCTTTGCCGAGCGTCGCGCCCGTCTCGCCGCCGAGAAGGCTGCGAGTGAGGGTGCCACCGAGGACGAAGGTGCTGCTGAGGAGGCCGAGGGCGCCGAGCCCGCCGAACCTGCCACTGCCACCGTCGAGCCCGAGCCTGCTGCAGAGCCGGAGCCCGAGCCGGCAGAGCCCACGACGGCCGACCTCTATGCCCGTCGCCCCCGCAAGCGCAAAGCCGTCGTCGACCAGCTCGCTCGCGAGCTCGAGGACGAGGACGACGCCGCTGCCGCCGACGCCCCGAAGGGAGGCGATGAGTAATGCCTATCGGACCTGCGCGTATGCCGCTCTTCGATCACTTGGGAGAGCTCCGTCGCCGCCTGACCATCGTGGTCGTGTCGGTGTTTGCCGCCGCCATCGTGCTGTATTTCGCCACGCCCGTGGTGCTCGACATCTTGGAAGACCCCATCCGCTCCTTTGTGCCGGACGGTAAGTTCTACATCACCACCACGCTCGGCGGCTTTGGCCTGCGCTTCTCGCTGGCCATCAAGATGGCCATGGTCATGTGCACGCCCATGATCATCTGGCAGATTCTGGCGTTTTTCCTGCCGGCGCTTCGCCCTAACGAGCGCAAGTGGGTCGTGCCTACGGTGCTCGCCTCGACGGTGCTGTTCTTCCTGGGCGCCATCTTTTGCTACTTCATCATCATTCCTGCGGGCTTTGAGTGGCTCATCGGCGAGACTTCGGCCGTCGCTACGGCGCTGCCCGATCTGGAGAACTACGTCAACATGGAGCTGCTCTTTATGATCGGCTTTGGCGTGGCGTTTGAGCTGCCGCTCATCATTTTCTACCTGTCCGTCTTCCACATCGTGTCCTACGCGGCCTTCCGCAGTGCCTGGCGTTATGTATACGTTGGCCTGCTTGTGGGCTCGGCTGTGATTACGCCCGACGGCTCGCCCGTTACGCTGGGGCTCATGTATGGCGCCCTGCTCTCGCTCTACGAGATTTCGCTCGCTATCGCTCGCGTGGTCATTACCGCGCGCGAGGGCAAGGAGGGCTTGTTTGTGAGCCGTCTGGACCTGTTTTCGGACGACGAAGAGGACGACGAGGAGTAAATCGGTATGCACGAGGTTGGCATTGTCAACGGCATACTCGATTCAGTGATTCGCGCGGCGCGTGGGGCGGGGGCCTCGCGCGCCGTTTTGGTAACGCTGCGTATCGGGGATATGACCGAGATCGTACGCGAGGCGCTCGACTTTGCCTGGGAGACGTTTCGCGACGAGGACCCGCTCACGAAGGGCTGCGAGCTTGCCGTGGAGGAGGTCCATCCACAAAGCGAGTGCCAGGACTGCGGTGAGGTCTTCGATCACGACCGTTTCCATTGCCGCTGCCCTCAATGTGGCGGCGCCAACGTGCGCCTGCTGCACGGCCGCGAGCTCGACATCGCCAGTATCGAAATCGAAACCCCCGACGATTAGCCCGCTAGCCATCTGGTGATGGGGTATAAAGGGGCCAAATTAAGGAGCGCTAAGTATGGCTGAGAAAACGATTGATATCGCGTCGCCGATCCTGTCGCGCAACGAGCGCCTGGCAGATCAGCTACGTCAGCGATTTAAAGAGACAAACACCTATGTGATCAATGTGCTTTCGAGCCCTGGCTCGGGCAAAACCACTACGATTCTGGGCACCAACGAGCGCCTGCGCGATAAGGCCGGCCTGCGCTGTGCCGTCATCGAGGGCGATATCGCCTCGGATGTCGACGCCATCACCATGAAGGAAGCCGGCATGCCCGCCATCCAGATCAACACGGGCGGCCTGTGCCATCTCGAGGGCAACATGATCATGGAAGCCGTTGACGCGTTCGACCAGGCCGTTGGGCTCGATAACATCGACGTCATCTTTATCGAAAACGTGGGCAACCTGGTCTGTCCGGTCGACTTTGACCTGGGCGAGAACCTGTCCATCATGATTCTCTCGGTGCCCGAGGGCGACGACAAGCCCGTCAAGTACCCGGGCATCTTCCAACACGCCGGCGCACAGCTGCTCAACAAGGTCGACGTGGCCCCGGCTTTCGATTTTGACATGGATAGGTATACTAAGACACTCGATGACCTCAATCCGCAGGCGCCGCGGTTTGCCGTGAGCGCGCGCAAGGGCGAGGGCATGGATGCCTGGTGCGATTGGCTCATCGGGCAGATTGAGCAAGCAAGGGCGTAAGTCGGCCGCCATACGGGCGGGCG
>DBFAZJ010000258.1:0-1805 GCA_048244295.1 Collinsella sp.
TCGAGCGTCTCGACCTCGTCGATCTTGCTGTCGATATCCATGTCGATCGGTGTTCGTGTGCGCTTGAGCGAAGCCGCGATGTGGGGGTCGCCGCCGCAGAATTCGTCCAGGCGCGTGTAGAGCGAGCGGGGGAGGAAGCACTGCCCGTCCGCGAAGATATCGAAGGTCACATCGTGGCCGGCGGCGATGCTATGGACGCGGTGGGCGATGGCGCGGTCCAGCGGTCGGCTCAAAATGCGCGTAGCACGTGAGGTATCGGTGGGCGTACCGTCCTCGAGCTGCCAGACGCTGGCACCGTTGGCGCAGACCGCGTAGTGTACGGCGGGGTGGGCGAGGATGGGCTCAAAGATGCCCGACAGAGGACGCCCCGTGCAGGGCACAAACTCAATCCCACGTCGAGCGAGTTCGTCGAGCATTGCCCAGGTGGCGTCGCTCATCTGCTTATCACTCGTCAGCAGCGTTCCATCCATATCGGAAAACACAATCATTCGCTGCAATCCTTTCTACTGGCATAAAAAGCGTGGCCGAGGGCGGTGATGCCCTGGCCACGCTCGGGTTCTATAACGGTCTGCGTCCTAACGATCGGCGAGCGGCTTGTACTCCAGCGGCTCGATAACCGGGCGATACGCGGGACGGATGATGCGGTGCGCGCAGAAGAGCTCTTCCATGCGGTGCGCAGACCAGCCGGCCATGCGGGCGACGGCGAACAGCGGCGTAAAGAGCGTCTCGGGCACGCCGAGCATCTTGTAGATAAAGCCCGTGTACAGGTCGATGTTGGCGCAGATGGGCTTGGTCATGCCGTGATCGCGCATCACTTGCGGGGCCAGGCGCTCGATGCGCTCGATGAGCGCGAACTCCTCGCCCAGGTCCTTCTTGGCGGCAAGCGTGCGCGCGTAACGACGGCACACCTCGGCACGCGGGTCGCTCAGCGTGTAGACGGCGTGGCCCATACCGTAGATGAGACCCGTGCCGTCGAAGGCCTGCTTGTCGAGGATCTTGCACAGGTAGGCTGCGACCTCGTCCTCGTCCTCCCAATTGGAGACATGCGCACGGATGTCCTCGTGCATGGACACGACCTTGGCGTTGGCGCCGCCGTGGCGCGGGCCCTTGAGCGAGCCGATAGCTGCGGCGTAGGCGGAATACGGGTCGGTGGCCGAGGAGGACAGCACGCGGCAGGCAAACGTGGAATTGTTGCCGCCGCCGTGCTCGGCATGCAGCATGAGCATCACGTCGAGCAGCATGGCTTCGTCGCGGGTGAATGCCATACCGCCGCGCAACACCTGCAGGATGGTCTCGGCGGTGGAAAGGCCGGGTGTGGGATGCGGTACATGAACCTCGGAGCCGCGACGCTTGGCGACCGAGGCCATATGCGCGAAGGCGGCGATGCGCGGGAGACGGGCGAGCATGGAGATGGCGACGTCGATTTCGTGTTCGGGCGTAATGGCGTCGGGCTCGGCGTCGAAGGCGTAGAGCAGCAGCACGGCGCGCTGAAGCACATTCATGATGCTCGACGACACCGTGGTCATGGGGAACTCTTTGACGTACTCATCGCTCAGGTGCCTAAAAGCGCCCAGACGTCCGCAAAAACCGTCGAGCTCCTCTTTGTTGGGCAGCGAGCCCGTGATGAGCAGGTAGGCGACCTCTTCGTAGCCATAGCGATTCTCGGCCTGGGCGTTGTTGACCAGGTCCTCGATGCTGTAGCCGCGCAGCGTAAGCTTGCCCTGGTCGGGCACGACTTTGCCGTCGACCTTGTTGTAGCCGTGCACGTCCGAGATGCGGGTAAGGCCCGCGACCACGCCCGAGCC
>DBFAZJ010000259.1:0-6936 GCA_048244295.1 Collinsella sp.
CGGTTATCATGTGCGGGTTTTGTCTTTTTGTCTGCGTAAAAAATTGTTCTTGCAGCAGAAACCCGCGCGTGTATACTCGAATACGTTTGTTCAACTACGTGCCGGCCAAGGTGGTACGGCACCTCTAGAAGAGTAAGGAATTGCACATGGATTACATCCGCGCAATCGAGCGTCAGCAGATCCGCGAGGACATTCCTCAGGTTCGCGTCGCCGACAACGTCAAGGTTCACTACCGCATTAAGGAAGGCGATCGCGAGCGCATCCAGGTCTTCCAGGGCGACGTCATCCGCATGGCCGGCGCCGGTGCCCGCGAGACCTTCACCGTCCGCAAGATGTCCTTCGGTGTCGGTGTTGAGCGCACCTTCCCGCTTCACAGCCCCAAGATCGCCAAGCTCGAGGTCGTTCGTCATGGTCGCGTCCGTCGCGCCAAGCTGTACTACCTCCGCGACAAGGTGGGCAAGGCTGCTCGCATCCCCGAGAAGCGCTAAGAAGATCGCAGCGTCTGTCCACTCGTTTGGACACAAGGGTCACCTTCGGGTGGCCCTTCTTTTTATCTGATTTGCATGCAAGGAGGGCCTGGTATGGCCAACATGACGAGCTCGGTTTCGGCATCGCAGGTTGCCGGTGAGTTGGCGAGCGCCTCGTTTGAGGAGATTCCCGCCCTCGTGGAGCATTATCGCGAGGACCCGCGCCAGCAGGTGATCAAGGCTTGTGAACGCGCCCTCAAACGCCATGCCAAAGAGCTTGCCGAGCGCGAGCGCGTCAATGACATGTACGAGCTTATGCATGAGCTTGGCGGCGATGGTGTGGTCGTTGGTGTCGACGAGGTGGGTCGCGGATCGGTGGCCGGTCCCCTGACGGTGTGTGCCGTGTGCCTTCCCATGGAGCCGCGCGTCTGGGGCATCAACGATTCCAAAAAGCTCACGCCGGCGCGCCGCGAGCTGCTCTCGGTGAAGATTGCGGAGGTGGCGACGACGATCGGTTTTTGCCATATCGCGCCTAAGGATATCGATGAGATGGGCATGGCCCGCGCCATCCGCGCTGCCGTTGCGGGTGCCGTGGCCGATACGGGGCTCGAGCCCGATTGCGTGCTTATGGACGGTAACCCCTTGGGCGCCGTTCCCAACGAGCGCGACGTGGTGAAGGGCGATGCCAAAATCGCCTGCATCGCCGCGGCGTCCATCATGGCCAAGGTCACGCGTGACGAGATGATGGTCGAGTACGACGCCGAGTATCCCGAGTACCATCTGGCCGAGTCGAAGGGCTATGCAAGCCCCGAGCATATCGAGGCCATTCGCAAACATGGTCTTTCTCCGCTGCATCGTGTGAGCTTTTGCGGAAACTTTCTGCAGACTGAGCGCCTTTTCTAGGTCAATTGTGGAGACAGAGACCTCTGGCGTTTTATAAACCTGCTGGTAGCGGGCCGTATGCAACACCATTGCTGCGTACGGCCCGTTTTTTGACAGCATTTGGTCAGCTTTTGGTTTGCTTCCGGTACTTACCCGCATGAAAGGTGCCCTCATCATCGGGGCAATGCAGTGTGCGGGAAAGGAGACCCCATGAGTGCCGTAAGCAAAAAGAGCAAGACGCAGCAGCTCAAGGAGCGTTGGGAAAACGGCGAGCTTGACTCCGGGGCGATGACGTCCGAGTTTATCAAGGGGCTCAGTCCTCGCGAGCTGGGCATGCTGGGCGAGCTGATCACCATCGACTACTTTAACGAGCGCGGCTACACCTTGCTGGAGCAGGGTTATCGTTGCACCGAGGGCGAGGCCGACCTGGTGTTGCTCGATGAGCTCGACGATGTCGTGGTGATGGCCGAGGTCAAGACCAGACGCGTCGCACTGGATTGCAACACACGGGTCTTTCCCGAGGAGGCCGTGGACGCCCAAAAGCAACGCCGCTACCGCCGCATCGCAAGTTGCTATCTCATGGAGCATTATCCGCTCAAGGCGATTCGCTTCGATGCAGTGGGTGTCACCATACGCGGCGGGCATATCGCCGAGATCGAGCATCAGTACAACGCGTTCGATTGGCAGGTGTCGTGATGGCGTTCGAGACGTTTGCCGTTCACGCTGCCTGTATCCGCGGCGTCGAGGCGATTCCCGTCACGGTCGAGGTCTCGCTTGTCGGTGGCGTTCCGGGCATCCAGATGCTCGGCATTCCGAGTATGGAGGTGATGGAGTCGCGCGGGCGTATTCGCTGTGCGATGCGCTCCGCCGGGTTCGAGATCCCACGCTCGGGCATTACGGTCAACCTAGCGCCCGGCGATATTCGCAAGACCGGTAGCGGCTTTGATCTGCCTATCGCCATCGCGGTTCTGGCAGCCGATGGTCAGATTCCCCGTGACAACCTCGATCGCTGCCTTATCGCCGGCGAGCTCGGCTTGGACGGTACGGTGCTTCCCGTCAAGGGCGAGGTGGCGTTTCAGCTGCTGGCTCGCGACATGGGGCTGTCTTTTATCGCCGGCAGGTCAGACCAGCATGTGCCACTCGCGGGCGTGGATTGCGGCTTTATCGATCATTTGTCTCAGCTTGCCCATGGCATGGGCGATGCAGCGCGGCACTACTTGGATTCCGAGGGCGTCGAGGCGACCTTTGAGCCCGAGCTCGACTATGCCGACGTACTGGGACAGGAGGTCGCCAAGCGCGGCATGGCGCTTGCGGCGGCAGGAGAACTCGGCTTGCTCATGATCGGGTCCCCGGGATCGGGCAAGACGATGCTCGCGCGTCGTATGACCGGCATCCTGCCCGAGCTTTCCGTTGAGGATCAACAGGAGGCTCTCTGCATCCATTCGGTTTTGGGTGAGAACATTGATGGCTTGTTGGCGGGACACCGGCCCTTCCGCAGTCCCCATCATAGCATTTCAACGGCGGGCCTCATTGGCGGAGGACGCCCGGTGCATCCGGGTGAGATCAGCCTTGCTCATGGCGGCGTACTCTTTTTGGACGAGCTTGCCGAGTTTCCCACGGGCGTACTGCAGACGCTCAGACAGCCTATCGAGCGCGGCTATGTGAGGATCGTACGCGTCGACGGGGCCTTTACCTTCCCGTCGCGCTTTCAGCTGCTCGCTGCGAGCAATCCCTGCCCCTGCGGCTTTTTGGGCGACCGTGAGGTGCCATGCCGCTGCTCGGCATCGATGGTGGAGCGCTATCGGGCAAAGCTGCGCGGTCCTTTGGCCGATCGTATCGACATGATGATCGATGTGACCCGTCCCGACCCCCAGGTGATTATCGAGGGTGCGGAGGGCATGTCGTCGGCCGAGTTACGTGACTACGTTGTGCGCGGTCGCGCTTTTCGCGCTTGGCGCGAATCCCGCATGGACGATGCGGATGACGAGGCCGAGGATGACGAGACACGGTCCATTGACGGCGTCGTTTCGACCTTTGAGCTTGATGATGCTGCCGAGAAATGCGTACTCGGCCTGTCCAAACGCACGCATCTCACAGGGCGTGGCATCGTGCGCCTGGTTCGCATTGCGCGCACGATCGCAGATGTCGCCGAGAGCGAGCAAGTGACGCAGGACCACGTGCTCGAGGCGGCGATGTACCAGGGAAGGAGGGACCAATGATGGCCGAGGGGACCTTTGAGCTGCATCCAGGTGATGCGTTGTATCCCGAGACCGTTTTGGAGCTATCTGATGTACCCCAGACGCTTTATGTGCGCGGCAACCCCGAGGTGCTTTCGACGCCCGCGCTCTCCATCATCGGCGCGCGCAAGGCCTCGCCGTATGGTCTTGCCGTGGCAGAGCTTGCGGCAAAGGTGGCGGTTGATGCGGGAGTGACGGTTGTTTCGGGCGGCGCGGTCGGTTGTGACCAGGCCTCGGGTTGGGCTGCGGTCAACGCCGGCGGCAAACACGTCGTGGTGCTGGGGACGGGCGCCGACGTGGTCTACCCGCGTTCGAGCGCGGGGCTTATTACTCGCACGCTCGATACGGGTGGCGCGGTCGTGTCGATCTCTCCGTGGGGCATGGGTCCGCGCAAGTTCGCCTTTCCGCGCCGCAATCGCGTGATCGCGGCCCTGTCGCAGGCCCTCTTTGTATCCGAGGCGGGTATGCCTTCCGGGACGTTTTCTACAGCCGAGGCTGCTATGGATTTGGGGCGCGAACTTCTTGCGGTGCCGGGGTCGATCCTATCGCCCGAGTCGCGTGGCACGAATTACCTCATTGCGAACGGTGCCTGCTGCATCGTCGACGAGGAATCTATCGAGATGGCTATCTCACGCATCTACGGAACCCTGCGCTACTCGCGCCCTGATGCTCCCGGCATTGCCGACCTGGATTCAACGCAGCAGACCGTGATGCATGCGCTCATCGCCTCTCCGCTCAAGGTCGACGACATCGCGGCACTCGTCTCGCTCGATGCTGTCGGCGTACTCAAACTCTTGGGTTCGCTTGAACTCGAGGGCCTTATCGAGCGCATGATGGATGGAAGGTATGCGCCCTCCAAGTTTGCCCTTCACGCCCAGACGCCCTTCGGTCACAATGGAAAACGTGTCAATTAGAAAGGTGTTTGCAGATGCAGTTCGATCAGGTGACGGTTATCGGTGGCGGTCTGGCGGGTTCGGAATGCGCGATCCAGCTGGCAGACCGCGGGTTTGCCGTAAAGCTGTGCGAGATGCGCCCCCAGGTGAGCTCCCCGGCCCATCATACCGATCACCTGGCAGAACTCGTCTGCTCCAATTCGTTTAAGTCGACCCGTCCGGATTCCGCGGCTGGTTTGCTGAAGGCCGAGCTTGAGCGCATGGGTTCAGTCCTGCTCGATTGCGCCCATCGTGCGGCTGTTCCCGCCGGTGGCGCCTTGGCGGTCGACCGCGTCAAGTTTTCCGAGCTTGTCGAGGCCGAGGTTGCTGCCCGTCCCAATATCGAGGTCGTGCACGGGGAGGTCACGCAGATTCCCGAGGGTCACGTGGTCATTGCTGCGGGCCCCTTGTGCTCGCCGGCGCTGAGCGAAGAGGTCATGAAGCTCGTCGGTGGCGATGCCCTGGCATTCTTTGATGCGGCGGCGCCGATCGTCGATGCCTCCACGCTCGATATGGACGTGCTGTTCTCGCAGTCGCGCTACGAGGAGCAGGGGGGCGGCGACTATCTCAACGCTCCGCTCAATAAGGAGGAGTACGAGGCCTTTATCGAGGCGCTTACCACGGCCGACCGCGTGGTGCTCAAAGACTTTGAGGGCGGCGATCTGTTCCAGGCTTGCCAGCCTGCCGAGGAAGTTGCGCGCACCGGCAAGGACGCCATTCGCTTTGGCGCTATGAAGCCCGTCGGCCTCACCGACCCGCGTACCGGACGTCGCCCCTGGGCGGCGATTCAGCTTCGTGCCGAGAACAAGGAGAAGACCGCCTATAACCTGGTGGGTTTCCAGACCAACCTGACCTTTGGCGAGCAGAAGCGCGTCTTCCATATGGTCCCGGGCCTGGAGAATGCTGAGTTCTTCCGCTACGGCGTCATGCACCGCAACACCTTTGTCGATGCGCCGCACGTGCTCGATGGCACCTTTGCCGTGCCAGGTACCGGCGTGCGCCTGGCCGGTCAGATCACCGGCACCGAGGGGTACATGGAAGCTGTAGCGACCGGTCTGCTTGCAGCGCTTAACACCTATACCGAGGCTATCGGTGCGGCTTCTGTGGAGCTTCCTCGCGTGGGCGCCCTGGGTGCGCTCGTGGGCTATGCGACCGATCCTGCCACCGTGGGCTACCAGCCCATGCATGTCAACTTTGGCCTGGTACCGCCACTCGAGGATGGTAAGCGCCGCAGCAAGCGCGACCGCTACCAGGCCTATGCGGACCGTGCGCTCGAGGCCCTTGATGCCTATCTGGCCACTCGCCCCGATCTGTTTGGAGGCGACCGGTCATAGCCTTTGACCTGTACGACACCGTCGACTCGTTTATCGCCTATATCGCACGCGTCGAGGGGCTTTCTCCCAACACGGTGACGGCCTATGGCTCGAGGCTGGAGCGCTTTGCTGCCTGGTGCGAGCGCGAGGATATTGATGCTTTCGCTGCCGACGTGCGCACCATTCGTCGCTATCTTGCCGAGCTTTCGCGTGAGCAGGTGGCTCCCCGAACGCTTGCAGCGCACCTGTCGGCTATCCGATCTCTCTATCGCTGGATGGCTGCCGAGGGGATTGTCGAGGGCGATGCGGTCTCGGCGATCGCATCGCCCAAGCTGCCGCGTGACCTGCCGGGCGTCCTTACGACCCAGCAGGTCGAGGCGCTGCTCAAGACGCCTGATACCTCGACGCCCGCGGGACTGCGCGATGCAGCGATGCTCGAGCTGCTCTATGCCTCGGGCGCCCGTATCTCGGAGCTTGCGGCGCTCAATGTGGAATCCATCTCATGGTCCGAGCGTACGCTACGGCTATGGGGCAAGGGGAGCAAGGAGCGTATCGTCCCTCTGTATCGTCGTGCGCTCGAGGTGACGCGCACCTATGTCGAGGAGGGGAGACCGGCGCTGCTCGCGCAGACAAAGCGCCGCGATGCCGCAAACGGTCCCTATCCGCTGTTGATATCTGTGCGCGGAAACCGCATGAGCGCTGCCATGCTCAGGCGGCGGTTCCATACGCTGGCGACGCTCGCCGGCATTCCGGCTGACATCGCCCCGCATGCGATGCGCCATACCTTTGCGACCGACTTGCTCGAGGGCGGTGCGGACCTGCGCTCGGTTCAAGAGCTGCTGGGCCATGCGAGCCTGTCCACGACGCAGATCTACACGCATCTCACACCCGATCGGCTCAAACATGCCGTGGCTCAAGCCCATCCCCGCGGTGAATAGTGGCTGGGACGTCCCACGCCGCGCTCAGGTGTGTGGTTTTGATTGCGGGTTGGCAGGAAGAGGCAATCCTGCTATCATTCATCGGGTTGCTTCACGGCAACAGGTTTTTATCACGCACGCGCGGCTACTTCATACCGTGGTGCCCGGGCTTTGGTAGCACATGTCCG
>DBFAZJ010000260.1:0-6955 GCA_048244295.1 Collinsella sp.
TGGACATGCCGGCCTCCCTCCATCGAGGGCCGGGGGATTCCGGCCCCTCTGGGGTTGCCTACCCGGATTCGCGCCTCAGGACTCAGCGCAACGCGTTGCGCTGAGTCCTGAGGCTGTTGCAATGAAAATGACAATCAAGGGTGGGAAACACCGTCGAAATCTTTTCAAAAAAGATTTCCCAGTACACACTTCGCTGTGCTATAGTGCAGCGCAACAGCAACTAGGTGCGACCGCGCCACGGCATCACGAAAGGAGCCACCAACATGAAGAACACGATGAAGTCTCTCAACAACTGGTGGTGGCGTGATGCGAATACGATCGGTCGACAGTGAGTCCCTCACGCCTGCACTTGCGCTCTAGGTGATTGGAAGGCCTCCGGTTTCGACCGGGGGCCTATTTTTATCTCGAGCCCGATCGCATTCGCATCACGCGCCTCCGCTTTTCTCTTGCATTCCCCTTCCGAAAGGATTTTCACCATGCCTCAGAACACCAACGCCACCCAGCCCCGCACCGTCCAGGCCGCTGACCGTGGCAAGCTTGACGTCCGCGCCCTCGTCCTGCTCGCCATCCTGCTTGCCGCCGGCTTCATCCTCAACTTCACCGTCGGTAAGGCCATCTCGGGCATCTCGGGCGGCATGATCAGCCCCGAGTTCATCATCTCGGCCTTCTGCCTCACCATCCTGGTCGTTCGCCCCAACATCGGTCAGGCGCTCGTGATCGGCCTTATCTCGGCCGCCGTGATCCAGATCACCACCACCTCGCCGTTCATCGATTTTGCCGCCGAGGGCATCGCCGCCATGCTTATGGCCGCCATCGTCAACGCCGCCGGCAAGAACGGTCAAGTTAAGCCTGTCGTCGCCATTGTCGCCACCTTCGTGACCACCTTTGTCTCGGGCGTTATCTTCATGATCATCAAGATGGCAATGCTCGGCGTGGTGGGCGAGCTCGCTGCCGCCATGCTGCCTGTCGTCGCCATGACCGCCGTCTTTAACGCCATTCTGGTCGGTGCCCTCTACTTGCCCATCCAGAAGGCCCTTAAGCTCAACTAACCCGCTCGGCTTTACGAGCCACCCCATCTTGGCGTTCATTCGTCGCTCGCGTGCCCAAGTACGCTTCGCTCCTCTTTCGCGCCAACCTGGGAGCTCTTGGGGACGCTCTTAAACGACTAGTCATGTAAGAACGTCCCCAATGACTATGAAAGGTATCCATGGAAACGATCATCAACGTCGACGATGTCTCGTTCTCCTATGGCACGCAGACCGAACAGGCGCTCAGCCACATCTCGCTCGGCGTGAACAAGGGAGATTTCATCGGCATCATCGGGCCCTCGGGCGCCGGCAAGTCCACGCTTGCCGCCTGCCTGTCGGGTGCCGTGCCCCACCACTACACCGGCACGTTCTTTGGGTCCGTCATGGTTGACGGCCACGACACCTGCGAGGCCTCGCTCACCGACGTGTCGCAAATCGTCGGCAGCGTGCTGCAGGATATCGACACGCAGATGGTCGCCTCGGTCGTCGAGGACGAGATGCTCTTTGGCCTCGAGAACTTTGACGTTCCCCACGACCAGATCGAGCAGCGCGTAAGCGAAACGCTCGAGACCGTCGGCATCAGCGACCTGCGCGACCGCGAGATCGCCACGCTTTCGGGCGGCCAAAAGCAAAAGGTTGCCATCGCCGCCATCCTCGCCATGCGTCCGCGTGTGCTCGTGCTCGACGAACCCACCGCGGCGCTCGACCCCGCCAGCTCCACGCTGGTTTTCGAGACCCTGCGTGAGGCCAACCGTGCACTTGGAATCACCATCGTCGTCGTTGAGCAAAAGGTCGCCCTGCTCTCGGAGTACTGCAACCGCGTGCTCGTGCTCAACCATGGCGAAATCGCGCTGCAGGGCGAACCACACGAGGTCTTCGCGCATACCGATGAACTACGTACCATTGGCGTCGACTGTCCCCGCGTCACGCGCATCTTCAATAGCCTCGAGGCCGATGGTCTGGCAAGCGGTGCCCCTTGCCTGGATGTCGATGAGGCCGAGCGCCTGATTTCGGGCATCGTCGACCCCGCACACGCGGCCATCGAAGCCCAGGCGCCCGCCGGTTCCCCGCATGCACCGTCGTTGCGTCCTCATGCCAAGGACGCCGAACCCGTACTCACCTTCGACCATGTCGAGTTTGCCTATCCCAATGGCGGCGCCGCCGTCCACGACCTCAACCTGACCCTCTATCCCGGCGAGCTCGTGGGCATCGTCGGCCAGAACGGTGCCGGCAAGACCACGCTCACCAAGCTGCTCACAGGCCTGCTTAAGCCCGCCTCGGGCAGCGTGCGCGTCACGGGACTGGATACCGTAGCCGTTCCCACGAGCCGTATCGCCCGCGAAGTCGCGACCCTCTTCCAAAACCCTGACCGTCAGATCTGCAAGGACACCGTGCTCGACGAGGTCGCCTTTGGCCTGGAGCTTGGCGGCATGGACCGTGCCGAGGCTCTGCGTCGCGCCCAGCTGGTCATCGACCGCTTTGGTCTGCCCGCCGACGAGGCACCGTTCTCGCTTTCTCGCGGCCAGCGACAAATGGTGGCGCTTGCCTCCGTCGTAGTGGTTGAGCCCAAGATCGTCGTGCTCGACGAGCCCACGAGCGGCCTTGATTACCGCGAGTGCATGACCGTCATGGAAACGGTGCGCACCATGGCCGAGCGCGGTTGCGCCGTCATAATGGTCTGCCACGATATGGAAGTCGTCTCGGATTTTGCCGAGCGCATTGTGGTAATGGCCGACGGTCGCATCCTCGACCGCGGCCGCACGCACGAGCTATTCTCGAACATCGATCTCATGCGGCGTGCCTACGTGGAGCCTCCCCAGGTTATTGAACTCTCGCGCCGTCTGGTATCTTCCATCTCGCCCGCTTTTGCGCAGGTGAGCGAGGTCACCGATGTCGTTCGAATTACCAAGGAGATGGTCCACCGTGGTTAACGTCATCGACTACATGCCGGGCGATACGCTGCTGCATCGCCTGAATCCCGTCGTCAAACTGGGCCTCGCCGCCGCCATCATCGTCGGCATCTTCTTGTCCGACACCTACGTGGCGCTGCTGGGCTTTTTGGCACTCACCCTTGCGCTGGGTGCCTATGCCGGCGTCGTCGACCGTCTGTTCTCGCTGCTCAAGTTGCTGATCCCGCTCGCGCTTATCATGCTGGTGCTCCAGCTGGCCTTTATGCGCGATGGCAACGTGGTGTGGGGCTTTATCACCGACACGGGCCTCATCACAGGATCGAAGGCCTGTCTGCGCCTACTGGGTGTGGCGTTACCACTCATCCTCATGCTCATGGTGACCAAGCTCAACGACCTTGCCAACGCCTGCGTCGAGGTGCTGCACGTACCGTATCGCTATGCCTTCACCTTTACCACGGCGCTGCGCTTTGTGCCGGTGTTTGGTCAGGAGATGAACGCCATCATGGAGGCGCAGACCGCACGCGGCGTCGAGTACGACACCAAGAACCCCATCAAGAAGCTCAAGCTCATGCTGCCACTGTGCGTGCCACTGCTCATCTCGAGCGTGGGCAAGACCGATGCCACAGCCTTGGCGGCAGAACAGCGCGGCTTCTATCTGCGTACGCGCGCCAGCTCGTACAAGCGCTATCCCATCAAGGGTCTGGACATCGCCGTGCTCATCGTCAGTATCGCCCTCATCGCCATCGGCTTCCTGTTCTAGTTCACCACCGACAGCAACCGCCCAACGCAAAAGGCCTCGGCTCGCACCAAACGAGCCGAGGCCTTTACTGTTTCACCAGATAAAACCTACCAAAATTAACCTGTCCCTTTTTGGCGGGTCGGAAGCTAGAGGCGGTAGGGGGCGCCGCTGCGGATGATGGATTCGCGCACCAGGACATCCATGGCGTCGAGGGTGATCTCGGGCATCTCTCGGTACTTTTGCAGCACCGAGAGCTCGGTGCAGGCCAGAATGACGCGGTCGCAGCCGCTACGGGCGAACTCCCACATCACGCGGTCGAACTTATCCATATCGGGCTCACGTCCGGCCTTCACATCATCGTAGATAAGCGACATCACATCGTTCTGACGTTTCTCGCTGGGATAGACGACCTCAACACCCGCAGCCTTACATTCGCGGCCGTAGACGCCCGCGCCCACGGTTCCGTCGGTGCCCATGATGCCAATCTTGTGCACCGGCTCGGCCGGCATACTCAGGTTGGGGTCGAACTCGCACTCCCCCATCACCGCACCGGCCAGAGCATAGCGCACCGACTCACGCGGCATGTGGATAATCGGCACCTTCGTAAACGACTGGATCTGGTCGTAGAAGTAGTGTGACGTGTTGCAGGGAATGGCAATGTGCGCACAGCCCAGCGACTCGAGTGCCTGGGCGCACTCTTTCATGGTCGCCAGCAGCTTGGCATGCTCGCCGGTCTTAATGGCCAGCGTGCGGTCGGGCATGGTCGACTTGGAGAGCACCACCATGTCGATATGTTCCTGATCGCAGGCAGCAGCCGTATGACGCACCACCTGGTCGTAGTAATACGACGTGGCCTCGGCGCCCATACCGCCGATAACTCCCAGCTTTTCCATCGCCGCCTCCTTGGTGACGCTTGCGCAATTGCGCGTATCATACCCGCGCCCGCCCGAAGCAAACCGGACGGGCGCCGCGCTCATCTACTTGTAATACGTCTTGAACAGCTTAAAGTGGCGCAGCTTGGTGTGCCACATGCGCAGCCAGCGATTAAAGACAAAGTCGCCCTTCATAAACGAAGGGTCGGCGCCCTTGCCTTCCTTGTCCAGGCGATGCACCTTAGCGCGCAGCTCGGGATCCTTGACGTACTTGTCGACGACGCCCATGGGGACGACCATCCACAGCGCCTCGTCCTGCGCCGTCACAAACTCCGGTTCAAACGGGCGGTTGAACACATACTCGTCCACCACATACTTGGCAACGTTAAAGCCGCTGTTGGTGACGTAGTAGTTGCTGCGGCCTTGGCGCGTGTTGAAATCGAAGAACTTAAACGAGCCGTCGCGCTCGTCGTACTTAACGTCAAAGTTGGAATATCCCACAAAGTGAAGGTCCTCGAGCAACTTGCGCACGCCGCCCATGAGCTCATCATTGGGCTCGGTGATGATACAGGCATGGTTGCCGACACCGTGGGGCTGATGCTCCTCGAGCAGCACATGACCCAGGCACATCATGCGCACCTTGCCGTTGCGGTCGGAATAGCTGGTGAGCACGCGCATGTACTCGTCGTTGCCGGGCACGCGATCCTGCAAGATCAGGTCGTCGGTGTAGCCGCTGGCATACGAATCGCGAATGACTTGTTCCAGCTCGGCGCGGTCGGCAATCTCATAGGCCTTCTTCTGACCCTCGAACTCATGCTGCCACCACATGATGCCGTCAGAAGGCTTCAGAATCATCGGGTAAGGAAAATCAATCTGGTCGAGCACTTCGGCAGGCGCCTCACCCTGGGCATTAAGCATCGCCTTGGTAAAGGTAAACGTGTGCGGATAGGGCACGCCATGCTTCTCACACAGCTCGTAGAAGATCTCCTTCTTCTGACACTGCTCAAGCATGCTGTAGGGAGCGTAAGGCGCGACGATGTTATCCGCCAACTCATGGGCATCCTTGGCCTGAGCCACGAGAGCGACATAGTTGTCGCCACAGCCCACAAGGACAATCGTCTTATCGGTATGCGCTTGGGCAATGCCGTTGACGGTTTTGAGCATCACGGGCATGGTGTCGATATCCACGTTGGGCGTGTAGTCGATAATCTGGCTGCGGTACGCGGGACCCGTCTGATACTTGCCAAAGACCAGACTCTTGACCTGGTACTCCTCGTAGAAGGCGCGCGCCACCGAATAGGCGTTGATGTCGCCACCGAGCAGCACGGGAATGAACTCGCGCTCTGTAAATTGCAATGCCATGGAAACTTCCTATCATGAACTGCCCACACAACGGGCGGTCTTTGCGCAACTGATTTATTCTAGCGTGCCAAGCCGCCGGCGCCCAAAGCTCCACCGTATCTATGGCAATCGACGTAATCGTCCAGCACGAAGGCCAGCACGAAGACGGCGCTCACCGTTGTATGACAATGGGCAATGAACCTACCATTGTTGTAGGATTCAACATGTTGCCCGCCCCGTCGAAAGGTGCACCGTGCCCCAGGCTCATCCGATCAACAACCCCATCATTGACGCCGCCAAACGCGAACTTGCGGATCGTGCCCAGACGGCAGCTCCCCTACGCACCACAAACGATGCTTACAACGGGCCTGCCCGTATCGTCTCAATCAACACGTCGGAGCACAAAGGCACGCGTAAGTCGCCCGTCGCCGATGGACACGACACCGTTATAGAGCAATTTGGCCTCGCCTCCGACGCACACGCCGGGCATTGGCACCGTCAGGTTTCCTTTTTGGCCGCAGAGTCCATCCAGACGGCGCAGGCCCGCGGACTCGATGTGCGCAAGGGTGACTTTGGGGAGAACTTCACCACGCAAGGCATCAATCTACTCTCGCTCCCCTTGGGCACGCAGCTCAAGCTTGGCAGCGAGGTGCTTGTCGAAATCAGCCAAATCGGCAAGGTCTGCCACACCCGCTGTGCCATCTACTATCTCGCTGGCGACTGTATCTTTCCCCACGAGGGCGTTTTCGGCGTGGTACTAAAGGGCGGAGAGGTCAACGCCGGCGACGAAATCCAGGTAGTCAAACTCGGCGACGGCACCTGTTCGTTCACCCCTGCCGAGGCCCTCGAAGAGATTGAGCAGGCTCGTCTCGAAGGAACCCTGTAGTTGCAAAACCCCACGTGAGGGCAACTTTTACAGCCAAAAGGGGGTGCGGACGATTTCTTGGACCGCGCCTAGGCGTATCCAAGCTTTCTGCGGTACTCCATCGGGCTCAGCCACCCGAGGGACTTCTTGATCCGCTCCTCACGATAGTACACGAGGTAGGCCTCGAGCCTTCCCATGAA
>DBFAZJ010000261.1:0-1899 GCA_048244295.1 Collinsella sp.
CAAGCACCCCAACACGTCCGCCCGCCGATTTATTGCGCCGCGCAGACAATTAAACCAGCATCTTTAAACATCTGAGCAGTATAGTGACCAAAACTATCGCATAACCGCACTCTACGAATGGAGAAGTTATGACCGAACACCGCGCCATCAGCCGCCGAGCATTTACGTTGGGCCTTGGACTCGCGGCGTTGTCGCCACTTGCAAGCCTGCCCGAAACCGCCATGCTGGGCATTAGCCCGCGGGCAGCCTTTGCGGACAGCACGGCCGGGCCAGCAGTCAGCCTCGACAATTTCGTCATTCGCCTTCGCCCCGCGGGCTATTTTCGTACCGCAAGCGTTAACGAAGACGGCAACGTCATCGGCAACGTCTGCCATCTGTTTAATGACGGCACGTCCAGCAAGCTCATCCTTGAGAACGTAACGACCAAGAATGACGATACAAACTGGTATGCTATCCGCACCTTGCTCAATTTCGAAGAGCATAAAAAGACGGGCTACAGCATTTGGTCGGTCGATGGCGACTCGGACAAAGACGGAAAGGTCATCCACGTATGGAGCGGCGAGTATGACAACAAGCCCAGCCGCGCTTTTGCGTTCGAGCGGCAATCAAACGGAACCTATATCATCCGAGACCGCACGGTCGAGAAAGAAACCGAGAAAAAAGACATTAAGTACCTGGCAATAGAATCGAACGGCGAAGACCAGGACAACAATAAGATCTGCCATAAGAGTAAGAGCATTCCGTGGGAGCTCGAACTTATCGGTTACGACATGAAAAAGAACGATGCCACGGTTAGCAGCCTCGACTGGATCACGTACAGCAGCTACGTCGATGGGCCATGTTGGATGAAATACGTCGACGACAACAAGTTCCTCGACGAGCTGAGCATCCCGGGTACGCACGATTCGGGCACCTGTAGCGTGGACAACGACACCGAGCCCCAATCCTCGCAAGTAAAATGCCAGCAGGATTACATTCCCACGCAGTTGCTCGAAGGCATTCGCTATTTTGATATCCGGCTCGGAAAGGGCGACAACCCTGGCATCTGCCACGGGGATTTCTACCTATTCAAAAAAGACGGGGACTATCTGCATCTCTCCGATGTCATCGGGTACTTTAAAACGTTTTTGAACGAAAACCCGACAGAAGCGCTCATCATGCTTGTATCACGAGGCAACGACGAGGCTACCGACGAAAGTGTTACGACGGCTTTCGCCAAGGTTTTGGACGACAACCCCAAACTGTTCTATACGTCGAGCCGAATCCCCACGCTACACGAGGTGCGCGGAAAGATCGTTCTGCTGCGTCGATTTAGGCTCGCCGGCAACAGTGTAAGCGGCCACACGTGGGGCCTCGACCTTACCGAATGGGATGACAAGATCAAGGCTCACTCCGACAGCGCCACTATGTGTCTCGTCCAAGACGCGCGGGGCTTTGAAGCCGCGGGGGAAACAGGCGATAAAGAGCCCTATTGCACCAAGGTATACGCCCAGGACAAGTACAAACTCACGGGAACCGACAAGCTCAGCTGGGTCGATAATGCGCTGAAGGAAACGTCCGGGCGCACGCGCAACGAGGTAGATGTCGAGGACGATAACGGGGCCAAGGAGAAAGTCCTGGAGCGTTGCTGGTCTATCAACTACACCAGCTGCACGGGCTTGTCGCACGGAGGCAATCCTTTTACCTCAGCACGAGTAGTCAACGAGCATCTGTATAAGAGCCCGTACATCAATCCCAGCGGCATCGAGGATACAAAGTCCCTTGATTGTCATTTTCATTGCAACAGCCTCAGGACTCAGCGCAACGCGTTGCGCTGAGTCCTGAGGCGCGAATCCGGGTAGGCAACCCCAGAGGGGCCGGAATCCCCCGGCCCTCGATGGAGGGAGGCCGGCATGTCCA
>DBFAZJ010000262.1:0-1675 GCA_048244295.1 Collinsella sp.
TAGGACCTGGGGCGTGTTCTTGCCGGCGGCGATGTTGAGAATCTTGGCTCCGGCGCGCACCTTGGCGTGAGCATCGTCGTCGCAGCGAACGACCGTGGCGATGACGGGGATGTCGGCGATGTTGGTGATGTGCTCGACCATTTCGGCAGTAGCGGGGGAGTTGACCACGCAGCCCGCCGCGCCTTGCATCTCGGAAACGGCCGCCATCTGCACGGAGCGCTTACCGGTGGTGGTGCCGCCGCCAACGCCCACAAAGACCGGGCACTCGGCAACGGTCAGCAGCGCCTGCGTAATGGCGGGCTGCGGCGTGAAGGGGTAGACGGCAAACACGGCGTCGGCATTGGAGTTGCGGATGACCGCCACGTCGGTGGTGTAGATGAGCGATTTGATGCGGCGGCCAAAGAGCGTAAAGCCGCTGGCCTCCTCGATCTCATCGGGCATACGGAGGGCCGCCTTGCGCAGGCGTCCGTCGATGGGCAGCGGCTCCATGGGCAAAAGGCCGTTGGGGGTTACGGCCACCTGGGGCTCGGTAAATTCGTCTGCAAGCTCAACCTCGGAGAAGTCGACCGAGGCGACGACGTCTTCGTGAACCTCGGCGGGCACATCGATGGGGGCTTGATCGTCGGTCGCGGCGGGCGTATCGAAGGAGCTGGTGCCGACAAAGCCGTCGACGCGCTCGTTCAAATCGTTGAGAGAATCCATGGCGGTCCGTTTCTATGTTGTGCGCCCGTCAGCGTGCGACCGGCGCTACGATTGCTAAATCGTTTGACGAGTTGATTTTTCCCCGCCGCGCCATCCGTTAGACTGAAGGGCTGGCGAACGTGAAGGAGCTGTGGTGGCGGGAATCGAGGTGCTATCTTGAATGTCCCGTATACAAAAGAGAGGTGACGCGGTATGGAATTCTCGGCAATGTTAGGCTCGATTGGCCTATGCGTGGGCGCAATCGTTGCCGCCGCGGTCATCTACTTTGCGGTCACGGCCATTAAGGGCAAAAAGGCCGAGCGCAAGGAGCGCGAGGCACTTAAGCAGTGCCGTGACCAGCAGGACAAGCGCGCACGGAGATAGTTTGTTGAGTTTTGAATCCGTGCGCTAGCTGCGTTTTCGGACCAGGGCGATATAGAAGCCCTCAAAGTCGCGACTGGGCGGAATGGTCAGCGTGCCGGGCATGCCGTTGGCAATGGCCGAGACGTGGCCCGCGGCAATGGCCTCGGTAAGGGCGTTGCACTCGATGCGCGGTTCCTCACCGGCTTCGCGGGCGCGGCGTGCTTCGCTTTCACTCGGCGTGCTGTCGAGGGGGATGAGCTCGCAGTCCATGTGCTTGTCGAGGGCCTCTTGCAGGGCATCCTCGTTTTCCTGCGGCAAGATCGAACATGTCGAATAGACGAGCGTGCCGCTCGGTTTGAGGGCCCCCATGGCGCGATCCAGAAGTGCTCGCTGCGATCGGGCGCACTTGCTCAGCAACTGCTCGGTGAGGCCGCGCAGGCTTTTCTCGTTGCCGCTGATGACGGTGCCCGTGCCGGTGCAGGGAGCGTCGAGCAGGATGCGGTCGAAGCGGAAGAACTCGTCGAGCTCGCGTGCGTCGATGCGCATGACGGGCACGTTTTTTGCGCCTTGGCGGTGGAGGTTAGCTTCGAGCTTCTCGGCGCGGGGAATGCTCATCTCGCAGGCCGTGAGG
>DBFAZJ010000263.1:0-5366 GCA_048244295.1 Collinsella sp.
CATGCCGGGGGCGGACCGGGACGGGTTAACGGCAGGCCCCGCCGACCGATTGCAAGCGGTCGGCGGGGCCATTGTGGCTCTTGACAGCGGATTGGGTCATATGAGCGAAAGCCCGCCAGAGCGAGCAAGGTGCCTTGAAACAAGGCGGCATTGACCTTCTGGTCATGCCGCCGAAGTTGAAAGGCAGATTGCCGCTCTGGCGGGTTTGCAGCGCCGAGCCGTTACGGCGTTTGGTAAAACGCCGTAACTAAAAACGGTTGCCGCGGAAGCCGCCGCCGTTGCGGCCGCCACGATCGCCACCGCGACCGCCGCGGTCGTTACCACGGTTGCCGCCGAAGCCGCCACGGTTGCCACCGCGATCGCCATAGCCACCACGGTTGCCGCCAAAGCCGCCGCGACCGCCACGGTCGCCGCCGCGGTCACCAAAGCCGCCACGGCCACCGCGATCGCCACCGCGACCGCCACGGTCGCCACCACGGCCACCGCGATCGCCAAAGCCGCCGCGACCGCCACGGTCGCCGCCACGGCCACCGCGATCGTCACGACCGCCGCGAGGACCGCGGTCCTCGTCCAGGCCCATGGCGACGAGCGGAGCGATGACCTTATCGAGAGCGGCCATCAGCTCGGTGGCCTCCTCGTAAGAAAGCTCAGGCAGGAGCTTCTCCTTCTTGTTGGCAAGCTCGACCAGGCCCTCAGCGGCATCCTCGGCAGCGAAGACAACGATCTTGCGCATATCGCCCTCGGCGTCGTCGATGCGGCCAACCAGATCGGCAGCCTCGGCCTCGGCCATCAGGCCATCGAGCTCACGAAGGCGCATGCCCAGCAGGTCGGACATTTCCTTCTGCTCCATCTTGGGCTTGAGGTCAAGAAGCTTGATGGCGCGCTCGATGTTCGCCATGCGCTCGGCCTTGGCCTCCTCCTCCTTGGAAATAGCAAAGCGACGGCTACGCAGCAGGCGGGCGGCCTTCTGCATCTTGTCCATCAGCTCTTCGTCATCGTAATCAACGGCGGCCTCGACAACCTCGGCCTCCTCCTCGGCGGAAACCTCGTCAGCAGCCTCAACCTCGGCAGCTTCGGTCTCCACGGTCTCGACTGCCTCGACCTCGGCAGCCACGGTCTCGTTCTCGGTCTCGTTCATGATCTCTTCGTTCTCAGACATGAGACTCCTTCTTGGCCCTCTCGGGCATCATCGCCCCATTCGCGGGGCCCGTCGCGCACTCTTTGCGCTTTAAACATTCATGCCTCTCGGCAAAACGTCCATTAGTTTATGGTGTCGCCATCCAATCTAGCTGCAGAATCTATGTGCACACATTAATGCGACATGTGCGACTCGCGATGAGCGTACACCAGCGACGCCACGAACCCGACCACGGCAATCACAGCCGCCACACGCACGGCAGTTGCAAATCCAATCGCCTGGGCAACGTCGGTCGCAGCACCAGCCGCGCCGGCAGTCGCCGCAGAATTCGAGAGCAGGCCGATAAACAGCGACGGGCCAAACGATGAGGCAATCATGTTCCACGTGTTAAGCAATGCCGTTCCGTGAGGATGTTCAGCGGCAGGCAGCGTCTCCAAGCCGGCCGTTTGCGAGGGGCTCAGCACCAAACCGACTCCGGCATACACCACAACGGTCAGTACCACGACGACGCCGATGTTCATGCTTGCCGCCGTCATCGAGATGGCAGTCTGCCCCACGGCAATCAGGGCAAAGCCGACCGGCAGCAGCGGCCATGCGCCACGGGCGTCCATCACGCGTCCGCCCACAATCGAGGTCACGGCGTTGCAGGCAATCGCCGGCAAAATGAGCAGGCCCGCAATAAGTGCGGTCATGCCGTAGGCACCTTCAAAATAGAGCGGCAACAAAACACTCATCGAGAACGTCGTCATCATCGACACCACCACAAGCAGACACGCAGGCCAAAAACGAACGCTCGCCATGGGACGCACGTTAAGCACCGGATGCTCGAGCTTGAGCTGGCGGGCCGCAAACAGGCCGAGCAGCACAATGGCGGCGAAGAGCGTCGCGATGCCGGCAATCAGATTGGTCGAGAACTCGCCTACGGAATACACAAATGCCGTAATACCGGCGGCGAGCAAAACAACCGACAGAATATCAAGCGTGGTGTTCGAACGCTCTCCGACATTCTGAACAAGCTTTACGCCCGCCGCAGCGACCACAATGCCGCCCACCAGCGGCACTACGAACACCGCCCTCCAGCCAAACAACGTGCACATTAGACCGCTGATCACGGGTCCAAACGCCGGCCCCAGCGTAATGCAGGCACCGCCCAGGCTCAGATACAGACCGAGCTTCTCGCGCGGAGCGCAAGACAGCACCACGTTCATCATGAGCGGGAACAAGATACCCGATCCCGCAGCCTGCAAAATACGGCTTGGCAGCAAAACGCTAAACGACGGAGCGACCAGGCACAGGACTTCGCCGGCGACCATGCATCCGCATGCGAAAAACAGCAGTTTGCGCGTCGAGAAACGGCCGGACAGAAAGGCCATGATGGCCGTAAAGATCGACGTCACGATCATGTAGCCCGAAACAAGCCACTGCGCCGTGGTGGCACTCACCGAAAAGGCCGCCATAATGTCGTGCAACGCCACGTTAATGATGTTCTCGTTAAACGCGGCGACAAAAGCTGCAATATACATTACGACGAGAAGCGCCGCAGTGCCCGATGGCGTTACTTGAACTTGTTGCTGAGATTTGCTCCCCATGCATTTCCTTCCTCTTGGAACGACAGTCGCATCGCCCCAGAGGAACAGTCCAGGGCGAAAAATGAGCCCTAGACTTACGTCAGACGCCGTACACGACGAGTCTGACAACATGGTCCAACGTCGAAAGATTGTAACGCGGACGCACAGCTTTCCTTCCGCGCTATTATTAAAAGTCCACGAAAGCATAAGACATGAGGAGCCCGCCATGATTAAGCCCATCATGAAATCCGAGTTCTTTTTGCGCCTACCTTCCGAAGACGCGGGACCCGACGACGCCGCAACCGGGCAGGACCTCCTGGATACGCTCCACGAGCATGAGCACGAGTGCGTGGGCCTCGCCGCCAACATGATCGGCGTGCGCAAACGCATCATCTGCGTAAAGGACGGCAACAGGGTGCTCCTGATGTACAACCCTCAAATTCTTGAGCAGGTCAATGCCTATCAGACGAGCGAAGGATGCCTCTCGCTGATCGGCGAGCGTCCCTGTACCCGCTATCGCCGCATTAAGGTTGAGTATTTGGACGAGAACTTCGTTCACCGCATCAAAAACTTCTCGGGCTACACCGCCGAAATCATCCAACACGAAATCGACCACTGCAACGGAATTGTTATATAGTTCCGCCGATTCAAGAAAGCTCCCTGCAGCCAAGCAACTGCAGGGAGCTCTTCATAGTGCGGAACTTCTATCCCACTAGCTCTGGCGGTAGTGATCGAAGAAGTCGGCGAGATCTTCGAGGGACTCTTTGAGCACTTCCATGCGCGGCAGGTACACGATGCGGAAGTGGTCGGGTTCACCCCAGTTAAAGCCGCCGCCGCGCGTGATCAGAATTTTCTTCTCGTGCAGTAGGTCGAGGGCAAACTGCTCGTCGTCGGTGATGTTGAACTTTTTAACATCCATCTTGGGGAAGATATAGAACGCCGCACGCGGCTTGACCACCGAGATGCCGTCAATCTTGTTGAGCGCCTCATACACAAAGTTGCGCTGCTCGTAGACACGGCCGCCGGGACGGATGTAGTCGTTAACGGACTGATGGCCACCGAGTGCCGTCTGAACGATCGATTGAGCCGGCACGTTGGAGCACAGGCGCATGTTGGAGAGCATGTTGATGCCCATGATGAAGTCGCTCATGCAGCGCTGGTTGCCCGAAAGCACCATCCAGCCAATACGATAGCCCGCAATCATGTGCGACTTGGAAAGGCCACTAAAGGTAACGCAGGGCAGGTCGGGGGCGAGCGAGGCAATCGAGACGTGCTCGTAGCCGTCCATGCACAGGCGGTCGTAGATCTCATCGGCAAAGATCATCAGCTGATGCCTGCGTGCAACCTCGACGATGCCCTCGAGCACCTCGCGCGGATAGACGGAACCCGTGGGGTTGTTGGGGTTGATGATGACGAGGGCTTTGGTCGCGCTCGTGATCTTGGACTCCATATCCTCCAGGTCGGGATACCAATCCGCCTGCTCATCACACAAATAATGTACGGGATGACCGCCGGCAAGGGTTGCGCACGCCGTCCAGAGCGGATAGTCAGGGCTGGGAATCAGGATTTCGTCTCCATTGTCGAGCAACGCGTTCATCGAAAGCTGAATGAGCTCGGACACGCCGTTGCCCGTGTAGATATGCTCCATCTGAACGTTGGGCAGGCCCTTGATCTGCGAATACTGCATGATCGCCTTGCGCGCGGAGAACAGGCCGCGCGAGTTGGAATAGCCTTCGCAGTCGGGCAGCTGCTGGCGCATGTCCTTGATGACCTCATCGGGCGTGCGGAAACCGAAGGGCGCCGGGTTACCGATATTGAGCTTGAGGATGCGCTCGCCCTCGTCCTCCATACGGGCGGCCTCGTCGACGACGGGGCCGCGAACGTCATACAGGACGTTATCGAGCTTGGTGGACTTAGAAAAAGTACGCATGGTGGTGCTCCTTGCAATTTGAGCTGAGGGATGGGATTCGGGCTTGGAATCGTTGCGGAGTGATGATGCCTCGCCTTGATCGGCGTCGCCGGCAAGCAGCCAGGTAACATCGACCTCCAAAATACGGGCGAGCAGCTCAGCCACATCGCGCCGCGGGATCGTCTTGCCGCTCACATATTGGCTCATCTGACTCTTGCCAAGTTTTTTGCCGAGCATCTCCGATGCGCGGATCACGTCCGACTGGCGAACGTCGCGATCGGACATAGTCTGTCGCAGGCGATCGCTAAACGTCTCTTGGGCCACTAGAACCTCCTTGCTGGCAAAGTTCAATTTACAGAACACGAATTGAACCAAGGTTCAATTTAGCAAGCAGTATAGCGCCGTACCTCATTCGAAAGTTCAATTTCACAAGAAAATGTACCGAACCCCGAGAATCGTCCCGAGGTGGACAACGGGCACGCGCTTTTAGAGATATTCGAGGAAACGAGCCGCCGCGAGCGAAACGTCGGCGGTGCGGTATATGGCGTTGATCTGCCGATGAGGATGTCCCTCGAGTGGGCGCACGGCAACATCGAACTGACAGCGGCGCAAGATGAGCGCCGGAAGAATGCTCACGCCCAGGCCGTCCTCGACCATGGCCATAATCGCATAGTCATCCCAGGTCGACAGTTTTGAGCGCGCTGTCAGCCCCGCGCGGCGAAACAGCGGCGTAATCTCGTCGTCGCTACCC
>DBFAZJ010000264.1:0-2825 GCA_048244295.1 Collinsella sp.
CTCGCCTTTGATTGTGACGCGGGCGCTGCTGCCGTCGTAGGTCTTGCCCTGAATGACGATGACGCCGTCCTCCCGCTTGCAGCAGGAGCAGGGCAGGGCCAGCTCGACGAACAGGTGCGCGATGATGCAGGAGGCTTCGGCTGGTGGGATCGGGGTGTAGTTGTAGCAGTTTCCCATCAGCACTCGAGCCTCCGCTGCCCTGTGTTCCAGATGCCGGATCTCACGGTCAGCCCCTCCAGATCGTCGAATGTGATCTGGAAGGGGTTGCTCGTGATGTCCGTGCAAACGAAGTCCCACAGGGCGTCGACCTTCACCTTCAGAGCGTTGTCAGCCGCGTCGACATACTCCTTCGTCGTGATGTCCTTCGGGTCGTCGACTGCTCCGTAGTGTTTCATAGGCCGGCCTCCTTACAGTGCGATGCTTGTGATGATGACGAGGATCGGGTTGGAGGGCGCGGCCGCGAGCGTGACCGTGACTTTGCCGTTGGCCGAGGCCGTGGCGTTCTCGAAAGAGACGTCGCCGATGACCTGCTCCTTGGTGGCGCTGTCGATCAGGATCACGCTGAGGATGTAGCCGGTGACGGTGAAGCTCTTGCTCGCCGCGTCACTGAGGGTCTGGACGGTCTTGGTGACGGCCTTCGGGATCGCAGGCTTGTTCTTGATGAAGGCGTCACTATTGCCGTCCGTCTCGTTCCAGTCGCTCTGGACGTTCTTCTCGGCGTCGGCGGGAGCGTGGGCGCTCTGGCTGTGGTCGTATGCCGTCTTGCCGCGGTCGCCGCGGTAGGCGGTGCTCGCAGTCTCGCCGATGGCGAGGTCGTTGCCGATGACGGCGTAGGTCGTCCCGCTCCAGCGGTACGTCTTGTTCTGGTACTCGCCTTCGCTCAGGATGACGTAGATCTTGTCGGACTCAGGTGTCAGGGCGGCGCCGCCGGAGGTCTTACTCAGCCAGTCGGCACCGAGGGCCGTGGCGCCGGTGCGGATGTAGGCGTCGACGACGTCGTCCACATAGCTCGGGAGCTGGTTGGCCGGCACCTTGCCGCCGCTGTCCAGCTCGGCCACGCCGCCGGCTGCGCCCTTTTCCGTTGCGGGGATCGCGCCGACGTCAGCGGCAGCGGACGGGATCGTCGGCTTGTCGCTCAGATCCTTATAGCTGCCGGAGAAGGCCACGGTCTTGAGGTCGCTGAAGAACTTCAGCACCTTGCCGAGCAGGACGCTCAGCTTCTCGCCAGAGGTGGGCGCCTCACGCTTGGCCGATGCCTCGAAGGCGACGGTCACGTTGGAGCCGTCGCCGTCCGTGTTCAGCTTGCTGGTGTCCTTGGGGTGGACGTGGTCGCCGCGTGCGAACGCCATCTCAGTGCCGACGGCGGCGGTGCCGTTCATCTTCGGCGTAGTCGTGGACGCTGCTGCGCCCTCGGGGATGTCGCCGGAGGTGATAAAGCCGCTGTCGTTCTCGAGCTGCGAGGTCTTGGTCGGCACAGGGATCCATTTCTCACCTGTCCACAGGTACAGCGTCAGGTCGATGCTGTTGAAATAGATCTGACCGATCTTCGGGTTGGCCGGAGGTGCAGCGAGCGGCTGCATGATGGCGTTTTGGATCTCGTTCTGTGAGAGATCAATGCTTGTCAGGAATTTCACGGGTTTACCTCCTTAGTTGAAGTATGCAGTCCCGGAAAAGGCTGCGCAGAAGGTCAGGCGCACGGTGTTGTCGTCGAGGTAGTCGACCTCCCCGATGACCACAGTGCCGGCGCTGTCGACGACCGTGACGGCGGGCCGCTTTCCGAGGTTGTGGGCGACTGTCCACGCCTTCGCTGCCTGCGCCTGCTTGTGGGTGTGGTGCCTGTCGTCCGTGATGCCGAGCTGCGCCGGCGTCATGTCGCCGATCAGCTCGTGCCCGTTGATCTTGGGCTTGTTGCGCAGGGCTTCGTAGTTTGAGGCGCTGCCGCCGCCCGTCTCCTTCATAGAGGCGGTCATGGGGGCAGGCGTCTCGGTCATCTTCGCCCCGAAGGTCTCCGCGCTGCCAGAGAACGAGGCATTGAAGTCGACGCTCACTTAGATGACGCCGTCCTTCAGGATCCGGCTGAGCGGGGCGGTCATAATGTTGCTCGCAAACGCGCGCCCGTCCTCCGTCCTGCCGCGGATCTGCACCTCCACCTGTTGATCCTCGTCGGGAGACAGAGAGCCGAGCAGCAGCGTGTCGGCTTGCGTCAGGCTGACGGTGACGACCTTGTCGGTCACGTCGACGCCCTCGTCCCCGAGGTGCTTGGTGACTTCCACCTGCTTCGGCGGGGCATAGGTGGCGAGCTGCTGCGTGCGGAATGTTACCCACATGGTCACGAACTCGCTGACGTCGATGTCACAGTTGATGGTGATGGTTGGTGTGGTGCCTCTATACATGGGCGGCCTCCTTTCTGGCCTTTGGCCGGTAGTTTAGCACTCGAGGCGCTGGAGTCCGCTGTTCCAGATGCCGGCCGTCAGGGTGATGCCCGTCAGGTCTGCAAACGTGATCTGGAAGGGGTTGGTCGTGATCTCGTTGAAAACGGCGTCCCACAGCGTTGCGATCTTGCTGGTGTTCTGGCCGACCGCGTTGCTCAGGTCATTCACCGACGCCTCGGCAGCCTGCGCGATTGCGATGGCCTGCCGGGCGAGTGCCAGAGCCTCCTCTGCCGTAGCCTGCGCGCCGAGGGTGATGGCCTTGTAGGTCTCGTAGTCCTCTTTGGTGGCGTAGGCGTCGGCGGGGATGTAGGCGGTCACGTTGGTGGCCGTGCCGATCGCGGTGACGATGTCGATGGTTTTCTCGACGATGGTGGCGCCGCCGGAGGGCGGGAT
>DBFAZJ010000265.1:0-13121 GCA_048244295.1 Collinsella sp.
CGGGCTTATGTTGAGGCTGGGCAGGTGCGCCGGAACGCCCTCCGGCGCGGCGGAAGGTTGGTTTCGATGCTCTAGAAGCCGAGGAATTTAACTTCCGGTCTGAGCTCGATGCCATACGCCTCCCTCACCTTTCCGTGCACATGCCTGATAACCGCGGCCACGTCATCGGCCGAGGCGGTTCCGTTATTAACGATAAAATTAGCGTGTACGGGCGAAACTTCCGCACCGCCAACCGAAAAACCCTTTAATCCACAATCCTCAATCAACTTGCCCACGCTTGCGTCGGGCGGGTTGCGAAAGACCGATCCGCAGGATGCACGGCCCATGGGCTGCGTGCGCTTGCGGCGTGTCAGATACCGCTCCATGCGCTCGCGAATGTCGGCCTTAGGCGCGGGCTTGAGCTTAAGCACGCACTCGAGAATGATCTCGTTACGCGGCAGGCTGCACTCGCGATACCCCCAAGCGATCTCGGACCCTGCATAGTGCTTAATACCGGACGCCGGATCAAACGTGACCACGTCCTCGATGAGGGAGCCGATCCACTCGGTCCGCGTGCCTGCGTTCATGGACACGGCACCGCCGACCGAACCGGGAATACCGACAGCGAACTCAAGGCCCGAAAGCCCGCGCGACAAGGCGTCGTTGACCAAACGCGCGAACATCACGCCCGCGCCAACGGTCAGCGTGCAGCCGTCCTCGGCAACAACCGTGCGCTGAAACTCACGTCCCAGCGAAATAACGGCGCCGCGATAGCCGGCATCGGCAACCAACAGGTTGGACCCCTTGCCGATAATCACCCACGGCACCTGCTCGCGGTCAAGCACCGCCACGGCGCGACGCAGGGCATGGTAGCTATGGCACGTCACAAAGAGGTCGGCCTTGCCGCCGATACGATAACTCGTATGACGCGCAAGACGTTCGTCCTCGACCACGTCCGTGTCGATCATGCCCGAAAGCGCCATGACGGCGTTAAACAGACCCATAGAGGTTAAGCGTCTTTCTTGGCAGTCAGATACTCGATGAACTCGGGGCCGACGGTCGTAACGTCGCCGGCACCCATGGTGAGCAGCAGGTCGCCCTCGCCCACGAGCTTCTCAAGCTCCTGGTTGAGCTCAAGACGGCTGGAGCAGTACACGACCTCCTTGCCGGGATGCTTGGCGCGAACGGTATCTGCGAGCATCTTGGAGGTAACGCCCGGAATCGGCATCTCGCCGGCGGAGAACACATCGATCAGCAGCAGCTTATCGGCGTTGGCAAAGGCATCGGCAAAGTCATTGCGCAGAGCCTGCAGGCGCGAATAGCGGTGCGGTTGGAACACGACGTCGACATGTTTGTAGCCCAGCGAAGAGGCAGCAGCGAGCGTCGCCTTGATCTCGGTGGGATGATGGCCGTAATCGTCAACCACCGTGATGCCGTCGATATCGCCCACGTGGGTAAAGCGACGGCGGACGCCCTCAAAACTCGAAAGTGCCTTAGCGGCGGCGTCGATATCGAGGCCCAGGACATGGGCGACGGTCAAGACGGCCGTGGCGTTGAGCATGTTGTGACGACCGGGGTTGCTCTTAATCTCGACAGCGTGCTCGGTGCCGTCCTCAAAGCGAACGATAAAGTCGCTCTGGATGCCCTTGACATCCGGATGTACGCAGACGATGTCGTTGTTCTCGGCAAAGCCATAGGAAAGCACATGACGGCCCGTCGACTTGGCGAGCTCGACCAGATGCGGGTCCTCGCCGCAAACGATGACGGTGCCGTCCTCGCCCACCAGCCCCATAAACTTGGCAAAGGTGGCCTCGATCTCCTCGATACCCGAGTAGTGATCGAGATGGTCGGCCTCGACGTTGGTCACGATGACCACGTTGGGGTTCAGGAACAGGAACGAGCTGTCGGACTCGTCGGCCTCGGCGACAAAGTAGTTACCCGAGCCGTTCTTGCCGTTGGTGTCGTAGCCCTCGACGATGCCGCCGATTAAAAAGCTGGGGTCCAGACCCATGCGATCGAGCATCGTGGCGCACATCGAAGACGTCGTGGTCTTGCCGTGCGTGCCGGCAACGGCGACGGTGGTGTAGCCATGGCCCAGGGCCGAGAGCATCTTGGCGCGAGGCCACACGGGAATACCGAGCTCGCGGGCACGCACGAGCTCGGGGTTGGACTCGGGAATAGCGGTGGAGACCACAACCACGTCGGGCTTGACCTCGTCGATCGTCGCAGCCTCGTGGCCCACGTGGACCTTCACGCCGGCGCGGGTAAGCTGGCGAATATAGCGCGACGTCTTAAGGTCGGAACCGGTAACGGTATAACCGCGCTCGTGCAGGACGAGGGCGATGCCGCTCATGCCGGCGCCGCCGATACCGATAAAGTGGGCGCTCTTGAACTCGGGCGCGGAGGTTGCAGTCTGGGAATCAGCCATGTGCTCGTGTACTCCTTGCGTAAACACTGCCTGTAACCCGTTAACTGTACCGCACCTACCGCATCCGCGCGAGGGCGACCGACGATATCCCGTCTAACTAACGCAATCCCTCTACCGCGTCGGCCAAAAGTGCGGCGGCACGGTCCTGGGCTAAGCCACGCGCCGCCTGACGCATGGCATCACGCGCCGCAGCGTCATCGATCAGGTGCAGCAGCTCGTCGGCAAAGGCTGGGGCATCGATATCGGCATCGGCGCATAGCACGCCGGCACCGGCATCGACCAGGTAACGCGCATTCGTGGTCTGGTGGTCGGCCGTGGCGTGCGGATACGGCACGAGTACCGAGGGCACGGCAAGCGCGGCAATCTCGGCCACGCTCGAGGCACCGGAACGCGAGAGCACCAGATCGGCCGCAGCCAGCATATCGCCCATGTTGTCGATGTAGGGCTGGACACGATAACGCTTCGCCTCCTCGGGCGTCAGCGCCAAAGCGCGCTCGGTCTCCTCAAAGCCGTCGGCACCCGTCGAATGCAAAATGTAGAGATTCTCACGGGTCAGCAGCTCACTCTTGAGCGAGGCAACGCGCTCGTTGAGATGCTGAGCGCCGAGCGAACCACCAAAGACGAGCAGAAGCGTCGCGTCCTCGGGCACACCGAGCGCCTTGCGACCGCGGGCGCGATCGCCCTCGATCACCGAACGACGCACGGGATTGCCCGTCATGAGCACATGGTCGGGGTCGCCCTCACGCTCAAAGACCGCGCGGGCCGCAGGTACCGAAATGCACACACGGGCGGCATGCGAGTTCATCATCTTGTTGGCCAGACCCGGAACAGAGTTCTGCTCGTGCAGCAGATACGGAACGCCGGCGCCCTTGCACCAACCCAGCAGCGGGACCTCAACGTAAGCACCAAAGCCGATAGCGGCATCGGGCTTACCGACCTTCGAGAAGTGACGGGCAAGCGCGCGCTTCGCCTTGTTGACGCGCCACAGCGAGGTCAGCGCCGTCCAGGGACGGGAGCGATCGAAGCCCGTGACCGTGATGGGCACAAAATCGAATCCTGCCTCGGGAACCAGACGACCCTCGAGCTTGCGCGATTGGCCCACGAACACAACGTGATGACCGCGGTCACGCAGCTCCTCGGCCAAGGCGAGCGCGGGGTTGATATGTCCTGCCGTGCCGCCAGCTGCAATAGCAACGGTCATCTTATCGGTCATGGTAATCCCTTCGTACACGCGGCCCCTGGTCATCGGTGCGCAAACGCGCCGACGGGTCCGAATTCAAATCGATTCGATTATATCCGCCGCCCGCATTGCGAGGAGTGGGGCGCTGAGGACGACCTTGCGGCGCCGTTCGCTGACGCGGACGGGCTGCCGGCTCGGTCGCAGAGCCATCCAGGACGGTAAAGCCGTTACGCGAAGATCGCTCGCCGCGCACGTGAGGCGCGCCGGCGGTACTCTCATCCATAACGGCAAAGCTCTCGCGGCGACGGTCGTACTCATCGCGACGGGCGCTCTCATACGAAACGCGCAGGATCAGACCGGCGAGCATAAGCGACACAATAATCGAGGAGCCGCCGTAGCTAATAAACGGCAGCGGCTTGCCCGTCATGGGAAACACATTGAGAATGCCCAACGCGTTGATTAAAAACTGCACCGCAAGGATGACCGCGGAACCCGATGCCATAAGTGCTCCGCGACGGTCGGTCGCCTGCTCGGCAATGCGAAACGCCGAGTAGATCAGCATCGCAAACACCAAGAAGAACAGCACGGTTCCGATAAAGCCAACTTCCTCGCCGATAATAGCCAAGATGTAGTCGTTATGCGCCTCGGGCAAATACGAGTACTTCATGGTGGAGTTGCCGATACCGCGACCGAACAGGCCGCCCGAGGCAAACGCCATGATGGCAAGCGTGGCCTGATAGCCGTCACCATATTCGTCTGCCCAAGGATTCCAAGCAACCTCGACACGCGTCATACGATACGGCTCGGCGATAAGGGCGATCGCAATGACGGCGATGCCGGCAACGACCGTCCAAACGATATATTTGGGGTCCAATCCCGCAAACAACGCCATGCACATGAGGGTCAACAAGATGATCAGAACGGTGCCAAAATCGGGCTGAACAAAAATCAGAAAGAGCGAAATGCCCAGGTAGACGCCCATCTTGCGAAGAAACTCGTTGATGTTGCCGCCGGGCGAAAAGATGCGGTCGAGCATGATGGCCGAATAGGCGATGGCGAACGGCTTTAAAAACTCAGACGGCTGGAACTGAATACCGGCGATGTTGAGCCAACGCGTGGCGCCACGACTGCCGCTACCCATAAAGAACACCAGAACCAGTAGCCCTATCATGCCCATGAGGAAGATCCTGAGCACGTCTTCCCCAAACCAACTGTCCGGCAAGACGCGCACGATGGCAACCATAGCCAGCACGCCAACTCCGGCAAACGCGGCCTGTCGAAACAGGAAAAACGTCGCCGAACCATTCTCGTGCATCGCCTCGACCGAAGATGCCGAGTACACCATTAGCAAGCCAAAGCAAACCAAGCTAAACAGGCAAGCCATAAATATCAAACGGGGGCGCATGATGCGGGCGGGGACGCCAGCAATGTAGCGCTCACTGAACGTCTGCCCGCCGCGTCCGGAACGCGGCGTGCTACGCAGCGAGGAAGCACGGTCCGAGTCGGGCCTCCTCATATCACTTCGGGGGCTCTCCTCTCTCACCGGCAACCCCTATTCCGTTTGCGATTTCGCTGCCGCGGCAAGCTGGGCCACGTAGTCCTTAAACACGCGACCGCGCTCCTCGTAGCCCGAGAACTCGTCGAACGAAGAGCAGGCGGGCGAAAGCAGGATCACGTCGCCGCGGCTCGAGAGCGAGCGGGCAACGTCAACGGCATCGCGCAGATCATCGGCCTGGGCGATATCCACGTCACCATCGACATCGGCCTCGTCCATAGCGGCGGTAAAGCGCTCGCGCGCATCGCCAAAGCAAACGACCGAGCGCACGTTGTCCATAACGACGCGGGCAAAGTCCGCAAGCGGCGTACCCTTATCGTGGCCGCCGAGCAGCAAAATCACATCGTCGTCGGGAAACGCCGTCAGGGCCTTTTCGACCGCATCGGTGTTCGTTGCCTTGGAATCGTTAACGTAGCGCACGCCATCGATCTCGCCACAGGGCTCAACGCGGTGTTCGAGTGGCTGGAACGATGCCAAACCGCGGCAAACGCCCTCGGGATCGGCACCGACGGCCAGAGCAGCCGTGGCAGCGCATAAGGCATTGATGACATTGTGATGGCCCGAGATCTTGAGCTCGGACGTGGCGACAAGCTGAGTCTCGACGCCCTTCAGGCGGACGACCATCTTGCCGTCGCGCACAAAGGCGGCGTCTGCACCCTCGGGCTCGTCAAAAGCGACCTTGCAGATGCGGCGACCCGGCGTGTAGATGTACTCATCGAACTCATGGATGCCGGCATCCTCAACATCGATAACCACGAGGTCGTCGTCGACCATATTCTCGAACAACTTGATCTTGGCAAGCGCATAGTTCTTGTGGCTCTTGTGCCAGCCCAGGTGGTCGGGCGTGATGTTGAGCAGTACCGCCACGCGAGGATGAAGCTCGGCGGTCGTAGCAATCTGATAACTCGACAGCTCGGCCACAAACCACTCATTGTGTGCGCGGCCGTCGATCTCGTTCACCGGCGGCTCACCGATATTGCCGACGGCCACGCTGGCTTCACCGGCGGCCTTGAGCAGATAATCGGTCAGCGACGTGGTAGTTGTCTTGCCGTTGGTGCCCGTGATGGCGACCCAATTTTGGGGAGACAGGCGGTAGGCAAACTCGGGCTCGCCCATAATCTGAGCGGCATGCTCACGCCCAGCCTTAAAGAAGGCCGAAAACTCCGAGATACCCGGGCATGTCACGCACACGTCATAGGCACCCTCGACCTGCTCGGTGCCGTAGACAAACGACGCGCCCTCCGCCTCGAGCGCACGCGTGGCGTCATTGGGCTCGGAGTTACCGCCGCCATACACGGTCGTGGCGCTCACGCGCTCGGGGTGAGCCAACGCCCAACGGGCGACATCGAGACCGGATTTACCCTGCCCCAAAACAAGCAGGCTAAAGACATCAGCAAGAGGCATGAAAGACCACTATCCCAACTGGAAGAACAGGGCGAGGCCAACGGCGCCAAAGGCCGCGGCGATAATCCAAAAACGGATAACGACCTTGGTCTCGGCCCAGCCCTTCTTTTCGAAATGATGATGAATGGGTGCCATAAGGAAGACGCGCTTGTGCGTAAAGTGGAAATAGACAACCTGGATCATGACCGACAGGGTCTCGACGATAAACAGACCGCCGATGATGAGGGAAACGACTTCGGTGTTGGTCATGATGGAGGTGCAGGCAAAAGCGGCACCCAGGGCAAGCGAGCCGGTATCACCCATAAAGATGCTCGCCGGGTAGCAGTTGAACCACAAAAAGCCCAGGCAGGCACCGGCGCACGCCGTGCAGAAGATGGACAGGTTCACGTCACCGTGCAAAAACGCCATGGCGGCCATGGCGAGCATGGCGATCATGGAAGTGCCGCCGGCAAGGCCGTCCAGACCATCGGTCAGGTTCACGGCATTGGAAAGACCAGCGATCATCAGCCAGCAAAATACAATGTAGAGCCACGGGAACGAAAGGCCGCAGATGGTGGTCGAAAGAACACCGAGGTCAATCGTCAGGCCGCCGGGAAAACGAATCTCGGGGGCGACGCCGCACCAATTGACGGCGAGCACGGTAAAGGTGACGCAGATGATGGTCAGACCGATCATCTTGGCGTGAGGCGTCAGGCCGAGCGAGCGACCATGCGTGACAGAGGTCAGGTCGTCGATGAGACCCAGGACGCCGGTGGCCAGCGTGGCAAGCAGCACGAGCACGAGCTCGGTGGTGAGCTTGCCCATCAGCAGGCAGGTCAGCGAGATCGCGACAAGGATGATGACGCCGCCCATGGTCGGCGTACCCTGTTTAATCAAATGACGCTTGGGGCCGTCGGCTCGGACCTGTTGGCCGATACCCTCGACCTTCAGCAGCTTGATCCACCACGGCATAAGCAGCAACGCAATGGCGGCAGCGATGCCAAGTCCCAAAAAGGCCTGATACGTAGGATACGAGGGATTGCCGAACATGGGCTAGCACACACCTTCCACAAAGCGGTCGAGCTCAACAAAACGGGAACCCTTGACCAGTACAACATCATGATTTTCAAGCGCGCCGCCCATGCGGTCGAGCACCTGCTGATAATCGGAGAACACCTGGATGCGGTCCTCATCCATACCCATCATACGTGCGGCATCGGCCATGAGCTGAGCCAGCTCGCCGCCGACGCACGCGAGCATGTCGAGCTTCTTGGCAGCGGCATAGGCGCCCACGAGCTCATGCATGCGGGGAGCCTCGTCGCCCATCTCGCCCATCTCCCCCAGGATCGCCATGCGCGAACCGTCACAGATGAGCGAGCACAGCAAATCGAGGCCGGCAGCCATAGACTCGGCACTGGCGTTATAGGAGTCGTCGATGATGCGCGCTCCGCTCTTGGCGCGCTTGATCTCCTGACGGTGACCGGTGATCGTAAGGCCCCTAAAGGCAGCATCGATCTGCTCGGGCGTCACGCCCAGACGATAGCCGACCGCTGCGGCCTTGACGGCATTGGGCACGGACTGCACGCCGGGAATGGCCAGCATGGTATCGACCGTGTCGCCCTGACCAAAGTCGAGCGTAAAGACCGGATGGCCCTCGTCGTCGACGCGAATGTCGCGCGCGCGGACCTCGTCGTCGTCCGAGACACCGGCCAGCATCACGTCAATACCCGCAGGCTGGGCGAACGTATCGCGAATGAACGGTGTAAAGTCGTCCTCGCCGCCCAAAACCAGCAACGGCGAGAAGTCGCCGGCGGCGCGCATGCCCTGGACAATCTCGGACTTGGCGCGGGCGATGTTCTCGCGGCTGCCCAGGATACCGATGTGGGAGGTTCCGATCTTGCTCACGATGGCAAGATTGGGGTTGGCAGACTGGGACAGGCGCTCAATCTCATGAAAATGGTTCATGCCCATCTCGAGCACCAGGACCTCGGTATCGGCCGGAGCGGAAAGCACCGTGAGCGGCATGCCGATCAAGTTGTTGAAATTGCCCTTCGTGGCCCAGACGCGATAACGCTTGGCGAGCACGGCGGCGAGCACGTCCTTGGTCGTCGTCTTGCCAATCGAACCGGTAATGCCGACGACCAGGCAGCCAAGCTCCAAGCGATATACATGCGCCAGACGCAGCAAGAACTCCTCGGGGTCGTCGGTCAGCAAGATGGCGCATCCCTTGTCCTGCGCCAGCGAAACCAGCTCGGCATCGGGTTCGCGCGTCATCACGACGGCACCGGCACCCGACTCGATGGCACGGGAGGCAAAATCATTGCCGTCGACCTTTTCGCCGGGGAAGGCGACAAAGATCGTCCCCTCCTCGACCTGACGCGAGTCGATAACGCACCCGCGGCATACCCGATCGACTTCTTCCGTCACGGTTCGGGCCCCCGTTGAGGCCGCGAGGTTGTTGACGGCGATCTCTATCATTGCAGCTCCCCTGTAAACCTAATAATGCTATCGGCGTATTGTATCCCAGTGCCATGCGCGCGTGGTGCAGGGCATGTGAACACCCTTCAGATCAAACGGCAGACCACGCTCAAGATTGTAACCCCCTACTTCGTGCGCGGGATACCCAGCACGTCGAGCGCGTTGGCCATAATGGACTGGAATGGCACCGCGGCGGCATCCGAGCCGCTCGGCGTTCCATCGAGTGTGATATAGCACAGCACCTTGGGCGATTGCGCCGGCGCAAAGCCCATAAAGGACGACATGTAGTTCTCCTTGAGGTAACCGCCGTTCTCGTCAGCACGCTCGGCCGTACCGGTCTTGCCCGCCACGTCATAGCCATCGACTGCACCGCCAACGCCCGTGCCTTCGGACACGACCGTCTGCATGCACGATGTCACCTGGGCGGCAGCGTCCTCCGAAATCGCACGCTCGCCTTCGCCCCAGTCCTTCTCATCGCCCTTGCTGGACTTATAGAAGTGCGGAGTCATCATCACGCCGCCGTTCGCGATGCCGCCCACGGCACGTGCGACCTCAATCGGCGAGACGGACAGCGCCTGGCCAAAGCTCATCGAGCCCAGCGTGGCGCCGTCGTACTGGTCGCGCTCTTTGACGATGCCCAGGCTCTCACCCGGAAAATCGACACCGGAGCTATGACCGATACCCCACTTGTCCACATAGGTGGCAAAATCATCGGCACCGATTTTGCGTCCCACCAGGACAAAGCCCACATTGGACGAACGGCGCATCATCTCGCGCACGTCCATGGTCATGGTGTAGTCGCGCTTATCGGCGTCGGTAACGGTGTCGTCGCCAACCTTAATGCTCGCCGGCACCTCAAACGACGTGCTCGAACGCACGGCGCCCAAGTCGAAGCCGGCACCGGCCACGAGCGTCTTAAAGACCGAGCCGGGCTCGTAGGCATCGGTAATCAGGCGCAAGTTCATGTCCTCGGTCTTGGCGTTTTCCAGATCGGTCTGGTCATATGTCGGATACGAGCATGCCGCCAGAATCTCGCCCGTCGTGGGATCGGTGACCAGGGCCGAGCCATTCTTGGCCTTGGTCTTTTCGACCGCCTCGGCCAGGGCGTCCTCGGCGGCACGCTGGATATTGACATCGAGCGTCGTCACGATGTCCACGCCGTCAACCGCCGCCACCTTTTTATAGGCGCCGCCCGCGATATAGCTACCGTCCCTCGCACGCTCGCGCACCAGCGAACCGTTGGTTCCGGTCAAAAGCTTGTTGTACTGTTTTTCGAGGCCCGTCAGACCGTCGTTGTCCACGTTTACCACGCCAAGCACCTGCGACGCCAGGTTGCCGTAGGGGTACACGCGCTTCATGGCCTGCTCAAAGAGCACGCCTGGCAGGTTCTTCTTCTCCAGCGCCGCGACATCATCCTCGTCCACCTGACGTTTGATATACACCCAGGTGCCATCCGACTCAACGAGCTCGCGACAGGTCTTTTTATCGATTCCCGTAGCTTTGACCAGCGCTGACACCGTCTTGTCAACGTCCTCGATAAGCTGAGGATTCACGGCGATGTTGCGGCATTCGACCGACGACGTCAGCACGTTGCCGTTACGGTCGTAGATGGTACCGCGCTTGGCATACAGCGTCTGCGCAAGCAAGCGACGTGCATCGGCGCGGTCGCGCAACTTATCGGCTTCCACGATTTGATAGTCGGCAAGGCGAAGGACGCCCAAACCCAAGCCAAGCCCGATAAAGCCCATAACGGCCTTGCGACGGGGCAGCGGCGTGCCCGTGAGCCATTCGGTCGACGAGCTCTTGCGCGGTCTGGTGTTATGCATTTGAGGACCACTCGAGCCACGGAGACGCGACGCAGGGTCGTTGTCATAGGACGGCCTCGCGTTGTAAGATGGCCGACCCGTTCCTTGATAACCAGAACGTCCCCGCGATGAGGGACGTCCAGAACCGCGACCCCCGTCGGAGCCGCGGCGATAGTCATTTGTCATACTCAGCTACCGTCTTGTTACTGAGCGGTCGCGGTCGAGCTAGCGCCCGCGGCTGCATCCTGCGAAAAATCAAGTGTAACGCTCTCGCTGGGCTCCACCATGCCATAAGCGCCCGCAAGGTCGCGAATGCGCGTGTCGGCACCATAGACCGAATGCATGACCTCCAGGTCGGAGCTCTCGTCGGTCGCCTTCTCGAGCGTGTTGGTAAGCGCGGCGTTGCTGTTGAGCACCTGGGCCGTAACGCCGGCGAGCGCCACGCGGGCGACACCGATCGTCATGAAGATGGCCGCAATGATGCAAAACGTTTTAAGAACGCTCATGAAAACCGGGCTTACCGCCTGGTTTGCCTGACGGCCCGCGCCCGTGTAGACATCAAAGCGCGGCGTGCGCTGCTCGCGGGGAGCAACGGGAGCCTGCGGTGCCTCACGATAGGCGGGCATGGCGTTCATATCATAGGCGAGTGCTGCGTTTGAGGTGTTGTAGCCCATGATATGCCGCCTCCCATCCCGAGTACGTTGGTAGTGTGTTTAAGCTTCGTTTGTGGTACGAGCGGGAGGTCCAATATCGCGCGGTCGCGTCTACAGACGCTGCGCCACGCGGATCTTGGCTGATCTCGCCCGAGGGTTGCGCGCAACCTCATCGGGTTGGGCAACCAAGGGTTTGCGGGTGATGACCTTGAGTATCGGCACGTTGCCGCACACACACACCGGAATCTCCGGCGGACACGTGCACCCCTGGCTCATCTCCTTAAAGTGGTTCTTTACGATACGGTCCTCGAGCGAGTGATACGAGATAACGCAGATGCGTCCGCCCGGGTTGAGCCACCTTGTGGCGGCGTCAAGCCCTCGCTCGAGCACATCGAGTTCGTGATTGACCTCGATGCGAATGGCCTGGAAACTCTTCTTGGCTGGGTGTCCGCCATGCCGACGAGCGGCAGCGGGGATACCAGCCTTGATGATCTCGACAAACTGACCGGTGGTTTCGATCGGCTCATGCTCGCGGCGGCGCACGATCTCACGCGCGATCTGCGAGGCGAACTTCTCTTCGCCGTAGACGCGTAGAATCCGGGCGAGGTCGTGTTCGTTATAGGTGTTGATGACCTCAGCTGCGTTTAAGGTGTTGTTACCCGGATCCATCCGCATGTCCAATGGGGCGTCCTCGTTGTACGAAAAGCCCCTGCCAGGGATATCGAGTTGCGGCGACGAAACGCCCAAGTCGAACAGGAAGCCATCGACCCCGGGCACCTCGGCCGAGCAAAGCAGCTCGTCCAAGTCGCCGAAGTTGCCCTTCAGCAGCTGGTGCGGTACGCCGGGAACCTCGCGGTCCAGACGGGCGCCAGCGGCCTCGAGGGCCATGTCGTCCTGATCGACGCCGAGCAAAAGGCCGGTCTCCCCCACCTGCGCGGCCATCTTTACCGAATGGCCGGCACCGCCAAGGGTGCAGTCGCAGACGACGGAGCCGCTCTTTAGCTGCAGCGACTCAAGCACTTCGCCGAGCATGACAGGTTCATGCCGATATTCTTGTGTCAAGATCCCACGCTCCATCCGTTACTCGTGCCTTGCCCTTACGAAAAGAAGAGGTCCAGCAGGGCCTCGTCGTCATCGTCCTCATCGGCCGTAGCGCGGTCCCAAACCTCAAGGTGGTCGTAGTTGCCCACAACCGTGACCTCGCGGTCGAGGTTCGCCTGCTTGCGGAGAGACTCAGAAAGACCGATACGACCTGCGCTGTCCACATCCATCGACGTGGTGCGCTTGTTGATCGCCCTCATGAGCTTCTGGTCGTTGATGTCACGCGGGTTAAAACCCTCGTGGCCCTCACGACCCGCGAAGAGTCCTTCGACCCACTTATCGAAGGCCTCGGCAGAGAACACGTACAGAGCATCGACATCCAGGGCTTTGAACACGCGAACGTGCTCTCCAAGCTCCTCGCGAAGGGGTGCAGGCAGGGACAGACGACCTTTTGCATCGAGATTGCGCTCGTATGCACCCGTCATTCCCATGTGCGCCCTCCCCTCGGTTACTCAGATGGCACGTACGCGGGGAACCACCCCGCCTGTCGACGTCATCAATAATATGGGGAACCGCCCCATTTTTCAACACCTTTCCCCCCCCCCGTACCCCCCCCCCC
>DBFAZJ010000266.1:0-7456 GCA_048244295.1 Collinsella sp.
GCGGCACCGGACGGAAGATGATTGACCCCATCGAGCTCTCAAGCAGCATCGGCGGCTCGCTTGAACCATATGACGTCGGTAAGTGGAATCAGGATTTTTTCGACTATCTCACAGGTGGCGATGGCGACGGGCGAAAAAAACCGGCGAGTGAGAAACAGCTCGAATACATCGGGAAGCTGCATGAAATGGGCTGCATCGAGAATGAGATTTTCGACAAGGCTGGTGACATGACGATTGCCCAAGCTGATGCCGCCATCAAACACGCTGAGAGCCTTTTTACGAGGGTTTTGCACTATCGGGAGAGTGGTGGTTACGTCGAGACGAGTAATGGTCGTAGGATCCATCTCAGCCCGCGAAACAGGGGTCTTTATGACTACACGCTCAGGCGAATTTACGAGGAAACGAAACCTGGTTCCCGATACATGTCGATGTTTGTCTTGGCAGGCCTTGCCTACAATTGCAGCGTGTCAAAATCAGCGCTTCAGCACGACTTTGAGTCGCTTATGGACAGCGAATGGGGTCGCAAGCCGTCGCCGACGGATGGGAAGCCCATCACGACCAAAGATATCAAGTCTGCAATGCTTGGCTACAACCCCATTGGTTGCCTGAGGCCGAGATGGATGGTCGAGGATATCGTTGGCTGGTCCTATGGTCCTTCCGCTAGGCGTAACGGAAGAAATCGCCGCGATCATCTTTGGGGAGATTGGACTGTCGAGGCCGATGACGGAACGCTGACGCCGGTAGTCAACACCGCGCGCGAGAACCGAAGGCTCGCATCTGGAAAGAGCCGAACGTGCGCCGCAAAGGTGCGGCGGGAATCATCGCTTGCACGTTTGACTTGCTATCTTGCTGATAATCCCCTTGCGTCTAAACGATCCGCTTGCAAAGATTTGGCCATGTCGAGAACAACTGTGACGAAATATTGGCCGACCGCATGTGAGGCTGCCGGCATCGCTGATGTGAGGACAGGCAACCATAATCCGTTTTAGGCTTCTATGCTGCTGTTTCCTTTGCGTATGCAATGAACTTTTTCAGGGGCCAGATGCTATTCCGATAGGCCGGCGGATAGGCTTTGATGTACTGTTTCGGCACGACAAGCTGAACATGGTCTGCCAGCATTTCCTCAAGCTGTTTTTCCGTGTTTCCCTGCTGCAGAGTGACCAAGAAGTGCGTGCGTCCCTTATTGCGGTCAGCCTCACTTAAAATCTGGCGCCAACGGTCCTTGCATGTCGTCTTGGCGGCGAGAATTATCAGCTTGTCGGTTGGGAACGACAGGTCGTGGTAGGCGGCTCCCGACGGGAAAACGAAGCCAGGTCGTTTGTTCCCCTCGGTTCGAACTTGTTCCTCGAACTCTAGACTGTTTGCCGTGAAGATCGAGCTGTTTCTCACCGCCGTCGATTCCATTGCGAGGCGCAGGCCTCCGATGCCGGCAAAAAGATCGATGAATGTGTAAGGCACTTTCCAAAAATCCAATCGAATACATCGAATATTTAGTCGACTATTTTGAAAAACATGCTCGACAATTGGTCGGTAGTTGTCGAACTAACAACGACTAAATGATAAAATTGCTGGTAGATGGTGAAAACCGACCAAAAATTGACCATTTCAGGATAACACCGACCAAGGACAAACATGGGTGCAACGAAGCGCGAGGTAGCCGAACAGCTCGGCGTGGCCAAGCAAACAATCGTCAACTATATCGCCAAGCTTGAGCTGGCTGACCATGTTAAACGGGTCGGAAAGACTGATGTTCTCGATGAATTTGCCGTCTCGGCCATCGCTGATGCAGTAGGAAAAAGCATTCCGCAGACGGTGGTCCCGAAGGAAGACGGCGTGACAACCTCCGACGCTGTTGTCTCCATGCTTAATGAACGGATTGCTGATCTCAAAGCGGAGTGCGATCGTCTTAGGTCTGAGCTTGATGATGAGAGAGCGTCCCATGCTCGAGAGGTCGAGTCTCTGCGGGGGCAGCTTTCCGAATCAAACGGGAAAGCCGTTGAACTTGCCGGCAGACTTGCCGGCATTGCGGAACGTCAACAGGTGATAGCTGCGACTCCATGGTGGAAACGCGGTCGCATGGCCATGAAACTTTTGGGAGCTGGATCCGATGACTAACGAGGATGGCGACCTGCTGCTGGATGCCATCCAGATCGAGCGACAGCGAAATCGCATGATGCGCCAGGCGGCAGGATTTCGACATGCGGTAGTTGATGCGCGCAGCGGTGAGCTGATCGCCGTGATGAAAGAATCAGACGACGCTTACGATTACTGCGACTACTTGGCCACAGTTCGCCAAGATGCAACCGTCCTTGATTTGTGGTCCGAAATCTAGATAAGGCGAATAGGACGGCAATTTGCAAAAGCGCCGGGCCTTTAAGCGGCCCGGCGCGGCGTTTTGTTTGCTATTCGGTCTCATAGCGTTGCGGGATATCTATTCACCGCGGCTTTCAATGCGGCTGTGGACGGGTGCATATGGTCGTAGGTGACCGTGTCGGATACGTCGAACACATCGAACACGTTCTCCCCATCTTTTTGCCCGTCGTACTCGTAAGTCGCCTCGTCACTCTCGTCTGGCTCTTCGTACCTGTAGAACGTCTCGCCGTCGACGTCGAGTCTAAGCAACCCTAGTTCGTCGTGTGCGATGGCACACCAGCCGATGAGATCCTGTGGTGCGTCGGCCGCATTGATACGTAGGATAGATTCTGCCTTGCCAGACTCCTGGCGTTGTTTTTTGGCGACGCCGTCTTCGGGGTTGTAGTCCTCGTCAAAACGGAGCTTGCTCCACAACTCTAGGTGCTGGCCGTTCACGCGAAGCACGGCGTGCGACGTCGATGCCGATCCGTCGGCGCGGGTGTCCCACGTGTCGATGCGGTCGGCGTATACAAATTTGATATTCACCGCTTGCTGTCCTTTCCGTCGCGCCATGCGATGTATCGAGCGATCTCGCCTTCAGGTTTGTTGGCGATCTCGTTGGCGAGGACTCGCCCGAGCCATGCGGCGATTCGCTCGTCAAGCTCGATATGGCCGGCCTCGGCCTCGATGGTGGCCGCGCTCGCGATGAGGCGGTGGTTGCGCTTGGCCCGCTCCTCGTTTCGCTGCTTCGCCTTGAGTTTCTTCAAGCGCTCCTCGGCCTCGGCGACCTGCTGTTCAAGTGTCTTCTTGACGCGCTTGCGCTTTGGTTTCGCAGGCTGCGTATCGGCGTGCGCCGAAATCGCCGGCCTTGGCGGCTCCGTCATTCCCGGATATGCCTTGCTTTCAAGTTCCATGTCGTGCCTTTCAACTGCGTTTTTACTTGATTTGATTGTACCCGTTACAACTGGGTATCATTCCCTTAACGTTAGTTAAGGGCGCACTTAGTCTCACTTACTCGCGCCTGCGGCGCTGCGTGAGAGAGACATTGCGTGCGCGCCTAGGCGGCGAGCCTCTACGCTCCCTGCGGTCGCTGCGCGTCGCTCGCGCTCCTTGCCTCTCCGGCACAGCGCCAACCGTTCGCCTTGGGCGGCTTACGATTGGCTGCGCCTGCGCGGTCGCCAAGGCTCCCTTGCGCTCCGCGATACCGTGCCCGTTCGCCTCAATGGCTCACGGTGCGCGTGGTATCGCTGCGCGCTCGTTTCACTCGCTTGCCGGAAGGAGGCAGACGCCATGGCCATCTACCACCTCAACGCACGTGGCATCGCCCCTGCGCGCGGCTCGTCTGCCATCGCATCCGCTGCCTACCAGTCCGGCGAGACATTGCGCGACGAGGCCACGGGCGAGCTCAAGCGCTACGCGCGCGCCGAGCGCATCGCCGATACCGGTATCGTCCTTCCCGAGGGTGCGCCCGCCTGGGACCGTCAGAGTCTCTGGAACGAGGCACGGCGCGCATATGACGGCGGCAATGAACTCGTGGCCAAGCGCTATGAGTTCGCTCTTCCCCGCGAGCTCGACTTGGACGAGCAACGCGCCTGCGTTCTCGATTTCTGCAACCTGTTCAAAAACAAGGCCTGCGATTGGGCGATACACGACAGCGGCGACGGCAACCCGCACGCTCACGTTCTCGTGAGCGCCCTCAATCTCGGTGCCGAGGGCTTCGAGCGACCAAAGGCGCAGAAGTCAACCAAGGTCTACCTGTGCCGCCGTCCAGACGGCAGTGACATCATGGTCGCCGCCAAGGACTGGAAAGCGGCCAAGGCCGAGGGCATCGAGAAGGTCTACAACTTCAAGGACGGGGAGCGCCGGACTATGTCCCAGGCGGAATCCCAGGGGCTCACCAAAGATGACCGAAAGACGAAAACGCCGGTCGCCGTTACCGCCAAGATGGACGGAACAAAAGCATTTGACGCCGAGAAGGCCGAGCTCAAGAGCGTCCGTGCGTCTTGGGCAAGCATCGCCAACAAGCGCCTCGCCGAGCATGCTGCCAAGCGCAACGAGGTTGCCGTGACGATCGACCATCGATCCTTCGAGGACCGCAAAATCGAGTACATCCCGACCGTCCACGAGGGGCAGCGGCCCACGCCCGAGCGCGTGGCCATGAACGTCGAGGTGCGCCGGACGAACAGCGCCATCGACCGCGTAATCGACGAGCTGCGCCGCCTCAAGGATCGCGCGAGCGCATGGTGGGCGCAGAAGACCGACGCCGTCACCCAGCGCCGCCGCGCCTTCATCGCCCGGCACACGGGCCTCATGCGTGCCACGGCGGCGCGCAAGCGCGGTATGGCCATGGGCGTCAAGTTTGATATCTCCATCGCCCAAACCGTCGAGGCCGAGATCCAGCAGGTGTTCGCGCGGCGCAGCGATAACCACTTCAACGATCTTGCCGATGCCCTCGCGAAACGCGGCGTGGCCATGGATTACGTCGACGGTCGCGGCGACCTCAAATTCACGCAGGACGGGCATACCGTCACGGGAGCCCAGATGGGCCGTCCGCTGCGGCAGCTCGTGACCATGAGCAAGGAGGTCGGGCGACCGATTACCGCCGCGCAGCTCAAGGCCATGACCGCCCAACAGCGCGACAAGATTGTGCGCGAGCAGGCCCAGAAGACTGCGAAGGTCCAGAAGCCGCTCACGGTCGAGATCGAGCTCGAAAACGAAAACGGTATCCACCACTAGAAACGGAGTTCAAATCATGGGTACTTTCGACAACCTAAGCCAGGACAACCTAGCGGTTATGGCCGACAGCCTCAACACCTCGGCGGACCTCAAGGAGCAGGCGGCGCGCGATCAGCTGCGCGTGGCCAAAGACATGCACAGCATCGCTGGTATTGCCAAAGAGATGCACGGCGCGCTGGTCGAGAACACCGACACCATGCGCGATATGAGTGAGGCCGTGATTGGTGCGGCCGAGCGTGCCGAGGATGCCTCAAGCGTCGTCTACAAGGCCGTGGAGGCCCGCACGGTTGAGTGCCTGCGGGACGTGGAGCGGGCGGCTAAAAGGGCCGTCGAGAGCAGCCAGGCGAGCGCCAAGCAGGCTGTCGACGAGCTTGAGGGGGCACGTAAGTCGATGATCGCGGCGACGGTTACGTGCTGCGTCGTGACCTGTGTCGCGTGTCTGATCGTCTTCCTGGTGGCCGTTGGTTTCATGTGGACTCAGATGAAGGCCGGGGCCGAGTGGCTGGGCGCCTGGGGCTGGGCGGCGTTGCTGCTGTCCATGGCTGTGTGCGGCGCCATTGGTTATTTCGTGGCCATCAAGACTAGGGACTAGTCATGACCGAGCTCGAGCTGCTTGACTGGCAATTTGCCATCGCGAAAATGGGCCGCGACGAACTCGAGGCCGTTCTCGACGCTATGGCAGATCCCGCTGCCAAGCCATTCTCGCTTCATGACCGCGATGCCGTTGATAGGCTGAAGCGCGCGGCGCTGATTGCCAACACAGAAGCCATGCTGAACCGCTCTCTATCGGCTGGCGGCGGTAGCCGGAAGGGCAAACCGACAAGGACCGCCACGGTCGATCTCAGAGCCTACTACGATGCCATGAGCGTCTCCGAGGCCGAGGCACAGGAGCGCTCAGACCGTGCCGAGATCCGTGCTATGGCGGAGCGCAGGCTCGCGCACATGGACGCCAGAGATAGGTTTGAGTACAACCCGGTGCCCTCGCCGCTCCAATCCTATATAGATGAGCTATATACAAATAAAACCGCAGGATAAGCACCACTAGCGGGTATCCAGAGACATCTGTATCGAGCCGTATTCGAGCAGAACCCGCCGAGAAGAAGACGGTAGACACAAGGCCGTACTTAACTAGCTAAACGATGTGTAGTGAGGGGGTCAGATAAATGTCTGACCCCCTCACTTTTTTCGAAGTGGTACACTTCTGTTATTGTTCAATTTACACCCCACAATATGGACTCGGTGAGGGGTCAAGGGGAGAGGGATGGGATGGCTCGCGTTCACCCTGACAAAGCGACCTACACTGTGCGCCCCTCCGACTTCGATGCGATGGATCCCGACCTGAGGGCTGCACTCGAGCTTTTCTTTACGGAGCAGCAGAAGCGGGAGTCCATCGAGGAGGAAGAGGCTGGACGCGCTTATCAGTCTGAGCAGGCCGACGTGGTTCTCTCCCAGCCTGGATGGTCTGAGATCAAGGCTGACTGGTTGGACGATGCCCTGACCGAACGTGCTCGGAGTGAATGGGATGCGGTTGGTCAAGATCGAACCTATGTCTATGACGATGATGGCAATGAGTACAGCCTGCTTGGCCTCCCTGACAAACCGACTATCCATCAGTTTTATAGCGACCTTTATGGCGTTGAGTTCAGCTCTCCGCTTTGTCCTCCCGAGCCTGCTGTTCCCATACTCGTCAACCATCGAGACAGGCGCCATCCATACCAGGTCTATGAGGACTACTCCGAGTTTATTGGTGCCGTTAAGGATGAGACGTCCTTTATCTACCTTGGTCACTTTTGGGAGCCAACCCGTAAGGACGGAAAGACCTTTTCCGTGTCGAAGAAGAATGCCATGACGAACATTAACGGCGTCTGTGTCGACATTGACCGCGTTGAGGACGATAAGGGCCAGCATTACGGGGCCAAGTGGGTTATGGATAGTCTTTTCGAGTTTCTGAACAGCCATCCAGACCTCATGCCGAACTATCTCATGTTGTCCGGTACCGGAATTCAGCTTTGGTACGTGTTCGGTCAGTCCATCCCGTTGCTGTCCAAGACGGCACCCCGCCGAGCTAAGTACGACCGCTTCATCAAGCGTCTCTACAGCTATTTCGATGAGCGTCTGCCTAAGAACCGATTCAAGGTGGATAAGGCTTGCGGAGCCTACAACCATGCTTTTCGCGCTCCTGGATCTCCTTCAAAACTTGGATATCCCGCGAGGCTTTTTGTGCTCGGCGGCACCGGACGGAAGATGATTGACCCCATCGAGCTCTCAAGCAGCATCGGCGGCTCGCTTGAACCATATGACGTCGGTAAGTGGAATCAGGATTTTTTCGACTATCTCACAGGTGGCGATGGCGACGGGCGAAAAAAAC
>DBFAZJ010000267.1:0-2270 GCA_048244295.1 Collinsella sp.
TTTCAACTCGGGAAACTAATCGATAACGACAGACCGGTGTCACTTGTTTTCCATCAACGATGAAATGGACTAATTCCTACCGCTCTTTCGGACTAAAAACCAAACGCTCAACCGGTCTTAAAACCATTGAACATAAACAGATACCGGCCTCATGGACGGCAGGATCTTGACCCTGTTCGCCGTAGCGGGCGGCGCCCTGGGGATGCTCCTTGCCCTTATGATCTTCACCAGGAACCACATGAACAAGCACAACATCGCCTGGTGGTTCAGCGCCATAGTCTTCTTGATTGTGTGGGTGCTTGTCGTGCTCGTTTGGGCCGGAGTCATCGTCGTCGATCTGGAACCGGGCGCTTCGTTCAACGCGCCCGTCATCGTCGCTCTCGGTGCATACCTTCTCGCCATCAACGTCATCACGTTCGCCGTTTTTTGCCTGGACAAGAAGAGGGCGATTGACCGCGGCAGCAGGTTCCCCGAAGCCACCTTGCTTGGTCTCTCGCTCGCGGGAGGGGCCCTTGGAGGCATCGCCGGGATGCGCGTCGCCCACCATAAGACGTCCAAGTGGTATTTCGCGGTGGGGCTGCCTGCCTTCATCATCCTCCACGTCGCGCTGTTTCTTCTTGCCCACGGCGCTGGGCTTGTTTAGGGGGACCTTGAACGGAATCTTTGGTCAACATCCTGACGACCCTATTTCCCGCTTTTGCTTTTCTCGGCATCATACTGTTCGCATGCGATAGGCAGGATAAGCGGAAGATCGAGCTCGAGAAGGTCAAGGCAAAAGCCGAGTGGGACCGTGCGAGCGAGTGTTTCAGGGACGATGTGACCCAGGAGGGGTTCGAGGAGATCGTCGAGGCTACGGGGTGATCCGTCAAAAGGCTCGAGTCCCTTTCCGTGAACGGGCACAAGGTTTACGGGACCGTCGCTTCGCTCAGCGGCATCAGTTCGTGGAAGTTCGTGATCGACTTCGACTACAAGGGCCACCTCACGAGCGACTACACCGTAGCGAGCTCTAACGACGGCTCGGGCATAGCCGAACGCGTGGCAGACCGACCGCCAAGAGGATTAGGTCTTGGACGCCGACGGACCGCATAGTGCGCGCGGCTTTCTGCCCCTATTGCGGTGTCAAGGCGTCCGGTGAAGCAGCGTTCTGCTCTTCCTGCGGGGCTAAGCTGCTGCACGTGCCGAAAAGGCCGTAGCTGGGTTTGCCCGGGGCATCTGACGGCAGGGCGAGCTAGCGTCTCCGAAGAAGCGCTCCCATTTGGGGACGCTTCTCGGATTCTTGGGTTTCTTCCTTTGGGGCCATTTCTTCTTCGCACTTTCCGATGATCGCTGTAGCCTCTTCGGCGGTTATCTCCTCGAGCTCCCGGTACTTACCCACAGCGATGCCGTCAAGAGCCCCTCCCGCGCAGCGAGCCCCCTGTGGGAAACCGTTCCCCGATGGCGAGCCGTCTTTCTAGAGAAACTTCTTGCGTGTCTCCTTAAATATGCCCTTCTTGAAATCGGACCATTTGCCGAAGAACTTCTCGTCCGTCGCGGTGGCTGTATGCTCCGCGTATTTGATCGCCGTGAGTTCCATGGTGCAGATGTAGTCCGCCGCCTGCGAAAGCCGGTACTCGGAGGGCTGCGCCGATCGGTAGACGACGGCGTCCTTCGAGAGCGCGTACTCGACCGCGCGATGGAGCGACTCGGCGATAGAATGCTGGCCGTTGTCGTAATAGACCTTGACCATATCGTAGGATTGCAGCTCCGCGAGGTTGTCGAAGAGGAAGTTCACGAGGTCCCTTCGCATCGTCCCCGCGAGCTTGTCGAGCGAGGCGAACTGCTTGGTCGCGTATGCAAAGGTGTGGTACCTCACGGGCATGTGGCGGAAGAAGACTCGGAACGAGCCGAGCAACATCTTGCGCGTCCTCAAGTCGAGCCCCGAGTACTGGTCCTTGCCGTTCATGAGCGGCGACGCATGGAAGGGTATGTCCGGGAGCCCCTTGGCGCGAAGGGCGCCCTCATATGCCGCGATCGAATCCGCGATGCTCTCGGATTGGTCGTGCATGACGACGGTAAGCAGGTAGTGGCGGTCGGAGAGACCGTCGCTTCCCGACTCGTCGACGAAGATGCTGAGTTCTCGCATTGTTCTCCTGGATAAGAAAAAAGCCGGGGAAAACGTCCCCGGCACTTGGAAGCCTTCCTAACGGAAAACCAATTACCTTATACCATATGCTGTCTGAAAATTCAAGGGAGATCGAAGCGTATCCGGACGTCAGCGGAATCTCAAAGGC